>CAYVFW010000147.1:0-8054 GCA_964450325.1 uncultured Phycisphaeraceae bacterium | reverse complement strand
GTGTTTTGCAGGATTCCGGCGACGGCTGGCAGCTGGTGGAAGGGTACGTGCTTAACGGTGTCACCGTGGCCGTAGACCTCTTCGATGTAATATCCCTCTTGACCGGAGCCGAACAAAACTTTAATCTCCTTGAGAGTTGTCATGTCTTCGGTGCTCCATCGCTCGCGGTACTTTGGCAGTCGCTCTCTTAACCCGCGCAGTTCTCGGTTGCGCGCGAACTCGGCGGACATGCGAAGGGTGTGGCCAGCCATGAGCGGGATTGCCATCAGCGTCGCGAATACCGCTCCGAGGGGCCACGTCCAGTTCCAGGCGTCGATGGCTGTATGCCACGCGAGTGCCGAGGCCAGGAGCAGCAGAACTGGAAGATAAATCAACCGATTGACGTGGCGGGTTAACGCGGCGATGGATTCGACATCTTTGAGCGACGACATAATATCTGGACCGGGACCGTTGGCCGGAATATCGAGCCGCTCGTCGGGCCAGTGCGAAGGATGCACGGCGATGTTGCGCGCGTACGCGTTGCTCAAACGAGAGGCGTCCCAAGCGCAGAAGACGACAAAGATAACACCGAACAGCGAGCCGAACATGGTTATGTTAAACAGGGAGCGGGCGACCTCACCTCGCGAGGGGCTTTCGAGGCTACCCGAGAGCAAGAGCAGCAAAAACACGGGTGCAAAGAAGCAGACTGTAAGTGCGAGTACTCGTGGGAGTGACGCTCTGGGATTGGCCTTAAGGGCGAGTTGGCTGTGAAGCGTTTTAACATCAACAAAAGTTTCGTCGTCTGGTTCTGGTTTCCCGATCACGCGAACTCCGGTGGAGTCGCATAAACGCGGCAGCCAGTCAAATAAACTTATTTTGCGGCGCCACGACATGAATTGAAGTACGCGCCGCCGCAGAGAACGTGCGCGACTTCCGCTGCTTGGGACGGGAACCGCCCGCGACGGCTTCACGAGTTCCCGGACTGATGTAAGGATGCGGAATGCGAAGTAGACGGCGAAAGCGATCACGCCCACCCGGATAATTTCGCTGATCCAACTGCTCGCGCCGTCAAATAATCCCCAAGGTTCGCCGCGGTCGCCGCTGTTCAGCGTGATAGTAACAAAGAAAAGGATCGTTGCCAGCCAGAGCAAGCTCACAACGAAGAGTGCTTGGTCTACGAAGATTCTGATGCGTTCGGCGAGGTCTACCTCCACCTTTCTGCCGTGAAAATCAAGGCCCGAGTCGCGACTTTGATTGCGATATGCGTGGCGCCAGCTAAAGTAAACCGTGCCCGCAACCGCTGCGACGAACGCGACGCTCATTTGAAGCAGAATCATCCGAAACGCCGTTAAGAATCCAAAGGCGACCCACGCCGCGGATACCTGGAAGGCGGACCCCATCGCAAAGCAGACTTTACTCCAGAATATGTTACGTTGCAGAGCGGAGCTCACGCCTGGTTTGAGCGGTTGTCGCGTGGCTAGCCCGCTCAATTTAGAGCGGAAATAGTCAGCAATAATATAAGTATAACAGAGAAGCGCGAGCGCGAGCAGCACCGTGATTGCGCCGGTCGGAGTAAATCGCTGAGCGAAGGTGCGGGAGAATGTTTCGGGCCAGGGCACCGGGGCGGGGAATGTAAGCTGGCGGGGTCCGTTGAGGGTAATCTCAAAGGCGCGTGGCGGCGGTGGGGGCTTGAGTGGTGCATTATTGATCAGGTCGCGGCAGGCCTGAAAGAGAGATGTTTGGTACGCTGTACGCATCGGAGGAATCGACGAGCGTCCGGCGGCCGGGGTGGGATCGGGCGAGAGGCCAAGATGAGACACAATAATTACATTGCGCATGATCGCGCTGTCGTTGATGTCCGTCAGCGATGCGTGCATATCGCAGGCGATGATCAGCATGTTTGGGAACTGGCGCCGGATCATCTGAATGATGGGGCGTTTGTCGGCTGGTTCACTCGCGATCAGAACCACGGCACGAAGGGGGGCCATTCCGGTAGCGAAGAGCTTTGACTGGGAGGTAGCGCGAGCGGCGAGTGCGCGGTGAACGTAATCAAGTTGAGATTGCCCCAGCGGCACTGGGGCACGGCCTTTATAACCTCCATCGCGTTCGGGGATGATGGTGCGCGGCGCCGAGATCGGCAGACCGTCGATCACGGTTGGGAACGCGATGTCGTACTCGAGTGACGCGGCGAAGAACGCTGGCTTGGGGGTGTTTTCGGCGGCGAGTATCTCGCCGGGTTTTCGGAGGCCGTGGGCGAAACTACGCGCGTATGTCGTGTCGCGCTCGTAGATTACGGCAACTTCTGAGGGGGTTGTGTCTAAATTGATTCCCCTCAGCTTAAGTTCCTCTTTGACCAAGGCCCCCAGACGCGCGTCCGACCCGAGCGTGCGACGAACGACCGCGCCGATTGAGAACGCAATCTCGGTACTGAGAGTGGGACCAAGCAAGCGGTGGGGCAATAAGTTTGGTTCAAGTCCCTGCGGCCTGTTGGTTGTAGGGCTTGCTAATGGGAGCACGATATCAGGCCCTGAAGGAACGAGCTCTACCAACCAGGGCTGAGCCGCGCCCTCTCGGTGTGCTTGCCCCTCGAGCCACTCCGCTGTAGCGAGTCTTGCGAGTGGGGCGGCACGGCCAGCCACATTCTGCCCCTCGAAGAAACTTCTTTGGAGTATCCGTAGGTCGCCGGTGGCGGTTGTATTGACGACCTCTGCTGTAAGCAAGGCATAGCCGGTACGTTGATCGTGAAGCCTGTCTTTGTGTGTTCTGTAGCGGGAAAGTTTATCGTTTAAATCGAGTGCGTGCGATTCCGCGAGGAGCTTCGCAACCTCCCTGACATCGGAAATTAGGTTGAAGGTGTACTGGGCCAGGAGTACGCCCCTCACCGAGCTCTGCTTAGACGTAAGGAAAGCTCCTTGAACAGGTTTAGCGTGCAACGTTTCGAGGAGGCGCATGAACAACTGCACGTTTCCCTCTGGGCAATCACCGACAGGGCGCAGCGTCGAAAAATAGCTTATGATGCACGACTTTGGCTTGGAGTCGCCGCTGCGGGTGAAACGTTCGAAAACCACGAACCTATCAAGCCCCGTCCTAGGAAAGTTTTTGTTGGTGGCGACGGTGTTCTCAAACATCTTATCGAGCTCGGCAAAAAGGAGCTCGTCTGAATTCTCCGGCGAGAAGCCTTCCGCCGCGAGTGCGGAGGTGACGGCAACGCGCCGCTGCATCCGATCTTCTTCGCCGTCGGGGCTGTCATCGCCGGAGAGTGGCACACCGAAGACAAGAATTTCATCGCTGCTTGGAGGCGTTCGACTGGCAGTCGGTGCGGGGCTGGCGTCAACCCAGTCTTTAGGTTTGAGAGTTAATGAATTGAACGCTTGCTGCGCGGCACCGAGTGGGTCCTCCCACGCGCGTGCGGGCGCTGCGTTGACTGAGCTTGGGCCTCTGTTTGTCGAGCTGGCGGAGGTGGATTCTTGACGCACGCTTCGTATCGGGGCGGTTGCGCTGCTGCCTAGTGCTGCGCCGAGCGAGGTGAGAAGCAGGGCCGTCCAAAGCCCGCTACCGGAGAAGCCTGAGCCGCCTTCTGGAAACTTTGGCATGACAACCCACTTTATAATATAATACTAATATTCCAGATATTCACACACGATGCGCTCTGATGCAGAGCCGCGGGACCCAGGCGGGGCGAGGGCGCCGATCGTCACGCTGTAAGAAGATAGACGCGGTTTTGCTTTCGCGGCGAGATAATTTGAGGCTGATTACTTCAGAAAGCGGGGGATAAGCGGGTGCGAGTAGATCGGACAGCGTTATCTAACATGCTGCCAGGTAAGGACTTACGCCTAGCGGAGCGGCATTTATGGTTACCCGGAACGGCCGGGCCTTGACGATGCAGATTGTGAAAAAAGTTGCCGCGTCAAGCGGTTGAGCCAGCGGAAAACGCCCGAGCGGGTGCGGCATGGAGGTGCGTCTTAAGGGTGCGGCTTGCGGGTGCGGCTTTTGGGCTCGCCTTCTGGAATGAGGTAAGCCGCGCTCGAAGATTAGAGCGGGGATGCGGCCATCGATTGTGTTGTAAGGCTTCGCGGAGGAGAGTGGGGCGGGCTAGGAATCAGCCAGAGAGGCGTGATCAGATCAGTTGTCGCCCGCGCCGCCGAATCGAGGTTTCATAGCGCCACGGTCCATGACGTAGAGGCCCACGAGCCAGTCGCCAACAACATAAGGCTTGACGGTGAACCTGCCGGTAACGCTGCCCGTGGTGGTGAAGCGGTCCTCGCCGGTTACGATTGCGTCCAGCGAGACTTCTATTGCGTCGTAGGGCGTGGGGGGTACGCCGATACAGCAACCGTCCCATTGGTTGAGCATAAGCAGGAGTTCCTTGGGGTTCTGCATGTTCATGGGGAACGCGACGTAACCGCCGAGTTTAATATATTTCTCGTGGAGCATGGCGATCCGCTGGGGAATCTTCTTCTTTCCCGCGTTCGGATCAAAGTCGGCATCGACACTTGTTAACATCTCCCAAGTAACTTCGTACGGCTTGTCGCTGGATCCATCGCCCTTGATAACATAGCGTTTGTCTACGAGCAGGTTGCCATCCGCGTTGACTTCGGTCGTACCAGGCGAGACCGTAAAGCCTTCGATCTTAAGTTCGACAAGCTCGGGAGATGCCGTATCTGGTGAAGCCGCGTTGGTAGCTAGGGCCTTCTCCGTGGGTAAAGTGCTATTAGTAGTAACTGCTGCTGCGCTCAGCGCGTCTTGCTGCGCTGCTGGCGGCTGCCCGGTGGCTTGCGAAGCGGGTTGCGAAGCGGGTTGCGACGTTGGTTGGCTCGGGTCGCTGGGCGACGATGTGGGCGTGGGGGCGGTGGTGGCTATTGAAGAAGGCGATACCGACGTCGTCGCAGGTGCGATTGAAGCGGGTTGGGCTGAAGGACTTACGTTAGTTGTGGCGGTCGCCGCGTTGGGATCAATCGCCACCGGAGGCGGAATCTTGGCTGGCGAGTTGGCATTGAGCCCGGGCCGATTCTGGGCCGGGGGCATAAAGATAAACGCCGCCGCGGCGAGGACACATACGGAAAGCACGATCCAGAATAGTCGCATGGGTTTACAACGAGTTGATTGCTTCGAATGGTGCGGGGCGGAGGAAAGAGATCATACTACTCAATCGGTGGGGCGCAGGTTCTCAAATACGCTTGTTCGGTAGGCACGAAGGGCGGGCAAGACCCCCGCCAACGCCGCGATTGCGACGGTTGCGAGGCACACCACCAGGAGTTCGCGTGCGGGCATGACAATGGGGACAACCAGACCAATTCGGTCTTTCAGGACGTCTGCGGCGAGGAGCGACCCACCCAACCCGAGGGCGATACCTAGTGCTGCGCCAGCCAAGCCCAGGACTACGGACTCTGTGAGGACCAAACCGAAGACGCGGGGGCGGCTGGCACCGAGCACGCGGAAGATAGCTACCTGGCGTTTGCGTTGGTCCATGGAGTTGTAAAGCGCGAGCATGATGGCGATGCCGCTACTTAGCATCACCGCGGCGGCCACACCGATGAACAACCGATTTACGTTGCCCACGATGATATCGAGCTTTCGAATTTCATCGAAGGGGGCGGCGACGTTGAGCGTGCGGTCCCGGCGAAGGGTCTCAAAGACTTGTGGGAGATTCGCGGGGATCTGCGATCCTTCGCGAGTGACGAGCCGGAGATAGACCGCTGTAATTTTTCGATCCGAGTCGATGAGGTCGTTAGCGGTAACTTGGTGTGCATGTTCGTGGCCGTCGTGACCTTCGTGGTCGTGGTGGTCGTGGTGTGCTTCATCGCCGTGCGCGGTCCGCTCTTCTTTTTCGATGCGGTCGTGCGCGTGGATGATCCAGGTACTTTCAAGGTTAGTGATCAATGCACGGTCGTGGGCACCGCCGGTGGGCTTTAGAACACCGACTACAACATAACTATACTCTTCATGGACATGAGCTGCCTCTTCGGCGGCCCCGCCACTGCTGAAACTGCCGGATGAATCTCGCGAGGAAGGTGTCCCGTGGGTGAGCACTATTTTGTCGCCGAGTTTGAGGCCTGTGGTCGCCGCGGCGGCGTGGCCGAGGACCACTTCAAAGTCTTGAGTGAAATAACGGCCCTGTTCCAGTTCCCAGGGCTCGCCGACATTGGGACGAAATTTTTCAAAGAAGGCCGAGGTGGTAGCCAGCACGGGCTGGCCCATGTAACTATCGCCCATCTGGATCGGTACGGTGTACGCCCACGGGGCTTGGGCGAGCAGTTGTTCATACCGCTCCCAAGCGAGGGGGTTACGCGGCGGACTGGCGTAAAACACGGAGTTAAGCACCGAGGCCAGGGGGCTGGCTTCTGCGGTGACGAGCAGGTGCATGTCGCCCACGCCGCGTTCGAAGGCGCGCTTCCCGGCTTCGCGTAGTGTAAGCAAAACCAGCATCAGGGCCACGGCGACGGCGACGGTGATGACCGTGGTGACCGAAGAGAAGGCTCGCGCGCTGAGTGAGCGGCGGATGATCGTCCAGTCTGTCATAGGTTAACTCACTTGCGATTCAAAGGCGGAGCCTGTGGAGGGAGATTCCTCCTCCTGAAGCCGAACATAAATCGCCCCTTCCACTTTGTCCTGCGCCACACGGACTCGCCGGTTGCGGATAAGCTCGAGCAGCGCGAGAAAGAGGCCGACCATCTCGGATCGCGACCTGCCAGCCAACATCGCTTGGAGAGGAAGGCCCTCTCCTGAGGCGGGGAGCGAATCTGAACGCAATCGGCTGATGATGTCCTCGGCGTGCAGCTCGATGGGTGTGTCGTCGTATGTAATTTGATGATCGCCCAGGCGATCAAAGTTAACCGATTCGGCGATTTTGCGGAAGGCATCAACCAGGTCAAGCAGATCGAGGTCTTCCATCTCCATGTCGGGTGCCGCGTCGAGCGCGGCCTGGAGTTGTGCATCATCGACCCCGGCTCGCGCGGTGGGAAATCTTCGCCTCCACTGCTCGGCCCGGTGTTCGAGGGCGTTGGCCGCGTCGCGATATTTCTTATATTCGAGCAGTTGGCGCACGAGTTCAGTGCGTGGATCAAGGGGTCTCTTCTTCGATGGTCCTTCGGATTCGGCTGCGACATAGGGAGCGGCGGGCATCAACATACGCGACTTAATTTCCATAAGCGTCGCGGCCATGACCAGGAACTCGCCAGCGGTGTCGATGTCGATCCGCCCGGTGCCCACCGACTCAAGCTCTTTTACATGCTGGATGTACTGTTCGGTGATGGTGGCGATGGGAATATTGTAAATATCAACTTCATCTTTTCGGATGAGGTATAACAAAAGGTCCAAGGGACCTTCGAAGTCTTCGAGCCGGATCGTGTAGGTATCATCCATTGCGAGCAAACCCGGCGAGCGCGTGAGGCGGTGCTGCCACCCTCAGGCAAGAACTCCGCTGCGTGCGAAGGTCTTTTACCATTCGACCTGAGAGTAGGTCGCGCCGCACGCTATCACTGTGGGTCTGAGCCAATCGCGGGGAGGATTTGTCGGGCGCGTAAGCTGATTGCGGGAAGGTACGTGGCCGCGTTGGCAGCTGGGGTTGCGCGGTAAGCGCGACGGGCTGACTTGCGCCGCTCATCGGGGAAGATCGCAAAGGAAACCGGGACAGAAAGATAACTTTTTCATAAGACGTGGTAGGGCATGCCGCCGAATCGGCCGATCTATTCTTCGCGGCTTGCGTATTACTTAAAGGTGCGATAGTGAGGGTGGGGAGCAAGTGAACGAGCGGCTGGGATGAGGCAAAGTTGAGCAGGGTGAATCAAGGCGGGCGAGTTCGGGGCTATTGGTCGATTGGCAGCACGGGTAGCGGTCTTTTGAAAGCAGCTCTTGTATGATTAGCTCTATTGAACAGGATCATCAGCGGTTCAAGCAGATTGTGCATGGAAAGATCCGCGGAGACTTACGCCGGTTCCTCTCTCGCGGCGATATGCTGGGGCAGGAGGGACGGCGGATTGTCTCAATACCGGTCCACGATATTGACATTCCCACGTTTCGGTACGGCGATAACAGCGGCGGGGTGGGAATGGGTCCGGGTCAGGAGGGTCAGGGTG
>CAYVFW010000146.1:0-8172 GCA_964450325.1 uncultured Phycisphaeraceae bacterium | reverse complement strand
AGCAATAACACTACCCTTCCTTCCACCCGCCTAACACAACTACCCCCACCAATGCAAACCTCCGACCACATCCCAACGCCTCAACACCGAGACGACCTGGCGGCCAAGAAGCTCACCCGCTTCCGCCTCGCCTTCGCGGTCGGGACCAATCTGCTGCTTACGTTCGGTATTCTTCTCTGGCTCGCATTCTTCCTGGGCGAGCGTGTGAGTGTCGAGGATCTCCTCTCGCTCGCCTTAGACCCAGTCTTGTTTGCATTGATCACAATTAGCTTCCTCGGCACTACCTCGCTCCAGCTCCTCCTGGTTCTTCCCGTCCTGCCCGTCGCGCCCCGCGACGATGGCTCCCCCTCCCGCTGGCGAAGCGTCGCCGTCGGGGGCGCCGCTGGCTTCTGGGGCTTCTTGCTGATAGGATTCTTGGACAGTGCCTTTAATATTAATTATATTAGAAACCTGGCACCCATCTTCAGCCCCGCCGGTCATTCGCTCCTTTTGATCGGGACCGTCGCCGCCTTCGCCGTCCCCGCAGCGATCGCCTATCGCCTTCGCGAAACCCGCCGCGCCAACAAGGATGTAAGCTTACGACTGACAGTCCTCGCCGCAGCCTTCATCGCCGCGACGCTCGTGCTCGCCGCCGTTCTTGCAGTCTTCTCCCTGCTTGACTATGTATTCATCGACGGCATCATCGCCTACAACCGCGAAGAGTACCTAGGCGTTGTACTTGCCCTCGTCTTTGCAATCGCGTGGGCATGGTGGGGCTGGTTAATCTGGCGCTTCCGCACCGGTACCGCCCCAGATACTTACATCTCCAAGCTCGCCGCCCGCCTCTTCATCGGCTCGGTCATCGAGATCGTCGCGATCATCCCCCTCGATGCCATGGTCCGCCGCAAGACGAGCTGCTACTGCGGCGAAGGAACCTTTTTCGCCCTCGTCCTCTGCTGGTCCGCGGGCCTCCTTGCCCTGGGCCCCATTGTAATATTTCTTCCACTGGGTCGCAGGTTCCGCCGCCTTGCAAACGGCCTCTGCCGCGTCTGCGGCTACGACATGCGCGGCAACCCCACCGCCGCCTGCTGCCCAGAGTGCGGCGTCGGCTGGCGCACGCCCTCCACACCCCCCGCTCCCGCCAACATAAGCAACATCACACCGTAATTGCTTTAAGCCGCGAAGACCCCACAACCTGCTCCGCGTACTTGCTCATCGCGTCGCGGAGCTGCTCAAACGACTCCAGAACATAATAAATCGGCTGGAAATGGTCAATCTCAAAGTCCGTCTCGCACACCCGATCCAGGTCAAACGGCCGCCACTCCGCGACTTCACGCGCTGTTTTCTCCTCCGCCTCCTTGCCCTCGCTCGCCCACTGGCCCCGCAGCGAATAAGCGCTCTCGCTATGGCTCGAAACTAGCCCCGACCCATACACCTTCACACGCCCCTCTTCCCGAATCAAACCAAACTCAACCGTAAACCAGAAGAGCCGGCTCAGCCGCTTAATATGGTGGTCATCCTCGCACAGCAACGCCGCCCGCCCGTAGGTCTGGAGGAAGTCCGCAAAGACCCGGCTTGCATGCAGCGGCACGTGCCCGAAGACATCATGAAAGATATCCGGCTCAGGAAGATAATCCATCACGCTCCGCGGCCGGATCAGAACCGTCGTCGGAAACTGCCGCTGGGCCAAGCACGCGAAAAAGCTCTTGGCCGGTAAATATCCCGGAACCCCAAAGCTCGACCAGTCGGAAAACTCGCCCAGGTAACGATTGATCCCCTCCAGCCGCGTCCCCTCCCTAAGCACCGTGCCATCCGCCATAATGCAATCGCCCAAGAGCGTCGTATCGCACAACAACGGCAACCGATCCGCCGAAAGCCGCAGCACCGCCAGCCCGTCAATAAAAGTGCGGCTCACTTGCTCTTCCAGCACGCCCATCCGCCGCGTGAACAGATCCCGCCACACCCGGTGATCTTCCTGAGTATACTTATGATAATGCTGGGTGACGTAAAACTTACGGGCGTCGATCTCATCAGCAAGAAGCGAAGGAGCCAAGTCCGCCGCGGCTTGCGCCACCCGCGCTTCTTCACCCTCGATGATGTTGTTATATTGAATAGTGCCCATGGCGTTACTCGCTTTCACGGCCAGAATCTTTCCACTTGGCACCGGCGAACAATATTCGCTGATGACGAGGTGGCCAAGCTGGTCGCAGAAGAGTATGAGGTATCACGCCGCGATGCAGTCGGCTTCAAAAGCCCTGAAATCCTAGACTCCCGCACGGAACCCGCATCGCGGGCGCGTCGTACGGTATAAGGGCGGAGGTTCGAGGCTGGGCCGCTTACCTCACGCCTCCCAGGCACGAGTTATGTCTTCCACCATGCTCCGGAGTTTCGTTAATACGCGGTGCTTGGCCACATAAACTTCGCTCGGCTTCATCCCGCACTCCCGCGCCGCCGCCTCCACCGTCACCCCTCGGATGCTCACAAGTTCAAAGGCCCGGATAGTCGCCTCGTCCATCTGGCTCTCAATCCGTAACCGATCAAGCGCTTTGGTAAAGATAGCGTGCCGAAGGTGCTCATCAAAAACCCGTGTCACCTGCTCGCTATCAGAAAGGTCAAAGCTTGCCTCCCCCTCATCCACATGGCCGCCACCTCCCGAGGTACTGCTGCCCACATCTCCGATCGAACTCGCATCACCGCCGCGCGCGCTGCGCGGTTTGGCTCGAAAGCAATCCGCCACTTTGTTCTGGGCAATCCCGATAATCCAAGAGTGCAGCCGCCCTCGCTCCCGCGAATACCGACCCAGCCGATAAGACTTAACAAAATCAAAGAGCGTCTGCTGAGCCACCTCCGCCGCGTCGTCATCTCGCAGCCCCGCGCTTCGCGCAAAGTCCTCGATCACCCGCCGATAGCGCGCGTCAAACTCCGACCACGCGGCGTCGTCTCGCTGATCCTTCAGCGAGTTCAGAAGAAGTGTCGTAGTAACAGGTAAATCGCTCACGATGAAAGGATATGTCAGGGCGAGCGGTCTGGGTGGACCGATCGCTGGCGGTGGGTAGTTGCAGACACGGTACGAAAAGACGCCGCCGTGGCGTAAACCTCCGGCGGCGCTGGACTTGCGTAAACAAATATCGTGATACGGACTATCTGCGGCGACGCCGCGACGTAAGGCTGGCCAGACCACCGCCCAGGAGGGCGATTGTGCCAGCGTTGGGAATATATTCAACCTCGTACTGAAGCAGCACGAAGTTGGTTCCGTCCCCAACGGTGTTCATGAACGAGCCGTTATCCACCCCCGGCCGCCAGTCGTTGGCGGTCGCGATATTGGAGGTTGTAGTTGTTGTTGTAAAGTAGTTAATTCCACCATCGGTGCTCTGCGACATCGACGCCCGACGCAGCGTGACTCGCGTGATATTTGACATGTAGTTGACAGGATCAATGGACCCAAAGTGCCAGGTCCAATAGAGCGCTGGCGACGTGCCCCCGCCGGCCCGGGGCACCACCGCCGACGCGGGGACCAGCGGTTGATTATTCGTCGAGGAGATAAAAGCTCGGATGACGGTGCGGGTGGAAGAGATAACAACCTCATCCCACTGAAACCTAACTCGTCCAGTTCCGTTGCGGTTGGCCCCGCCGTCGGTAAAGGCGTTACCCCTGAGCGTGCTTACCTCTCCCCCGGCGTTTACCGGAACAAAGTTAAGATCTATGTCGTACATAAGCAGGCTCATGGTCACGCGGTCAAACGGGTTGACCCCGCGTGTGGGATTGACTCGCGGATCATAACCCCCACCCCCACCACCCCCACCATCAATGGGTTGGGGTAAGGGAAGCGCGCCCCCGAACGCCTGCACTTTGGATTGGTCCGCAGAGTTATAAGGACGCGAGAGCATGCCGATAGGCTCGGCGAACGCCGGACCGGCGGCGCAGAGCGCAAGAGCAATGGTTTTAGCCGCGGGGGTATAAGTTAACATGGTTTCACATCCTGGAACGCGCAACGTAAGTCCCCTCCGGCCGCGCTGGGCGGGGCCGATGGACCGACCTCCAAAAACAAACAACCCCGGGCATGGACAGAGAATCGCAGTTGATACGGCCTTGCACAGCGCCTCATCAATAGCCTTATCTCTATACATCTCCGGGGGAACACCTACAACATGCACGACAGAATCACAGAATGCCAGCCGAAACAGTAAAATAGTTGCAAAAGACACAAGTCCCCCAAGTTAACCTCGCGGAGAGCGGTTGCCGGAGCACGCCTGGGAATTAAGAACCTGAGTCCTAACTTTACACGTACACGTAAGAGCGTTTGAGGCCCTCCGTCGTGCTCTAAGCGGGAGGTCGCGCGGCGGGGCGATGATGGGCGAGTCTGCGGGTTGCGTACCCTTGTGGCCCTAGGGTTGCGGGGTTTGTTTGGTGGGTTTTCTTGGGGAGGGGCGGTGCTGTGGGCTTTTGGATTGGTGAAGTTAGAGGTTGCGGTTGGCGTTGGTGGTTTGACTATTAGAAGGATGGAACAGGCGTATGGCGTTGAAGATTGCATTGGCACCGGGCGATGGGATTGGGCCGGAGATTATGGACGCGGCGTTGGCGTTGTTTAAGGAGGCCGGGGTGGACCGCCAGCTTGAGTTTGTTGATGCGCCCATGGGCAGGCGGACGTTTGATTTGGGCAACAGCCGCGGGATCAGCGAGGAGGCGGTTTCGGCGATTGAAGGGTGCGGAGTGGTGTTTAAAGGGCCGATGGAGACGGCCAAGGGTGGCGGGGGCAAGTCTGTTAATGTTACGTTGCGCAAGTTATTTTCAACGTATGCTAACTTCCGGACCTTCCGTACGCTGCCGGGGGTGGCGACGGTGTATAGCCGGGCGGGGATTGCGCTGGATTTTTCGATCGTGCGGGAGAACGTGGAGGACACGTACGGGGGCGTTGAGCACCGGCTTTCTAACGACATGATCCAATGTAAGCGGCTGATCTCGGCGCCCGGGAGCGACCAGGTGCACCGGTTCGCGTTCCACGCGGCGGCCACGCTGGGCGTGAAGCGGGTGGTGTGCGGGCACAAAGCTAATATTATGAAGATGACCGACGGCCTCTTCCTGGACCGGTTCCGGGCGGTGGCCCGGGATTTCCCGGCGATTGAGGCTGATGATGTCATCGTCGATGCGTTGTGCATGAACCTTGTTGTCCGGCCCCAGCAGTACCAGATGCTGGTGCTCCCCAACCTGCAGGGGGACATTGTGAGCGACCTGGCGGCGGGGCTAGTGGGCGGGCTGGGGTTTGCGCCCAGCGCGAACATCGGTCGTAATATTTCGATCTTCGAGGCCGTACACGGGACCGCGCCGGACATCGTGGGCAAGGGCGTCGCTAACCCGATTGCGCTGATTCTTTCAGGACTTATGATGCTCCGACACGTGGGCCTGCTCAAGCAGGCGGCGGCGATCGAGAACGCGTTACTCGCTGCGCTCGAAACAGGTATTCATACGGGCGACTTCGGCGACCCCTCGCTGCCTGGGTATAGAGCCCAGCCGTGCGGAACGGGCGAGCTGGTGCGGGCCATCGCGGATAAGTTAGGCAGCGAGCCCAAGACTGTGCCGACGGTTGCAAGCAGCGATCAGGATACGGTTACGTTCGTGCCCGCCGAGCGGCCCACTGGCCAGCGGGTGCTGCGGACGTTTGTGAATGTTGTGACGACGGTGACGGGGTGCGATATCTATCTTGACACGCCTCTCTCACCCCCGGCGGTGGCGGAGGAGATGGCGCGGGCCGCGACTGACACGCCCTTTAAGCTTACGTTGATCAGTAACCGCGGTACGCAGGTGTGGCCCACGGGGAGCGTGTACACCGAGTGCGTTGATTACTATCGGGTGCGGTTTGAGCTGAAGGATGGGGTGGTGGCCGGGACCCTCGGGCAGTCGAGGGCGGTGGCGCTGCTGGACAAGGTCGCGGAGAAGTTTGTGGTGTGCTCTTATGAGTTGCTGCGGAACTTTGACGGGGTGCGGGGGTATTCGATGGCGCAGGGGCAGTAAGCGGGCCGGGCTGGGAACGTTTGGCGGGTTGGCCGGTAACGTAATTTTGTTATTGATGCCGGATGTTGTTATTGGTATTGGCGGTTGCAACTGGATTGTGTTATGACTGACGCTTTGAACCCATCCGCACTCGCAGCGCAGGTCCTGATTGTGGAGGATGAGGAGGAGCACGCGGATGTCATGGCGGATGCACTGCGCAAGTTTAATCATGTGTGCACGGTGGTGGGCGGGGTTGATGCGGCGATGGAGGAGCTGAGGCTGGGAACGTTTGACGTGGTGATCACGGACTTACGAATGCCCGGGAGTGGCGGCAAGCACGGGGTGGCGGTGGACGGCGCGGACGCGGGGCTGAAGGTGTTGGACGCGGCCCGAAAGTTACAATCGCAGGCGGAGGTGGTGCTGGTGACCGCGCACGGGGATGTGCCCACAGCGCGGGCCGCGTTCAAACTGGGGGCTTATGACTTCATCCAGAAGCCGCTTGACCTTGAGGTATTCCGCAATCTGGTGAATCGTGCGGCGGAGACGGTGCTGCTGCGGCACCAGAATGATCGGCTCAAAGCGGAGCTGGAGCAGACTGGTTTTGAGGGGATTGTGGCGCAGTCGGAGCCGATGCGGCGGGTGCTGCGGATGATCCGGACGATTGCACCCTCCAACATCCCCGTGTTAATTACCGGCGAGAGCGGGACGGGCAAGGAGCTGATCGCACAGAGCGTGCATCGCAACTCGCGGCGAGGGCAGCAACGTTATGTTACGTTTAACTGTGCCGGGCAGAGCGAGAGCCTGCTGGAGGATCAGCTATTTGGGCACGTGCGGGGCGCGTTCACGGGCGCGGACAAGGACCGGGCGGGGGTGTTTGAGTACGCGGATGGGGGCACGCTGTTCCTGGATGAGATCGGGGATATGCCGCTTACGATGCAGTCGAAGCTGCTGAGGGTTCTGGAGAGTGGCGAGGTGGTGCGGCTGGGGAGCAACGAGAAGCGGCACACTGATGTGCGGTTTGTTTCGGCGACCAACCGCGATCTTAAGCAAATGATTACTTCGGGGGGGTTTAGAGAAGACTTATACTTCCGCATTAACGGCTCGCACGTTCACCTGCCCGCGCTGCGCGAACGGCGCGAGGATATACCGGCATTAGTTTTGTTCGCCGTTGAGCGGTTTGCGGTGCAGATGGCGTTTAAGCCCACCGAGGTGCTCACGCCGCACGTGACCGACGCGGCGATGATGCGGCTGACCAGTTATAACTGGCCGGGGAATATTCGGCAACTGATGAACGTGGTGCAGAACACGGTGGTGATGACGCTGGGGGAAGACCGACCCAGCGGCCAGCCCCTCACTGTTGACTTGCGGCACATTCCCGAAGAAGTGCGGGCCGATGGGCTGGCGGATTTAGATGAGTCCGAGGGCGGCTCAGCGGCGGGCGGCTCACTCGCGGGCACGCCGCTGGAAGCGATCGA
This sequence comes from uncultured Phycisphaeraceae bacterium, assembly GCA_964450325.1. Classification (GTDB taxonomy): domain Bacteria; phylum Planctomycetota; class Phycisphaerae; order Phycisphaerales; family UBA1924; genus UBA2402. The sequence continues at coordinate 730 of CAYVFW010000146.1, read as the reverse complement.
AAAACGAGCGATTCGGGAGACTTTGCGGCTGACTAACGGAAATCGCGAGCACGCTGCGAAACTGCTGGGAATCGGGGAACGGACGCTGTATCGTAAGTTGAAGGAGTATGGGTTACGGTGAACGCGGGATCACGGCCCGCGTGGGCTGAATCCGCCTTTTGGCCCTTTGCCAACGTCGGGTAGGTCTGCGGCATGGGCGGCTGGGCGTTCAGGGGCGATAATCAGGGAAACAGGTGATTCTAAGGCGTCGCCATAAGGCGGCGATCGTGTTACCGATGCTAGCGGAACTACCCTTACGTCTGGTTCGTGGCGATGTTAGATTTTGTCTGGCCGCGTCGACGGGAGAAGTGCTCGCTGCGATCGTGTACCTATGAAACGTGAAAGTAGTTGACCTGACGGGGTGGCAGATTTGTACCTTCAATGACCGCCATAAACAAAACACAACTTCCGAACTTGCTGGGGCTTACTTCTGAGCAGGCTGTCGCCGCGGCGGCTGCGGTGCGCATACCGGTAAATGTTTCGCTGCCTGCTTACAAGGAGTTTTATCGCCTTGGGCGCGATCCGGGTGCGGCTTGGGATGTGCGGCTGCCGCCGGTGGTGCGGGTACTGCGGGAGGATTCAGTTGAGGGGGAAGTGGTGAAGTTTGTGTGCGGCGTGCCCCGGGTTTTGGGGGGTAAGTTGGAGAGTGAGTTGGCGAGGGAAGAGGCGGGGAATGAAGGGGGCGAGGTTG
>CAYVFW010000145.1:5707-8217 GCA_964450325.1 uncultured Phycisphaeraceae bacterium | reverse complement strand
GCTTGGTATTTCTCGGCGGATGTGCGACCGATGGAGGCCGTACACGAGCTCAAGGTGCGGGGATCGGTGCTCTGGGTGGTGCAGCGGTAGGGACGGGGATCGGGGCGATCGCTGGCGGCGGCGACAATTTGTGGATTGGAGCGCTTGCTGGCGGAGTGATTGGTGGAGCTGGCGGTTTGATTTACGGAGATCAGACTGCCAAAGCCAAAGAGAAGGCGCTGGCGGACGAGACTCGACTCACGAAAGAAATCGCAGCTTCCCAGCGGCGCTTTTCCGAAGCGCAGACTGCGAAGTCCCAGCTAAAGGCGAGCATCACGAGTTTGACTGACGAGAAGGATCGGTTGGCCGCCATGGCCGACAAGACGAGCCAGGAGTACAAGGCGAAGGTCGCCGCGTACACCAGCCAGGTTCAAGAAAAACGAGCGGCGGCAGCCAAGCAAATCAGCGACATCAATAGCCAAGTCGCGAGCAATGCCCAGGCCCGGGTTGTGACTGGAGAGGCGCGCACCGTCAACGTGGGTGACTCCAACGCGCTGGCTGTAGAAGAACGTAAACTCATTGAGGAGCGGCAAGAGCTTGAACGCATCCTAGAGCAGTTTGTTCAGCTTGAAAATGCTCAGCGCGTTTGATATCTAGGGGCGATGCTTGCGATCGCCCCGACCTTTGGCGGACGTTCCTCCGCGAAGCTCTTTGCAGGCATCATCAAACATAGCAATAAGTGAACTTATGAAGCACCTCCTCTTACTCCCGGCAGTGGCTGGCTGCCTCGCGGCAGCCTCGTGTACCGGCGACCCTTCTAAAGGTGGTATTTTCTACTCGCGAGAGCAGCAGGCTGTGCGAACGGCCAATCTGAAGCAGACGAATCTTGACGCCGCCGCTCAGGCCGCGCGTGAAGAGCAAGCGGTAGGGGAGTTAACCAAATCGCAAGGTTCGCTTACGTCTGAGCTGGCCCGGATGGGGAGCGAGCAGACTGAGTTGCAATCGCAGTTAAATGGCATCGATCAACGCATCCGCGAGGGCGCGGTGATTCCCGAGCCTAGCCGCGAAGAACTGGCAAAGGTTCGCGCTCAGCTCAGTGAGTCGCAACGAAATCTCAAGACTGCGGAAGAGTTGGAACGTCAGGCCGATGCGAGCGACCTTCAGGCAGTCGCGGCACGCAAGGCTCGGATCGCCGAACTCAAGGCGGTGAATGATCAACTCCGGGACCAGATTCGCCTGATTGGCGATTCGTTGACCGCGCCGAAGTACTAGGCTAAATCGTTCGCGCGGGTTGTCATTGCGTGCCGCGCTAGGGCCGCCAGAGTCGCTACACGGTTCTACCCCATAGCGTTACCGCCGAGCTGGGTCATCGTACTATTACTTTGTGAAGCGTTTGCCGATCATTGCGGGAGGGGCTGCACTTAGCTTCGCGGCGATCGCGGGAACCGTGATGAATTTATCATCGCGCTCGGCGGGGGTGAAGAATCATCAGGTGCTGAACGCGAATCCGGCCGACGGCGATGCGAGCAGTACTCGACGGAAGGTATTGCCGCAGTCAGCCGAGGCAAACTCGGTGCCGATGACAGGTAGCGAAAGCAAGTGGAGCGAGGTCGAATCGGCGGTTGACTGGGTCAGCTCTGAGCGCTCTCCAAACCGTCCCGCTGACAGTGGGCAGCCATCTCTGACAAGCCCCACCGGGATATCCGCTGGCGGGGCGGGTGCTGGCGAGTCACTCGCGTTGGTTACTTTGCCTCCTTCTTCGATTCCGAGCCGGTCGGCGCGCGTTCAACGTAAGCTAGTCACTACGTTTGAGACTCGCGCTGCGTTGCCCGCCTCCAGCCGACGGGAGAATGCCGCGGCGGGAATCGTGATGGGCGCATTCGAGGCTTCGTTGGCCCAGCGGACTCAGCTTAGCATCTCAACCCGGGCCCGCGAACAGTTCACAACGGGGGGCGAAGGCGAGCTGGTTTTCGCCGCGGTCGATAGTTTAATAGCCGCCCACCGACCAGTGCCCGCTGCGTTTGTCGTTACCCCCGCGTTGCTTGGGGAATCGCAACTGAGTCGGCTCTACACCGCGACGGTTTCATCGCTTCCCCTGGGCAGCCCGGGCAGGCCCAGAGTTGCTGTTGCGATTGATTATGTTGGATTGCTGCCTAGAACGTCGGAGCGCGTAGTAGAGATACCGGAGACCAAGGCTGCCCCGATGTCGGTTGGGTTTACCTGGTCACTGCCTGCGGTTTCGCCGGGTCAGTTAACCCAAAGCGTCGCCGAGCACCTGGATACACGAGAGTATCTGGATACCTCGCTCGCGGCATGGGCGGCATCTCAGTTTACGCGCTCGCCGGGAAAAGCGGGTGCTGCCAATACTCTGTACGCGGCCGAACACTTGGTGGGCCTTTGCAGTTTCCGGGCGGACTTGGACAAAGATTATTATTATGTTCACGCCAGCGATGAGCAATCGGGCTTTCGGGTCGATGTTAATTATCTCGGGACAGCCCCGCCCGTGCGTTTGGTGTGGCCGCTCGCTACGC
>CAYVFW010000145.1:0-5607 GCA_964450325.1 uncultured Phycisphaeraceae bacterium | reverse complement strand
GCAGCGGAGAGCGTGGATGAGTATTATGTTACATTGCGATTCCAGCCCGCCGCGTCGCTGTCTAGCAACTCCGCGGACGTAATTGTTGATCGCTGGGGCGCCGCTGTTCCGGTGGGCGGCGGTCGCGGGCCTACAACGCAAGTGCTGGCCGAGGTCTTTGGGGTCGAGTTTCCATCCGCGTCAAGCCTGATCGAGGCGGGAGTTCTGGAGGAAGAGAGAGCGGGAACACATAAGCAGTTCTCTGCCGAAGAGCTCGCGTGCTTTGAGTCGCTTTTCATGCAGCTCCCGCCCGAGCGACGGGCCGCGCTCCGCGGGCTACGTTTGGTGCGCCTGTCTCGCCCCGCGGTAGATCGTAAGTGGGCCGAGGGCCGCCGGACCGCGGGCTACACGCTTCGTCGAGGCTCGGAGGTTACGATTTATATTTACGACGACGCGTACGCGGGGTCCAGCGAGTTTCGGGTTGTTAATGAAATCACAAGTTACCCCTGGGTGGCGATGACAATCGCGCACGAGCTGGCCCACGCGCTCGCTACCAGATCAGATGTTCAGCGGCGGTTTAACGCCGAGTTCAGCGACTGCGCTGCATGCCTCACCTGGTACGCGCGAGACGAGCCCCTCACGGAGATGTTCCCTGAAGCATTCGCGATGTACATGCTCGATCGGACTTGGCTGCAAGAAAACTACCCGGCGGTCGCCGAATGGTTCGAGCGTTGGGCGAGCAACAACGATGCACCCTAGGCGGGTACCGCAGCGACCCTGCCATCTACCAACGAAATCATCCGGTCGGCGCGGGCTGCGGTATGGACGTCGTGGGTTACAACGAGCATCGTAAGGTTGCGTTCGGCGCGGATGGCCAGAAGCATATTAAGAATGGTCTCCCCGGTGGTTCGGTCAAGATTACCTGTAGGTTCATCAGCGAGGAGGATCGTCGGCTCGTTGATCAGGGCACGGGCGATGGCCACGCGCTGGCGTTCGCCCCCTGAAAGTTCTGCAGGCTTGTGCTGCAACCGATGCGAGAGGCCGACCTTGTTGAGCAGCTCCGCGGCGGCTTTGCGGGTGGCTGCCGCACGGCCCGCGTATGAAAATCCCCAGCGCACCATGGCGGCAATAGTTACATTCTGGAGCACCGTAAGCTCGGGGAGTAAATGGTAAAACTGGAAGACAAAGCCGGTCTCACTCGCGCGATACCGGTTCAGGGCGCTGCGTCCCATCGCCGCGACGTCTTTGCCACGGTAGACCACCGACGCGGGCTGAACGTTACGTATTAATTGCGGGTCGGGCGTGCCTGATTCGTCTGAATTCATCGCCGCCGTTTTTGGAGTTTTCCTTTCGGGCCGATCCGGCCGGTCAAGGCCCCCGACGACATGCAGCAGGGTGCTCTTTCCGGAGCCTGATGCGCCGAGAATCGCAACAAACTCTCCTTCCGCCGCGTCGAGGTCTACGCCGCGGAGCACGGGCACCTTTACTCTGCCCAAATGATATGTTTTGTATATATTACGAGCGTTGAGCGCGACCGGCCGACCCGTGACTGAGGGGGGTATTCCTAGGTATTGATTGACGGCGCCCGAGGTGGGTTCAGGCTTGTTGGGGTCATGCATCGCGTTAGGATCTGAGGTGTGTGGGAATAAAGGTGAAGTCGTGAGATGGTGTTGGGCGAGGGACATGCGGGTGGCAAACAAACGGGAGTAACCGAGGTGACTTGACCCAGCTCAGTAACTCTGACCAGCCTTCAACGTAAATACTACTCTTGGAGGTAAATCAGAAACCCCTGCTGTTTGGGGGAATATAGCTTTCTTATCCCCGCGCATTGGGTGGGAGAGATGCTGACGACAGTAGCTAAGCGGTCCACGGCTGTGAACCGCAGAATCCGAGGCTATCTACTCAAACCGCAGCGCACGCACCGGGTCCATCAGCGCCGCGCGGATCGCGGGTATGAACGCACCAAGTGCGCTGGCGAAGATGCCCGCCAAGAAAACCAGCACCGCTTTGTCCGACTCCACCTGGTTGGGTATTGTAATAAAATAGTAAATGCTGGGGTCCCAGATGGTGACCTCTAGCGCGGTCCCCAGCCAATCGTGGATCGGGTTGATGTTATGTACTACCAGGTACGAAACGCCTAGCCCCAAGGTCGAACCGACGACTCCGATCGTAACCCCATAAGCGACCCACAACGCGGCGACGCCGCCGCTGCCCGCGCCTACCGCCCGAAGAATACCGATATCGCGCGTCTTCTCTGCGACCATCGCCCAGAATATCGCCAAGATCAGGAAGACCGCTACGAGCGAGATAATCATAAACAAAACTAATAATAGAACTGTCTCTTTCTTCACCGCGCTGATCATCGTGCCGTTCTGTTCTTCCCACGTTCGGATAACAATGGCGTGCCCGGGGGGCACCTCTCCCATGTGCCGCGCCGCAAAGGCGTCGTACACCTCTTCGACCGCGGCCTTGAGCGCCTGGCTCTGAGCGGTGCTGTCCACCGCGCCCTTGCCCCTCACCAAAACATGTGTCACCCGAGGCGGATCTACTTCGACCGGCTCGCCGGGGGTATCCTCGAATGATTCCGGCCCGTTCGCGTTCGCCTGGGCGGCCTCTGGCGTAACGACTGTTCCTGAGGGTCCCGCCTTGTTGACTGCACCAGTCCCCGGCTTCGTCACCCGCCGTGCCGCGTCCATCATAAGCATGTCCTGCGCTAGCGCGAGTGGCACAAGCACGACGTGCGAGTCTACCTCATAAAGGCCGCTTTGGAACTCGTTGGCAACCGGTAAGTTACGACTCTCCATCTGTACCGCCCGGCCGCTGCCGTCAAGCGGAGCAACGCTCAAAAGAACTTTACCATCACGCGGCATGAACATATCTACCAGGTCTTTTTCGCCGGTTGAAAGTAACCTCCTCTTGACCTCGGGTAAATAATATCCTCTGGGGTGGCGGTAGTTCATGCCGCTTACTTCGATGCCCATCACGATTCCCGGCAGGGCCGTTCCGTCCGCCTCGGCCCGGGTCATCGTCCGACCGTTCTCCTGGATCTGCGCCCAGCTTAAGCCGCTGATCGCGTTTATTCGCGGGTCTTCGCGTTCAGTATCTTTCTTAAGCGGATCTTTCTGCGGTTTCCAATACAAGATATCGAAATACGAAGTGACGCGCCCGTACGACTCGGGAACTATTCCCTTCACGGTAACCGCCTGTTTGAGTCCGCTGGGGAACGCGGCGAGGCCAAAGGTTTCAATCGTCGGGGCCGCCGCAGCGACGCTGGGGTGCTTTTCCAAATCCTTAATCAGCTCGTCATAATAAGCAAACCCAGCATTCGGCCAGGCGATTACCACATCGCCTGTCATGGTGCGCCCGCTCCCGATGAGCATGTTGACAAACCCGCCCATCACCGACCAGACGACCAGCACCATCGCGGTACAGAGCATGACCGCGCCGACCGCGAACAGCGGCATGATTTTGCTGAGCAAATAGCGTTTGGTGAGTAGAAACTGATACATTGGTATCCTTAGGGTAGTCGGGTAATGGGCGGTTCTTGTAATACTCGGACGGGGCGGTTCTTGTGATGCACGAACGGGGTTTAAGTTCGCACGACACGGCGCGGCCCGCGCTCATAACCTTGCAGACTCGTGACCCGCACCCCGCAAGTTCCAAGTTCTACTAATTCGGTGCCCGCTTCAGAAAGCTCAGCGTCGGTCAGGCGTCTTGTCGTCTGGTGTGATCACTCTCAGGCGGCGTTTCTCGCATCGCTGATGCGAGAACTGCCACCCTCGGTAGTGGTCGTAGGTGTGGGCCAGCAGGCGCGGAGCGCGATCCTGGCGACCGATCAGAAACTTACGTACTTTGATGACCTGCGGGTGGTGCTGACCACCGCGCCCACCGATGCGGTACTCATCCTAGGTGCCGACGAGTTTGGTTCGCATCCCGACGACGTGGTAGCGGTGTGTGCAGCGCGGGCGCGCAGCGTGGAGGTGCTAACTGCTCAGCCGATCCCATTAAGCGCCTTTGAGCTTGAACGCTGTTGGAGTAGTGACGAGACGGTTGCGAGCGTCGAGCTGGGGGCGGATGATCGGGGTACCGAGCTTGCTGGAAGTGACGAAGGTGTGATTCCGCGTGCCACGTCGCGGGCGCACGCGCTGGCATGGATACGGACGGTCGGTTTGCCATCCCGGAGCGAGAGTTTTGTTGCCGCTTCTGAGTTTCTCGCCGCGTTCGGTGCCGCCCGCAGTGGAAGAGTGGCGACCTTCGGAGCCTTGGGGCATCCGCCGCTGGGCACCGGGCTGGTGAGTTCCTTTGACTTACTGTTCGCCGCGATCGGTGGGACTGGAGAAGAGATCTCTTGGATCGATGCGCACCTGCGCGGGCCGGTGAGCGTGGGGCGTGGACCAACTGCGCTCCGTTCGTCGTCGGTTACCGGTTCCTTATCGGCCCTCGTAAGGTGGGAAGCGGATCGTGCATTCCTGCTGGAGGCGAGCGATGCGGCGGCGCGAGTGGGCTTTGAGGTAACATTAAGAGGCCCACATGGGCGGGTTGAGATAAGTGAATCTGGCGCGGCGTGGCACGCCCCCGATGGATCGCTCCGCGCCTCAGCGCGCGTCGAGCAGCGAACCCCGCCCCAAGCCCTGGCTGCTGAAGTAGGTGCTCTGTTGCTGCGGACCAAGCCTGATCCGGGTCCGATGCTTATCGCCAGATCACTGCTGGCAGCGCAGACCGCGCTGCTGAGCGCGCACACCGGTCGGCCGGAGAGCCCCGCTACCGTGCGTGGCTTGGCACGGGCGATGTAAAAGCGGTGTCGCATGGACAACTGCCGATCTTCCAGTGAATCTCGTGGGCAACATTGTAACTATGAAGTTTGTTAAGATCGCCCAACGTAGCGGGTGGGGTCCGGCGCTCCTGCGGCGGCGAAGCCTTCGCGGCGAAGAACACAGGAGTCGCAGCCTCCACAGGCCAGCGCGCCGCCCTCCGGCACATTCACGGGATCATAACATGAATGCGTGAGGCCATAATCGACCCCCAGGCGGAGGCCGAGTTGAATTATTTGAGCCTTACTTAGGCTGATCAGCGGGGCGAGCACCGCCAGCCGCCCGCCCTGGATTCCCGCCTGGGTAGCGAGCGCGGCGGTGAGTTCAAATGAAGCGATAAACTCCGGACGGCAGTCGGGGTAGCCCGAGTAATCCACGGCATTGACGCCAATGTAGAGAGCCTTGGCCTTAAGAACCTCCGCGATCCCGGCGGCGAGCGATAGAAAGATTAAGTTGCGGGCTGGAACATAAGTCACGGGAATCGCCCCGCCTATCTCGAGCGCGGTGCGTCCCTTGGGCACGGGAATGTCGTCCGTAAGTGCCGACCCGCCGATGCCACGCAGATCAATCGCAATCGTCCGGTGACTCGCGGCCCCCAGCAACCGCGAGAGGTTCTCGGCAGCTATAAGTTCAGCACGGTGCCGCTGGCCATAATCAAACGCAACGGTGTGGCACTCAGCCCCGCGCGAACGGGCCAGTGCTAACACGGTCGCGCTGTCCAGGCCCCCCGACAGCAGCACCACACAGCGGTCGGCATGGCGGGCCAAATCTAAAGCCTCACCGGATGCGTGATCTGAAGAAATCAATGCCATAAAAG
>CAYVFW010000144.1:0-8418 GCA_964450325.1 uncultured Phycisphaeraceae bacterium | reverse complement strand
GCATAAACGCTTTGTGCAAGCCGCTCCGCCAGGCCGTTGTAACTCTTCTGCACTGCCTTCATACTGAAATGAATTACCCCTCCCGTCCCCTCTCTCCCCCTCGTTAACATAACTTGATTCACTATTTCATCCGCCGTCCACTTCTTCACCGCTGGGTCCAGCCGGCTGCTATAAATTCCTGGTATCACCGAGATTCCGCCCGCCTGCGCCACCCACCAATCAAGCAACGGCCCATACGGTTGCTTGGGCGCATCAATCGCCCAATACAGCTGCGGTGAACAGTAATCTAACGTTCGTGCCTTCAGCCACGCCAGCGCATCAGCATAGAGATTATCATAAGCATCGAAGCCCTCAACACCCTTGGGGTGGCCCGGCCGCCAAATCCCAAACGGTGAAATGCCCACCTTCGCATACGGCCTGATCTGCTTGCAAGTCGCGTACAAGTTCGCAACAAACGTGTTGATGCGCTCCCGTCGCCAATCCCCTAACGTAAGCTCGCCCCCTCCCTTGGTATAAGCTCCGTAGGTGGCGCTATCTGGAAACGGTTTCTTATCTTTGGGGTACGGATAAAAATAATCATCCAGGTGTACCCCGTCTATGTCGTACCGGGCCAGCACATCGCCCACCACTTCCAGCGCCCACGCCTGGCCCTTCTTGCTCCCCGGGTCCATCCATTTATAAACATCATACTGGTGTACGATATCCGGCATCGTATTATTAACATGGTTCGCCGCGTCCGGGCCCTTGGCCTCAAAGTGCCGCGACCGGAACGGGTTGAACCAAGCGTGTAACTCAATCGCCTGGGCGTGGCTTAACTCAATCCAGGTCGCCAGTGGATCATAACCCGGGCCAACCCCGCTCACCCCGGTTAAAAACTCGCTCCACGGTTCCAGTTGGCTCGGATACATCGAATCGCACGACGGCCGAATTTGAAGAAATAACGCGTTGAGCCCCGCGGCCTTCGCCGAATCAATAATCTTACGAATCTCCTCCACCTGCTGGTCCTTCGGCAACCCGGGCTTACTCGGCCAATCAATATTCGCCACCGTCGCTACCCAAGCCCCCCGCAGCTCCCGAGGCGGCGGCGGAACAGTCACGCCCTGCACGCTGCGCCACGCCGCGGGCACCAATGGCCCAGTGGTTAAGACCGCCCCGGCTCGGCTCGGAACAGGCACGTCAAGCTCAATCTTGGGAACCGGCGCGAGGTCTCCTGTGGCCGCACCCATCGGCTCATTCCCAGCCGAAGTAACCGGCGCCACCCGCGCCGAGGCTTCAAGTTGCCCCTGAGCGACCGGTGGGGTGGCTCCCCAAAACTTAACTGCAAGCGCGATAGTTATCGCCGCGCCAGCAACAAAAGCTACGACAATCACCGCGAGTGGATTGATCCCGCGTCGAGAACCCCCCCGCCCTAACGGCCGCGCAGCCGCAAATCTGCCCCCATGTTGTAAGGTCGATTTATTACTATCGCCCGGTCCAGACGATGACGCGGCATCGCCGGGGTTTCCAGTGGCCCGAGGTGATTCTGGATCGCGTGGAGGATTTGAGCTGCCGCCGCCCGCAGACCCGCCGGAGTTCTGACTTCCTGTCATGCCACATCGTACCGCAACCCTTCCCCGCCCGTGCCGTCACCGTGAAACAACTCTCGCCGCTCTGGCGATAGCTGTGGCCCCCCTCCTCCAGCCTTTGAAGTGCCCTTCGTCTTGCAACCGCCGCACCGCCCGATACGCTTAACCCCATGGCCGACCCGAACTTCCGCCCACTCGCTCACCGCATGGTGGACTTCGTGGCCGATTATCTCGAAGATATTGAACGCTACCCCGTCCTCTCCCGCGCTTCGCCTGGCGCTCTTTTCAACGCCCTCCCGTCCGATGCACCCGTGGATGGCATGCTCCAACCACCGCCGCACTATGGCAACGGGCCCGGCGAAAATAATATAAATATCGGCGCACTACCCCATACCCCGCCAGCCCCAGCGAGCGGAGCGTTCTTCGACGCCCTCGCCGCAGACCTGCATTCACTTATTATGCCGGGCATCACCCACTGGCAACACCCTCAGTTTTACGCTTATTTCAGCGCTAACACCAGCACGCCCGCTATTCTCGGCGAGATTCTTTCCGCAGGCTTGGGAGTTCAAGGAATGCTCTGGGCCACCAGCCCTGCCTGCACCGAGCTTGAACAGCGCATGATGAACTGGCTGGGTAAAGCCATTGGCCTTCCTAGCAAGTTTCTGTTCGCGGAACAAAACACAAGTGGACAAACCGGCTTATCTACCGGAGGGGGTGTCATCGAGGGTACAGCCAGTGAATCCACGCTCGTCGCCCTCCTCGCCGCCCGAGAACGAGCCAACCGCCGGGCCACCCCCGACGATTTCCATTTCCCAATGGTGGTCTACGCAAGCTCCCAAGCCCATTCCTCGGTCACCAAAGCCGCCATGATCGCCGGAATTGCCCGCGGCCCCGCAGATGCCGCCGCCGTCCGCCTCATCCCCACCGATGATCAGTGCCGCTTAGACCCAGTGGCTCTCAGCGCCGCCATCCGCGAAGACATAAGTAATAACAAACGCCCGATCTTTGTGGCCGCCACAGTCGGAACCACCGGAGTCACCGCCGTCGATCCCGTCCCGGCTATCGCCCAGGTACTCAGCACTTTCCCCTCCCCTATTTGGTTACATATCGATGCCGCCCACAGTGGCGCGGCCTGCATTTGCCCCGAGTTTCGCTGGATGCTCGATGGCGTTGAGCATGCCGACTCAATCTGTATGAATCCCCACAAGTGGCTCCTTACAAACTTTGATTGCGGCTGTCTTTGGCTCGCCGACCCACACGAGGCGACCGCCGCCCTCAGCGTCACCCCCGAGTACCTTAAGAACGCCGCGTCTGACTCCGGCCAGGTTGTGGACTATCGAGACTGGCAGATACCGCTGGGCCGCCGCTTCCGGTCACTTAAATTATGGTTCGTCTTCCGCGCCTATGGCATCTCCGGCCTGCAAAGTTACATCCGCGAGCACATCCGCCTCGCCGCACTCTTCGAGTCCTGGGTCAGCGCCGATGAACGCTTTGAAGTCACTAACCAGCGGACGGTCAATCTAGTCTGCTTCCGCTTACGATCCGGTGATACGGACACGGCGACACTTATGAACGCGGTGAATCAGTCCGGCCGTGCCTACCTCACCCACACCATCTTGCCCCCGACCGCCAAGATCGCGAGCGGCGCGCTCGTGCTCCGCCTGGCCATCAGCGGCACCGCAACCACGCAGGCCCACCTCACGCAGACCTGGGACTTAATTCGGACTTATGCCCCGTAGTTAGCCGCTTACGATACATTCAAGGCGAGCGTGCTCCCGATGAAAAAGAAACCACCATCGATCAAGTCCAAATCAACGCCCACCCACGCGGCGGTGTCGGCATCTGCCCAACTCTCCCACGTCGGCCCTGCCGGGGGGGCGGTGATGGTTGACGTAAGTCTCAAGCCTGTCACCCGGCGCATCGCGACCGCGCAAGCTTATGTTTCTATCAGCGCTGAGTTGCTCGCCGCGATCGGGCAGAACACACTCAAAAAGGGCGACCTCATCGCAACCGCCCGTATCGCTGGGATTACCGCCGCCAAGCGAACCGCCGAACTCATCCCTCTCTGCCACTCCCTCCCGCTGGACTACGTCGAAGTAACCATAATGCAGAGCCCGGCTGGTGAACACGTAAGCAGACCGCGGCTTGTGATCACCGCGACCGCGTGCGCCAGCGCCCGCACAGGGGTTGAGATGGAAGCTCTTACCGCCGCGGCGGTCGCGGCCCTCACCGTCCTGGACATGGGCAAGGCGATCGACAAGAACATAACCATAAGCGACTTGCGCGTGATCGAGAAGCAGGGGGGTTCAAGCGGCCACTGGCGGCTTTCATCGGCTGTCCCCGCGGCCTAAACATAACCATGAACCTTACTCAACATAAGCCTGTAGAAATCCTTGGTGTCGCGGTGCTCACCGTCTCTGATCGCTGCGCTCGCGGAGAAGCCGCGGACCTCAGCGGCCCCACAATCGAAGCGATCGTGGAGGAGAAGTTGGGCGAGGTAGTTACGTTGCGAGCAACCGTGCCCGATGAGCGGCCGCTGATCGTCGCCGCCCTTCGGGGCTGGCTCTACCCCAAGAGAGAAGATACACAGGCCCCCGGGCTTATACTTACAACCGGCGGCACGGGTTTCTCACCCCGCGATGTAACCCCGGAGGCTGTCCTTGAGTTGATCGAGCGCCGCGCCGATGGTCTGATGGAGCTGGCCCGCTCCGCGACCGCTTCGCTCGCGCCCGCCGCGTACCTCTCGCGGGGCGTCGCGGGGCTTGTTGGCCATTCACTTATAATTACGTTGCCCGGGTCCCCTCGGGGTGCTTCCCAGCAGCTCGTCGCCCTGCTCCCCCTGCTTGCCCACGCCGTCGCCCTCGCGGCGGGGCGAGACTCGCCCCACCCGCTTCCCCCCAACATTAAGCAGTAAAAGACCCCCGCGAGCGGGGGTCTGTAGAGGCTGACTAAAGTGGGCAGCAAAAACCAAAGATAACCTAACTGCGTTAAGTTAACATCCGCCCAAGGACCAGCGGATGAAGAAGTATTCCACATCCGGGCCATCCACGCCACCGTCGCCGTTTACATCGGCCCGGGGCTCCGCCGCGGCCCAATCGGTGAAGAACGCCTCAACATCGGGTCCATCAACGCCCCCGTCTCCGTTGTAATCTGCGGGGCAGGGCGGTTCAAACACGCAGGCGTCGGCCGTCCCGTCGCTGTTAAGATCCGCGCACGTTGTAAACGCACCGGCCCACACTGAACCGCTGATAAGTCCACAATTCGATGAAGTTAACACAATGCAACCGCCTGAGATACAGCACGCCCCGGTGGGCTGGGGGCAGTTAAAGCCGGCACATGAGCTGCCAGCGCCCCCCCAAGTGCCGCTCTGGGTTGTGCATTGAATCTGAGTGGCGATGGCGCACGCACCCGACGGTAAACAGCACCGCCCGGTGGGGCAGGTGCTGGCAGCACAAGTGGTTCCCACGCCGCGGAACTGGCCGCCTTGAGCGATGCAGGAGTTATTAGTTATGTTGCCCGCGCACGAACCGTTGGGGAGGCAGCACGCCCCGCGCGGGCACAGCCCACCAGAGGCACACACCGAGTCATTGCCCAGATACTCGCCCGCCACCAGCACGCAGTTAGCCGGCGAAAGTAGTAAACAGTTACCATTGGGCAAGCAGCACGCGCCAGAAGGCGCGGGGCAGTTGGCGGTGGAGCAGGAAGCAAACTCGCCGCGGTAGGTGCCCTCCCGATCCGAGCAGTCTAGCTCGCTTAACACTTCGCAAGAGCCGCTGGGGAGGCAACAGGCGCCGGTGCCAGGTACGCAACCAACGCTCGACCACGTTACCCGGGTCGCGATATCGCCGGTGGGCCTGCAGGCCGTGGCAAGATTACTAAACCTCGACCATCCCCCGTTGGGCGGGCATCCGAACGGACCGCAGTTAAGCCCATTTAACCAGTTGTTGGCTCCTGAGAAGAGCCCGGAAACGTCCGTGCAGGGAAACGCGTTACAACAGGCGGGGGGCCCCTGGAAGCAGGGGTTGCCGGTCTGATCGTTGTGTTCATCCACCCGCCATGCTACCGAGAACTGACGGCTCCCGTTATCCGCGATAATAATTTGGTCGGGGTCTTCGGAGTCGATGGAGAAGCGTAAATTAATACCCTCGGTGCCGGGCCCCAGGCGGATGTACGGTAGAATTACGTCGTCCGCCGCCTCGGAGAAGATCAAAGTTCCCGTCTGTGGGTTGCCCTGATAAAAACTAATACTCCACCGGGTGGTAGTCTGCACCGAGGCATTGCGCGTGGCGAAGATCATCTCTGCTCGATCGATTTTTATAGGCCACTGGTTCGCGGGCACTGTGTACGACGCCGCGAAGCTCTCCCGCTCACCAAACCCTGCTTGCGCCGTGAACGAGCCACCCCCAAAGTTGGCGTCTGTGTAGCTCGATGTAATATTACAATCACGCGCGGCATACGGTGAGTCATCTTCGATGACGCGGCCAAGTGATGTTACGTTCAAGTTGCGGATCCGGGGAATCGTTACCGGAATCTCAACCCGCCGCGACCCTGCCGCTTCATGCGAGCCGTCCTGCACATGCGGCTGCGCGGGCGAGGCAGCCGTTGCACCCCCAATTGCTAGCCCGAACCCCGCGACTAACGCGGCGATCCCAAAGTTGCGCTGAGCAGTCCGGTTAAACATAACGAGTTATCCTTTGCGAATCGGGAAGGCTCACAAGCCGTAAGCGAATGCTAGCACGCGTCCAATCAACCTTGGGGCGAACAACCAAGGCACTAGCCAGTTATTACGACGAAAGCGAGCAAGTTGCGTGAAGGTAAAAAAAGAATCGCCGCGGTTGGCGGCGGGACCTTCGTATCGGCGCAGCAAAGCACCACACTGAACAGTACGGTGGATGTTGCGTTAGGTTGCATTCGGGAGAGGCAATCCGGTGTCCGATAAACGATACCAGCTTGACGGTTTGTCTACCCCACGCGGCCGTGCCGGGCCGCGATTGGCTGCTTTACATCGCAGCTTTGACTTTTGCGGACTTCTCGGCGTCGCTTAGTTTGTCCCAGGTGGAGAGGCAGCCGGCGCAGCAGAGCCCGACCTGTTTGCCCTCGTGCTGAACGACGGTCTTGTCGCTCGCCGTGTGGCTTGGGACGATGGGGCACTTAGAGTTAACTATGCCCATGCTTGCGGGCTTGGTCGTTTTCGAGGCGCAGCTGGGTAGGAGGAGGAGCGAGGCGATGAGGAGGGTTGTGAGTTTGGTTTTCATGTTGCATAGCGTATGATTGCAGCTTGCAAGAAGATGGGACCAGTTTGGCCGGAATCGCCCGCGGATGTTAGGGCGATTTAGGGTGAAGTGGGGTGGGGGAGACATTGGGAGCGTCAAGTGCTAGAGTTGCCTTAGCACGCAGCTTACGTAACACTGCATAAGTGTCTTTGTACTTTAGCGTGAACCATAGTCCTCCCTCGGTTAGTGTGGATGTATGCTAAGTTAGTTGGCAAAGGTGGCCCCTCACCATGGCTCGCGCGGCATGGGGCAGGGAAAAGGACCGAGTGGAAAGCTTAATATTATTGTTTCGGTTGCGGAGCCGCGCGCACAAGGAGTTAGCATGGGTTTTGTCAAGGAGTTCAAAGAGTTCGCACTTAAGGGCAATGTGCTGGACCTCGCGGTAGGTGTAATTATCGGTGTCGAGTTCGGCAAGATAGTCAACTCGATGATTGCCGACATCATCCTGCCGGTGATCAGCAAGATCATGGGCGGGGGCGTTGACTTTAGCAACAAGTTCTTTCCGTTGTTCTCGGGCGAGAGCCCGCCGACGCTGGTAGATGCTCGCGCGAAGGGCGCGGTGCTCGCGTGGGGCAACTTTGTTACGGTCACAATCAACTTTATAATTCTTGCGTTCTGCGTCTTCTTGGTTGTGAAGGCGTTTAACACGGCACGCAAGCGGTTTGATCGCGAGCAGGCGGCCGCGCCCCCCGCGGGTCCGACCAAGGAAGAGGTTTTGCTGACCGAGATCCGCGACCTGCTGGCCAAGCGGTGAGGTGGCGAGGGGAAGTTAATATTATATTACAGCAGAAACGGTGCGGGCGAACGTACGTTCGCCCGCACCTATTGTATTACATTGAAGGCGAGTGAGCGTTATTGACGAGGGTTGTGGCGGAAATCGCCGATGCGCCGGGGCTGGCGGAGTTCTCCCAGAAACGTAACCAGTTGCGGTGTTCGAAGCCTTCGACCTCTTCGCGCGTCCAGCCCTGAGCGCTCAGAGCATTACTTAACACTGGCAGGTCGGCGGGGCGGTTCAGGCCTTCGGGCATCATCGCGGCGGAGAAGCCCCCATCCATATCCGAACCTAAGCCAACTTGGGACCGGGTCTTCATCAGGTCGCAGGTTCGGCTTACGTGCGCCGCCCACTGCGCGGGGGTCGCGCGTCGATCTCGCACGCTCCCCGGCAGAATGAAAGGGGAAAAGACGTTAATTCCGATCATTCCGCCGCGTCGGCCAATCTCGGTGATGGTCGCATCGGTCAGATGGCGTTGGCGGCGCTGACCGTCGGTGTCGATGAGGGCGCGGCAGTTGCTGTGGCTTGCGATGACAGGACGGTCGGTACAACGTAATAGTTGATCCAGGGCAACGTCGCTGAGGTGAGAAAGGTCGTGGACTATGCCCCGCGCGTCCATGCGTTTTATGAGGTCTTCGCCTAGCTGCGTGAGCGGATCATCGGTTGAGTTGCCGCCAGCGTAGCGGCTGGAGAGTGCCCAAGATAAGCCAATGGCGACCACGCCCTGATCGGCCCACCAGTCCAGCTCATCGGGCTGGGCGATAGGGTCGGCGCCTTCAATTAAGATGCCAGCGAGCAGGGGTAGCTG
>CAYVFW010000143.1:0-8490 GCA_964450325.1 uncultured Phycisphaeraceae bacterium | reverse complement strand
TTGGTAGTTGATGCGGGCTCAGGCCGCGACCTGGAGTTGGTTGGATGGCTCGCCGGACGACGCTCCGGCCTCGATGTCACCGCTGATCTTTTCCAGACCCTGCTTGGCGCCGACGCTGTTGATGTTCAGGAGGATGACGACCTTGTCCTTGACCTTGCCCATGCCCTGGATGGACGACATCGGGATGGAGGTGCCGAAGTTGGGCGGGGGCTCGATGTTGGAGCGGCTGATGTCGAGCACCTCGCGCACCGAATCGACAATGATGCCCAGCTGGAACGAGGCGCTGCCCTCTTCCTCCCCGGCAACCTCAACGACGAGGATGCAGGTCTCGGCGGTGTACGCGACGGTGGGGAGGCCGAACTTGGAGCGGAGTTCGATGACCGGGATGATCTTGCCACGCAGGTTGATCACGCCCTTGACATAGGCGGGGGTCTGCGGAAGCGGGGTGACATCGATGAGGCCGATGATTTCGCGCACGGCGAGAATCGGCAGGCCGTATTCCTCCTGGCCCAGACAGAAGGTGAGGAACTTATCGTGGTTGCCATCATCGCTGCGAGCGGCGGTGCGGACGGTATTGTTCATCTGGGCTGCGGTGGTCATGGCTGATTCCTTTGTAAACGTGAGGAGGATGGATCATGCTGCTGGGGGGGTGGCGGTGGCCTCGCTGAGGATGCCGCCGATGTCAAGGATCAGGGCGACGCGCCCATCACCGAGAATGGCCCCACCCGAGACACCCCGGATGGACTGGGTGGACTGGCCGAGAGTCTTGATAACGACCTGCTGCTGCCCGATGATCTCGTCGGCGGCGAGGCAGGCGCGGGCGCCCTGCGTCTCGACGACGATGAGGAGGTCGCCCCGGGAGTTCGGGTCGTTCTGGTCGTGCCCGAGCACATGGTGCAGGCGGTAGATGGGCAGGAGGCTGCCGCGGACCATCGCCATCTCGCCCTTGCCCACGACGGTGTGGAGGTCCTTGGGCTGGGGGCGGAAGCTGCGCTCGATGGAGAGAGTCGGAATGACATATCGCTGCTTGCCGACGCGTACGACCATGCCGTCGATGATGGCCAT
Source organism: uncultured Phycisphaeraceae bacterium (assembly GCA_964450325.1). GTDB lineage: Bacteria > Planctomycetota > Phycisphaerae > Phycisphaerales > UBA1924 > UBA2402. The sequence continues at coordinate 7,425 of CAYVFW010000143.1, read as the reverse complement.
GGTGAGCGGGAGGCGCATCGAGAAAATGGTGCCCTTGCCGGCGGTGGAGCGGATGTCCACCTTGCCGCGGAGGGCCTCGATGTTGCGGCGGACGACGTCCATACCTACGCCGCGCCCGGAAAGGTCGGTGACCTTTTCAGCGGTGGAGAAGCCGGGGAGGAAGATGAGGTTGAAGACCTCGGAGTCAGGGATGTCGGCTACGGGGCGGTCGGGGGTGTAGATGCCCTTCTCAATGGCCTTGGCAATGATCCTGGCCCGGTCGAGCCCTTTGCCGTCGTCTTCGATCTCGATGACGATGGAGCCGCCTGAGTGGAAGGCGCGGAGGTGGACGTTGCCAGTCTCGGACTTCCCCGCGGCCCGGCGGGCGTCGCCGGGCTCGATGCCGTGGTCACACGAGTTGCGGATCATGTGCACGAGCGGATCGGCGATCTCCTCCACGACGTTTCGATCCAGTTCCACATCCTCGCCCTCGGTGTGCAGGGTGATGTGCTTCCCGGCCTTGGCGGAGACGTCGCGAACGAGGCGGGCCATCTTCTGGAATGTCGCCTTGATCGGCACCATCCGCAGGGACATCGAGACTTCCTGCAGGTCGCGGATGATCTTGCCCACCATGGTCAGGTTGCGTTGCAGGCGTTGTTCATTGAGTGACCGCACCGCGGGGTCCTGCACAACCATCTGCTGCGCGATCACGAGTTCGCCAACCATGTCCACCAGCATGTCCATCCGTCCGGTACTCACCTTGACGGTCTGGTCTGCGCGCTTCATGCCGCTGACGGAAGGAGGCTCGGATGCCGGCGCTGCGGAAGCCGGTCCAGAGGGAGCAGCACTCGCAGCGGCGGAAGTGGCAGTCGGCGCGGCAGTAAAAGCAATCGCGGACGAGACCAGGGGAGCGGCGCCTTTAACCTCTGCCGCGCTCGCGCCCGACAGGTCGCCCTTCACCGCTCGCTCGAGCTGATCGATGAGCGACTTGAGCTGGCCATTGGTAGGCGCACTCCCACCCTCGAAGACGCGGATCATCTGGCCCATCAAGTCGCAAGTCTTAAGAATGATGCTCAGGTATTGAGAGTTGAGCGCAATCTTGTCGTTGCGCGCGCTATCGAGCAGGAACTCGGCGCTGTGGGCAAGAGAGACGATAGGACCCAGGTTCATGAACCCCGCCACGCCCTTGATGGTGTGAAACGCGCGGAATACGGTGTTGATGAGCTCCTTATCCCTAGGGTTTTTCTCTAGCTCCAGCAGAGCCTGCTCGGAGCCAGCGATGTGCTCACGAGATTCGCAAAGAAAGTCATTTAGATTGTCCTTCATATCGCCATCGGCGATTAGGACGACCAGACTGGTGTCGGCGACCGAGGGCGACGCCTGGTCCGGGACAAGGGACACTGCCGCAGAAGGTGAGGATGATGTATTCGCGCCAGCCGGTTTGGTTTCCTTCGCCGTTGGAGCTGTCTTGTGGTCGGGTGCCGGCAGAAAATGAGCCAGTATCTCGCTCTGATCCGGTACAGGCGCCTGCGGATTCTCCGACAGTGCCGCGACGTACCCCCGCATCCAGTCGACGAGCGCGAGGATCGCATCCACGGGTAGGGCCTCGCCATCTGCAATGCAACGGTCAATGCAGGACTCGGCCTCGTGGCAGAGCTTCTGCGCTGCATGCAAAGATAGCACGCCGCACTCCCCCTTGAACGTATGCAGCCGCCGACGGATTTCGCCCAGCACCTCGGGGGTGTTCGCCGAAGCGGCGGCCATAACCTGAGTTTCGAGTTCCGCGAGAGTGTGACCGCACTCGGTCACCCACGACAAAAGAAGGTCTGAGTCGATCCCCTCACCAGCGCGCGGAGCGCGGCTCTCGCCGCTGTAAGGCGATGGACCGACCTCGCCGAGCGGCCGACCTTCCTGGTCGGCAACGACAACTCGTTGGGCGTACTCAATCCCCCGCCGCACCATGTCCAGAGCGGCAGCGCCGTTCTCGGCTTCCCGACAGACAATCTTCTCGATCAAGCCCGCGGCGTGCTCTAGGCATTCGGTTACGATGGTCATATCCGAGGTTGCCATCTCAGTGCAGAGAGAGCGCAGCCTCTCATGGATTCCGACCAGCGCTGGCAGGTCCTGCTCGTCGGTCAGGACTGAGGCTTTGGCAATCTCGTTGATGGCGGGCAATAGGGACAAGGGCACCTCATTTCTTACAGTTGGAAGGACGCTGTGTTTTCGGCCTCTCGGGCGGGGTCCATGAGCGGCGTCGGCCTGATCTGCTCTATTTAACGGCTGTGGTCGCCATGCGGCGGCCCTGGCCAGCCGTGGCGCCGCGGGAGCCGAGTGCCCGCGACTCTCAAATGCAATCTCACCGAGCGGCCGCAAGATTCTAAAAATCAGATTTGAACATCAGTTAGTGCTACTCGGCTCAGCCGATCCACACAGGCCCATTCGCAGCACTTTTAAAGATCACCATGCACTCTTAGATGTGAAACTTGACGGCGCAATGATTCACTTTGGCGACACAGACATCGGGCTCTCGATAGACGCGGACGGCGGTTTCGTCTCCGCCAGTTTGGTCGCCCAAGTAACGCGTTATTGGCTCGCCTAGTGTGAGAACTCGGTGAGCCTCTCGATGTTGGCCAGTGAGGGCCTCTCACTCAACTTGATGAGGCGCGCTGGCAATTGGTGGAACCCAAGAGGCGATGATCTCGCTAAGTTGTGTGGCCCCACAGCCGCACGCGGCTGCAAAAACCGCGAGGTTCCGTGAGGCCTCCTGGTCGATCAGGACGGCTGCCGCCTAAACCTGCAACAGCTGGGTTGTCGCCTCGAGTAACGCGGCGTCCAGTCCGGGGCCGTGTGACATCGGGGGCCTAACTTTCGTCGGCCGCACCCGTCACGCTTATCTCTTAGTTGAATGCTACGAAGTTCTTTTCACGCCGCTTTCTTCACGCTGGCCTTGGCCATGGTCGTCTCGATGATCTTCGACAGACTCTCGGGCGTGAACGGCTTCACCGCGTAGTTGTTGACCCCGGCCTGGATCGCCTCCATCACCCGGGACTTCTCCGCTTCGGTGGTGACCATAATGATGGGTGTGGTTTTGTTCTTGGCGCGGTACGTCCTCACGAACGTGATTCCGTCCATGACAGGCATGTTCCAGTCGAGAAGAATGACGTCCGGTTTAAACGCGTCGACTCGGCTCAGGGCATCCTGCCCATCGCCCGCCTCTTCGATGGCGGTGACGCCAATCGTCCCCAGTACACCCTTGACGATGTTTCGCATGGTTTTGGAGTCGTCTACGACAAGAACTCGCATGGTGGTAATTCCTTCATGTGGTTGGTGGAGGGAGCTGGCGGTGAAGTACGAGTTAAGCAGCTCTGCTGGCGGGAACGGCCGAGGAGGTTCTACCCGAGGCCGCCGGGGAGGCCTGGGCTTTCGTGCTAGACTGAATGGCCACGTCGATGGTAAACCGACCGGCCGCAGTGTTGCAGTGAATGCAGATGCTTTTGGCACTGCTGGGTGATGTTACCTTGTGACCCGGCGCTATGATCACCGAGGGGCATCCGATACTCACCGACTGTCCCTCGAACTTGGCCTTGGCCCCGCCCGCAATCATGTTGGCCAGTTCACCGATGGCATCGGCGAAGTCGGGCGTTCCGATCTCCAGCCGGGTCTGCGCAAAGGCCGATGCGATCTGCACCGCGCTCAGCTTGGTGAAACCCACGATGACTGAGCCCAGCACATCGCCCGAGAGGCCAATAACCCCCGAGACGTCGTACTGGTTGTCTCTCGTGCCCAGTTCAGGCTTTTCGAACGTAACGGGCAGCTTCACCATGGAGCTGAACACCGCTTGGGTGGCTTCCAAGAACGCGTTAATATGCCGGACATCTATGCTCATCCGTCGTTGTCCTTCTCGCGGCGCTGCCGCGGAAACAGGGAGGGCCCGAGCGTGTATTGCACCGTGGCTCGCCCGTTCATCGGCCCTCGACTCACCCAACTTGAGCCAGAGTAACCGGGACGCATCGGCCTGGCGGCCACCCCAGATTTCCATGCGACAGGTAGAGCACAGTTGCTGTTTCTCCACCAGCCAGCCGCCTACACCACATCTAGGGCAGCATCCGGCTCGGCAACTTACATCCTCTTTCATGAGGCCTCTGAATAACCCCCACTAATCTGTCCCCAACAAAAAACCGTTCGCTGCGGATGTGCATACAGGAGAGCGCCGGGCGGTGATGCTTGGCGAGTGAGGTTTAATATGGCAGAACAGACGAACGCGCAACCGAGGTTGATAGACCCGTGGACGGCGAGGCTGGGCGGGCCGCGGACGAGGGCGTTTCCATTCGCGGGTGCAAGCTCATGCGTGTTTCCAGAGGCAGCCTGCGAAAATCACGTTTCCCTGTGGCTTCGTTCCCCTTCCGTCGCGTATGCGGCATGGACCTATCTCAGTTCTGTATCCTCGGCGGCTGGGTCTTTTTCTGGGTCGGAACGACCATCGCCTGCGGCTCGCTGATTTTGCGGCGAAAACACGCGGCCCACTGCCCCTCATGCCGCTACTCCTTTGCAGGTGGGGCACTCATGCCGAGAAACATCCCCCGTTGTCCAGAATGCGGGAAGGTCGCCGCGACTATGCGGGCGCTGTACCGCAGGCCCGTGCGCAGTAGGTGGGTTGGGCTTGGCTTTGGAATCATTCTCGTAAGCCATTTGCTCTTTTCCGCCGCGAGGGTGCCGCGGGCAGGATGGATGGGGCTGGCCCCAACATGGGCATTGGCGGCGATCCTTCCGTGGGATTCACCTGCGATAGATGCAGATAAGTGGGAGCTCGGCCAAAATGAACTTCGGGAGCGCCACAAGGCGGGGCAACTGCCCGCGTTTCACGCCGCGGTGTGGGCACTTCGCACACGGGCCGAATACTGGAGCCAGGCGAGCGCTTTGGAGAGGGTCGCCACTTCCGGAGAAAGCACTCGGTGCTTCGCCTCGTATTCGCTGGGAGATGCCTCGCGCCGCCTCGATCTCGTGCGGATTATTACGGGGATCATGAATGCGGAAGACTGGCAGGACAATGGTGGAATGCTTTCCCACGCGGAGATTGTCGGTTCTGGTCGGCTCATGGTGCGCGCGCCTCGCCCAGTGCTGGAAGTTATTTCACGACTGCTCGCAATTATTGATCGCGGTACGGTGCTGGAAAACCCAACGCACCCGACAAACCCAACGCAACAAAGTGCCATTGTCGATTTCGCGCACATGGCTCCTTCGCCTGCGGCCATTTTTCCCCCCACGCCCGATTCATTCGATGTCAATGATGTAGCCGCCGCGCGTTCGACTTCGCGCCGGTTGGCAGGGTGCACCGTGTCGCTCGAGGCAGGCCAAGGTTCGCCGCGAGCAATCCTGAAAGCTATTTCGGAGCAGGCGGGCGTGACCATCGCGGTGGATGAGGTGCAGCTGCAGGCACAATTGGCATCGAGCGGAGGTTCATTTCAACTGCTCAATATCGCCTCCCCTCTCGTGGTGGCCCATCGCAATGCACCAGAATTGCTTGATCGTATTGCCGTGTACCTGTCCACTTCGACTAGCAAAGTGGTGTGGGCGGTTTCAGGCGATGGTGTGGCGATTCATTCCGACGCAGCCAACCCCGTAGAACTTTCCGCGCTGGTGTTGTACGCGATGAAGGACCTCACAGCGCCCACGCTGGTCGAAGTAATTAAATGTTCGTACACCGGAGGTCGAAACTGCATCAGTTCTCCTGAGCCTCGCGATGGCGACTACGACAACAATATCGGATATGCCAAAGCCCTCCAGGAACGCACCGACCTCATCACACAACTGCTTTCTGAAAACGTGTCCCCTGATGAGTGGCACGTCAACGGCGGCGACCGCATCGCCTGCATAAGCGTTCACAACGATCTGCTCATCGCCGCCCCGATCCGCCGCCACGAACAGATTCGTTCGTTTCTGGCTATGCTTCGGGCTGATCACCGCGCCTTGTGGCGACGAGAATAAGTCTCGTACCACCATTGCTGACCGTGTCCGGCATATTCTGCCGCCAATCCCCCGGACTCCGGGCACAGAGCCGCGATGCTACGCCTTATGCTCACCTTTCAATACATCCTCTCCGCACGTATCGCGCTCCTGTGCGTGGGCCTGGGCATCCGCTGGGTTCGCGGCGACCGAAAGCACCGCCACCAGCGCTGCCGCCAATGCCGGTATTTCAGGCACGAGGTTCCCAAGTCCCTCGTCGATGGTGTGCATGTCTGGGTCTGTCCAGAATGCGGCACCACCAAGGATCAGGAAAAGCACCTTCACCGCACACGCCGCCAAAAGTGGTTTCTCATCGCCAGCCCCGCTCCCCGCCGAAAGCACACCCGCCCGCGCTCGACGCAGCCACGACATCACCCTTGATCTGAGCCGAGTCGTCGGCAGCTGGCGCGCATGTGTGATTCGCATTGATTCCACCTTGTCCTCGATGGCCAGGTCGTCCCCACCGCGCGCGAGCACGACCAGATTTGTCGGAGAATCGCGCCGCGCGGGCCTCCCTAAGAACCTCGACGCCGAACGGTCGCTTCCTCCCGACGCGAGAGAAGCGCCGACAACGGTAAGCCCCCGACCAACCCCCCGTTGTAACACCGAGAACAGCGAGGGGCGATCAGCAAATACGTATGCGAGCCCGTAGTCCGCGGCTGGATCATGGAGCGAGAACTATTATTTTGTGCACGGTCGGCGGCAGTTTCCGCCACTGGTAGAAGTTGATGCGCGGTTGCCGCCTACCGTGCTTGCCGAACATGACCCATTCACCTCACGAAAACACCGAGCCGCAAAAAGATTTCAGCCGCGTGATCGCGGAAGCACAGTCCGGGAGTCTGTACGCGCGCGAGGAACTGCTGGCGAAGCTGTACGGAGAACTCCGAGCGATCGCGGCGAACCATCTAAAGAATGAGCGGGCAGGCCACACCTTGCAACCCACCGCCCTCGTCCACGAGGCGTGGCTGCGGATGGCCGCGAGCCATAACTTAGATAAAGTGGCCCGCGTGCATTTCCTCAAGGCCGCCGCGGCGACGATCCGGCGGGTTTTGATCGACCACGCGCGGATTAAGGACGCGGATAAGCGAGGTGGAGGAGAGGGGATTCGGATCGAACTGACAGATGCGGATCTGGGGGCGGATAAGGAGCCGTTGGATTTTGAGGAGTTGGAGGGAGCGCTTGCGGAGTTGGCGGATCATTACCCCCGGGTCTACCAGGTTGTTCAGTTAAAGTGGTTTGGAGATATGACCGGGACCGAGATCGCGGGGGGCATGGGGATTTCGTTGCGATCTGTAAATAATGATTGGGAGTTCGGCAAGGCGTGGTTGCGCAAGCGGTTGGCGAAGTAAAATGGGTAACTGTAACCGCAAATTCCCCAGATTCACGCAGATAGGGAGCGGGGCGGGGATTTTGGACAAGTGGATTGGGCAGACGGAGTACAGT
>CAYVFW010000142.1:0-8496 GCA_964450325.1 uncultured Phycisphaeraceae bacterium | reverse complement strand
CCGAACTCGCCGGGGGCGAAGAAGTGTGCGCCTCCGGCGTCGATTGTAACTGTAATTTTATCTCCGGCCTTGACGCCTGTGGTTGAGGCTACTCGGGCTACTACGTGCGGGTGTTTGGGGGTTGATATGTATACATCCATTGAATCGCCGAGCGGCTCAACCACTCTTGCGGTGAGCTCCCAGCGGTCGGCGGTTGCGGGCGGCATTCCGGCATCGGCGATGCGCAGTGACTGGGGGCGCAGGCCCAGCACGATTGGTTTGCCAACGTAAGCACTGAGCGAAGCCGCGCGGGAGGGGGGGATCGTCACGACGTAAGCTCCGCCGCCCGGGCTGGCGGAACCTTCGACGAAACGAAGCTGTTCGCCGACGCGATCCAGCGTGCCATCGAAAAAGTTCATGGGTGGCGTGCCGATGAATCCGGCGACGAAGCGATTCTTGGGCGAGCGGTAGACCGTAAGCGGTGCATCGGCCTGTTGGATTTCACCCTTGCTCATCACGACGATGCGGTCGCCGAGCGTCATAGCTTCTTCTTGGTCATGGGTGACGTAGATGGTGGTGGTCGTAAGGCGGAGATGCAGAGATTTGAGTTCGGCGCGGGTGGTGACGCGCAACTTGGCGTCGAGATTGGAGAGGGGTTCATCAAAGAGGAAGGCCTTGGGCTCTCTGACGATTGCCCGCCCCACTGCTACTCGCTGACGCTGCCCGCCCGACAGGGCTTTGGGTTTGCGCTCGAGCAATTCTTGAATCCCCAGAATCTTGGCGGCCTCTTGAACGCGGCGGTCGATCTCGGCCTTGGGCATGCCGCGTAGTTTGAGGGCGAAGGCCATATTTTTGTAGACGCTCATATGCGGGTAGAGGGCGTAGTTTTGAAAGACCATGGCGATGTCGCGGTCTTTAGGGTGGACGTCGTTCACCTCCCGGTCGCCGATGGTGATAATGCCGGAGGAGACATCCTCCAGCCCCGCGACCATACGGAGGGTGGTGCTTTTTCCGCACCCGGAGGGGCCCACAAGGACGAGAAACTCGCCATCGCGCACTTCCAGTGAGAGATCCTTGACGGCCTCGAAACCGCTGGGGTAGACCTTGCGGACATTGAGTAGTGTGACCTTTGCCATATCTTGAGGAGTAGGTTACCCCGGCCATTCAAGGCGGGCCACAATCCCCGAACTTATCTGCCGCGAAAGGCCGGTAGTTTCCGCTTGGTGGCATGGGAGGTGGAAATTTTCGGAAAGTCGTGACCCACGAGACGTTTTCTCGTTTCTGATTGAGTGTGGGTTGACGCGGCGGGCAGGGCGATGTTTGACGCCGCGGAATTGGATTTAAAAGATTGTTTTAGTTGGGGTGGTGAGGTGCGCGTGGGCGTCGGTCGCGTGCGCTTTCGCTCCAAACCGCACACGTGACATTGAAAGCGGATCGCCGCGGGGTTTCCAGTTGCGGAAGGAAGAGGAGAGCGTCGTCCGCACCGATGGAATGGACGAAGGTTCATTTCTCAGTGCAAGGAGGCACGGTTTCGTTATGGGTCCAACAGATAAATCGTTTAACCAGGTGAAGAACATTTTGAGCAAGCTCGATCGCAATATCGACGCGTTGCGGAGTAAGCGGACATCGCCGCCTGCGCCGGTGACACCGGGTCCGATGCATAGCTCGGCTGACTCGACACGGGTCACTCAGGCGAGCCTTGCGACGGGCGGCGCGGGCCGGCCTGCGAGCGCGTTCGGTCGGGCGACTCCGATTCCGCCGCCAGCGTAAGCGGCGTGGGGAGCACTTGTATGGTTGGTGGCCGAACGCCGCGGGGTGAGGCCAGTTGGATAGATTGGGTAGTTGGGGTGGGTTCCCTGGTTATAAGCTTATGAGCTTAGATTAGGGTTATCCTTTGGGCGCGAGATCGATGGGGGCGGGCTTGGCCGCGGATGGGGGGAGCACCTTTGTTATGTTCGGCTGGACGCGTTGGGCAGCGTTGGCGGACTTTAGCTTTGTGCTTGTCGCGGAGGAGCGCACTTGGATTTTTGATCGGACACGGGGCATGTCGGGCGCGAGCTCCATGGTTGCGCGAGGGGTGATCTGCGCGCCAGCGCGGGCGGGCGTGAAGAGTGCGGCATCGTTTACGAAGGTGCGCACGCCGCCGGTGAAGTTATTATCTTTGAGCCACTGCTGACGCGCGGACTCAAGACGTGCCGCGAGCTTGGTGTTGGCGTTTGTGAACGGGTTGCTGTACGGGCTTGCTGAGGGCGCGGTGACGGGCTGCCAGGGGTTTACCTGGGCAACAAAACCATTGGTGTCGAAGCCGAAGAGGCCGGGGGTGCGGAGAGTGATAATGGAATCGCTGGCGCCTGCGGCTCCGTAGCGTGCGGCGTTGTCTTCGCCGCGACGGCGAGAGACGGCGTTGTCGCGGGTGAAACCGTGGATAAGCGTCCCGACGAAGATGCGGCCATTTATGTCTTCGACTTGTGTATCTGCGAGGAATCCGGTGTTCAGCGGTGCTTGTGTGTGGCTGGAGACTCGGGCGCGGTGCTGGCTCTCTTTGCCTTCGTTAGCGGAGTGGGTGGAGGTGGATTGGATTCGGGCGGGGATGGCTGGCGATGGCTGCGGCTGAGCAACAACGCGTTCGCCACCTGCGGCGGATGTAAGCGAAATGAGCATGAAGCAGGGCAGGGAGAAGAGCATAATCAAAGCCTTGTCTGATGGCTCCCGAAGATCGGGGGCCTTTTTTAGTTGAACTACTGCGCGGGGGTGCGCGGCTTCCTATACGGTGCGTCATTGCGGGCGGAAATCAAGCCAAAGTGTGCGGAATGATTACAATAGGCTCTATTGGCGAGGGATATGGGACTACGTATTACGCTCGCGTGGGGTGCGGCGGCTATGGGACGTACACTTGGCACGATGTCTAACCCGCTACCTCAGGTGCTGCTTGATCGTCTCGCAGCGATGCGATTTTTGCCCCAGCCATTGCCCGAAAGCCCGATGGGTCTGTTCGCAGAATGGTTCGATGAGGCTCAGTCAGCACGGCGGCAGCCTAACCCCAACTGCATGACGCTGGCGACACTGAGCGAGGGGCGCGGAAATTCACTGGCGGCGCGAGTTGTGCTGTGCCGGGGTATGGATGTGCCGCAGGGTTACATTGTGTTTTTCACGAACTACATGGGTCGGAAGGGGAGGGAGCTGCTGGCTAATCCGAGAGCCGCGGTGGTCTTCCACTGGGATCACGAAGATAAGCAAGTTCGGATGGAGGGGCCGGTGGTGCCCAGCCCCGCGCATGAGAGCGACGATTACTTTCAGTCGCGGCCGTGGGAGAGTCGGCTGTCGGCGTGGGCGAGCAATCAGAGCCAGCCGCTGTTGGCAAGGGAAGATTTGGTGGCACGGGTTGAGCAAGTTATCAGCGAACTGGGGCTTGATCCGAACGAAATTGTGGCTAAGGGAAACGCGGTGCAGATTCCGCGACCACCGCATTGGGGCGGGTTTCGGTTATGGTGTGAACGAGTGGAGCTTTGGATCGGTGGGCCTGGGAGACTGCACGATCGGGCGAGGTGGGAGCGGACGCTGACGGAACGCGGGGGAGGTATAAGAGACGTTGAGGCGTTGCGTGGCCGAGAGTGGCCGGAGGGGTACGAGGCTTCCGGGTGGAAGGTAACTCGGCTGCACCCGTAGTGGTGGTTGGCTGGGGCTGTGGTCGGCGGCGGAGTTGCTAGTTAACTTAAGTTGATTAGAGAAACGAGAATAGATGAGCGAAACAACTGTTGTATGTCCGAAGTGTCATAGTAAGTTTGAGTTTACCGCGGCGATGCGGGCAGGGATCGAGGCGACACTGCGGGCGCAGTTGGAAACGCAGGAGGCGGAGCGGCGGGAGGTGCTCGAAGCTCGAGCGCGGGAGCTGGATGCGGGGGCGGCGGCTATTGTGCGTGAGCGAGCCGCGCTGGAAGTTACGGTGGCGCAACAGGTTGCCGCCGGAAAAGACTCGCTCGCCAAATCTCTGAAGGAGCAGGCGCTGAAAGAGGCCGCGGCGGAGTTGGCGGCGATGAAGGAATCGGTGGCGGCGAGCCAGTTGCGAGAACGTACCGCCATCGAACGGGAACAGGCGGCGATTAAGAAGGAGCGGGAGTGCGAGGTGAAGGCCGCGGCGATGGATAACGAGATCGCGGAGCGAACGGCAAAGTTAGTGCGGGAAGAGAGAAAGGGGATTGAGGAGGCCGCGAGGTTGAAGGCGGCGGAGAATATCGAGGCGGAGCGGTCGGAGTTTGAGCGGAAAGATCGGGAGAAAGGGGAAAAACTCGCGGTCTCACAACAGAATGAAGTGCTGCACCGGAGGAAGGTTGCTGAGCTTGAGGAGCAGGCGCGGGATTGGGAGCTGGAGAAGCAGAGGGCAGTTGATGCGGAGCGGCAACGGGTGTACGAAAAGGCACGGTCTGATGAGGCGGACCAGCACCGGATGAAGGATGCGGAGAAAGACAAACTAATTACCGATCTGCACCGGATTAACGCGGACATGCAGCGGAAGCTTGACACGACTTCGCAGCAGCTTCAGGGTGAAGTGCAGGAGCTGGATTTAGAGGCGTCGCTGCGGGCGGCGTTCCCGCGGGACATTATCGAACCGGTGCCCAAGGGGCAGTTTGGGGGCGATGCGGTGCAGCTTGTGGTCGGGGCGAGCGGCCAGGTGGTTGGGCGCATTCTTTGGGAGTTCAAACGCACGCGCACGTGGAGCGATGGGTGGCTAAGTAAACTTAAGAATGATCAGCGGGCGGCGAAAGCGGATGTGTGCGCCATCGTGACGGCTGCGATGCCTAAGGGAGTTGAACACTTTGGTCATGTGGAGCAGGTGTGGGTTTCTTCGATCAAGTGCGCGACACCGTTGGCGACCTCGCTCCGGCTTGCGTTGATTGAGGTAAGCTCGGCGAGGGCTTCAGGGGAAGGGCGGGCGTCAAAGGTCGAGATGGTGTACGAGTATTTGACAGGGAAAGATTTCCGAAACCGCATCGAGGCGATGCATCAGGCGTATGAGGAGATGCGGGACGATTTGGAGGGAGAGCGCAAAGCGATCACAGCGCGCTGGGCCAAGCGAGATAAGCAGATTCAGCGTGCGTTGGAGGCCGCGACGGGAATGTATGGCGATTTGCAGGGAATCGCTGGGAAGAGCATGGGGCAGATTGAAGGGTTTGAGGTGCGCGGGCTGGAATCGTAAGTTTAAGAGGGGGTGGGATAATCATCCGCGAGGACCGGCTGGTTCGTCTGCTAACGCTTGCTGCGGGTGCGGGCGACTTTACTGCGGATTTCTTGTCGCAGAATCGTCACGATCCGTTGAATGGCGATATAGTTTTACGGGAAGCCGGGAGGTGCGGCGCGGCTGCAGCAAGGTGTGAGTTAACTCACAGGTTTTTTGCGCGGGTTGACGCGTGGGGACGCTGGTGTGGATGGCCGCAAGAACGCGTTTCTGCGTGCCGGGTGGGCGGGGATTGGCGAGCAGTGTGGGGCTGCAGGAAAGCCTGGTTTGAGACGGGGTGTTGCAGCGCTGAGCGCACGCTGGATGGGTGGTCACGTTGAACCTTTCGCATGGCCAGCACCGCCTGGTGAGATTACTAGTTTTTTTTGGACGTTCGCAGTTGGTCATCTTTGGTAAATGGCACGATGGGAACACTCTCCGCTCGCTCTTCGTTTCTTCACGGCCAATGGACGGCCACCGATTCAGCGCACCTCTACGGCATCGCCGACTGGGGCAAAGGTTATGTTGGGGTGAACGCGGCGGGGCACGCCACGGTGATGCCTGGCAAAGACCCGGCGAAGCAGGTGGATCTGCACGAGGTGGTCACGGGCTTGCGGGCCCGGGGAATTCATACGCCGGTGCTGCTGCGGTTTAACGATATATTGACGCATCGCCTTCACGAGATTCGCAAGGCCTTTGATGATGCGATTGCGGAGCAGGGGTACAAGGGGACTTACTCTTGCGTCTACCCGATTAAAGTGAACCAACAGCGGCACATCTGCGAGCAGATCGCGGGGCTTGCGGTTGAGTTGAAGTTTGGGTTGGAGGCGGGCAGCAAGCCCGAGTTGCTGGCGGTGCTGGGGCTGTCGGCGGTGGCGGGCGGGCCGGGCGTGAACGGGATGCCGCTGATCTGCAATGGCTTTAAGGACAGCGAGTTCATCGAAACAGTTACGCTGGCGACCAAGCTGGGTCGTAATATTATACCTGTGGTTGAGAAGTTCAGCGAGCTTGAGCTTTTGGTAAGGCACGCCAAGGCTTATAATGTTCGTCCCAAAATCGGGCTGCGGGTGAAGCTGTCAGCGCGTGGAGCGGGGCGTTGGGAAGGCTCGGCCGGGGTTCGCAGCAAGTTCGGACTCTTCGTAAGCGAAGTGCTGCAGGCTGTAGAGTATCTTAAGCGGCACGACATGTTGGATTGCCTTAACCTGCTCCACTGCCACGTGGGCAGCCAACTGTTTGACATCCGCGTGCTGAAAAACGCCGTCAACGAGCTCTCGCATGTTTACTGCGAACTGCACAAGATGGGCGCCGGGCTTACGATGCTGGATATTGGCGGAGGTATGGGCGTTGATTATGATGGGAGCCAGTCGGCGTGGAGCAGCTCGATCAATTACAGCGTGACGGAGTACGCCGCGGATGTTGTTTATCGCATCAAAAGTGTGTGCGATGATGCGGGCGTACCTCACCCGATGATCCTGAGCGAATCTGGCCGGGCGATGGTCGCTTATAACAGCGTGCTGGTGATGGACGTTCTGGGCACGAGCCGGTTTGAGGCCAACCCGGACATGGGGATCATCGAAGCGAATATGGCCGCAGAGCTCCTAAAGCCCAACGGCGAGGTGCCGCAGCCTGTGAACGACCTGCTGGATTGCTATCGTAATCTTACAGATCGTAACGTTAAAGAATGTTTCCACGACGCGACGCAGGCACGCGATGAGGCGATGAGCCTTTTCAGCTTAGGCTACATGAGCTTGGCTATGCGGGCCGCGGCGGAGCAGTTGTTCTGGGCGACCGGACACAAAATCCTAGCAGTTTTCAGCAAGAAGGGCGAGCTGCCCGAGGACTTTGAGAGTCTTCCGGAGGCCTTGTCGGACATTTACTTTTGTAACTTCTCACTCTTTCAGAGTATGCCCGACTCCTGGGCGATTGATCAACTGTTCCCGATCTGCCCGATTCATCGCCTGAATGAGGAGCCAACGCGGCGGGGAATTTTGGCCGACATAACCTGTGATTCAGATGGCAAGATCGATCACTTTGTTGATAAGCGGATTGATAAGAAGACACTCGAACTACACGAAGTGAAGGAGCTTCCCGGCGAGGGGGCGGGCGTTGAGCCGTATTACCTTGGCGTCTTCCTGCTTGGCGCCTATCAAGAAATTCTAGGCGACCTTCATAACCTGCTGGGAGACACGCACGCGGTACACATCTCGGTGGATGCCAACGGCGACTGGGAGATTGAGGAAGTCATCGAGGGGGACACCGTCGAAGAAGTATTGGCTTATGTTCAGTACGACCCTGAGGACTTGAAGCGGGCGATGCGGCTGGATGTCGAGGCTGCGTGCCGACAGCAGCGGTTGACGATTGCCGAGGGGAAGAGCCTGCTCAAATATTACGATGATGGGCTTGAGGGCTATACTTATCTTGAGGAGTGATGGGTGGCGCGGGCGGTGTGGGTGGCGAGGGTGATTAAGGCCGTTGGCGTGCTCGCTCACTTTGGGCTGCGGGGGAGATGGGCAAAATTCCATGCGAGCGGGTAGCGCTTTGACGGGCATCGGTGTTCGCTATGACCAACCTGACGTTTTCCCGCAGCCTCGCCCTCTCGCGCTGCCGAATCAACCCGGCGCTCGCAGAGATGGGCGGGCGTGCGCTGATCGCTTGGAGCGGGGAATCGTCGGGATATCGGTGTGTTCAGCTTGATGCCCGCATTCTCGACATGCGACCGCGGCTGCTGGATCGTTCGGCACGGCGAGAGGTGGCCTTTCTATTACGTCGTGCGCAGCTGGATGTAAGCGGACTGGATCTTTGGATTCCTCCGACACACTTTGGTGACCCGGTTCACGTCGACCGCGCCGTTGGGGCGGTAATCGAGGCGATTGAGTTTGCGGCAGAGCTAAGTGGGCTGGGAGTCGGCCTGACTGCTTTGGCGGCGGGCGGAAAGCCAGCTCCCTTGGGGGTAAGCGTTAACTTAGGCCCGAGCCCGGCGGCGGGTGTGCTTGACTCGCTCGCCGCGGCGTGCGAACGGCACAGTGCCGGGGTTTGCGATCACTTTTGGCCCGCGCGGATGGGCCTTTTGGTAGGGGTAGACCCTGATGTCGCGCTGGCGTCGGGGGTGGGCGGCGGAGCACTCAATGCGGCTATCGCGGGCGTAAGCGGCCGGATTGGATCGGCGAGGATAAGTGAGCCGGCCAGGAAGGGCTTTGACTTATCATTATATTACGCTTCGCTTGACCTGGCGGGGTACCGGGGCGCGGTGGTGGTCGATACGGAGCAGATTAAGTTGGGGAGCTAGCCTGAAAGTAAGCCGTAAA
>CAYVFW010000141.1:0-8534 GCA_964450325.1 uncultured Phycisphaeraceae bacterium | reverse complement strand
CGGCGACGTCGACCGAAAGATCAGGCAGCGGCGGGGGGGGCGGCGCGACGACCGGGCGGGGGATAAGCTTCGTGATCAGCTTACAAGCTGGGAGATGGGAGAAATTACAATATCGCTGCCGCCGGTGGCCTTCAGGCGTGGGATGAGGAGTGGGAGCATGTCGCGCGGGACTGCGCTTTTGACTGCGTAGCCAGCATCTCCGGCGAGTTTACTGAGCGTGGGCTGGCGCATGGAGGGGAGGACGGCGAGAACGGCGTCCAAGCGATCTGCGGGGGCGTTGAGTTCGAGCATCACTCGTTTGCGGGCATCGATCACGCTTCGGAGGATCATAACAATATCTTCGATGCGGCGGGCCTTGGCTGGGTCTTTCATGGCGGCGCGGCTGGCGTAAAGGCGGGTGGAAGAGCGCATCAGTTCCCCGCAGACTATCAAGCCATTGGCTTCGAGCGTGGCTCCGCTGGCTGCGACATCGATAATGCAGTCGGCATCTTCGGGAGGGAAGACTTCGGTGGCGCCGTACGAGCGGACGAACCGATCGCCCTGCTTACGTTGCTCGATATAAGCATTGCTCAAGCGGACGTACTCGCTCGCGAAGACCAGGGGTTTTTCCGGCAGCGTGCCCTGCGCGGTGAGGATGTGGCGGGGCGCGGCGGCGACCACGCGAACCGAATCCTGACCGGTGTCCAAGACTTCGATGAGATCGGCGTCTAACTCGGCCGCCCAGTCGGCTCCGGCGAAGCCCAGGTCGCGGGTACCGCTGTCCAGCATCTCGATAATGTTTTGAGGCTTAAGAATCTTCGCTTCCACCTGCGGGAGTGAAACGGCGGG
Source organism: uncultured Phycisphaeraceae bacterium (assembly GCA_964450325.1). Lineage (GTDB taxonomy): Bacteria > Planctomycetota > Phycisphaerae > Phycisphaerales > UBA1924 > UBA2402. The sequence continues at coordinate 7,706 of CAYVFW010000141.1, read as the reverse complement.
CCGGTAGCCGCGTGAGCTTACGTTAACACGGATACCCGCATCGGCGAGTAGCTTCATAACACCGTCGTGCATGCGGCCTTTGGGAAGGGCAAGGTGCAACAGGGCCGGGGCGCCCGTGTTGGCGGGCGCTGGCGAAGGGGAGAAGGCGGGAGGAGTGGTTTTCATGCGTGGCCGATGAAGCGGAGTTTGTTACAGGGAAGAGTCTTCAAATCGAGTCCGATGGGCCTGCTTATGTTGTGTCAAGCTTGCTGATGCTGTTCTTGCGGTAGAGCTTAGTCGAGGAACGAAACAGAAAGGGGCGGTGAGGGGGAACGGAGAGAGGGACAGAGTAAAGTAACGCCGGCAGGAACGGCGGGGGCTTGAAGGTACTTGTGATTATGTTGGGTTTTCGCTGGCCCTTGAGTCATCCTTTGTAGTTAAGGAGGACGGGGGCGGGACCCAAACTTACGTTAGCGGCGGAAAGATCACGCGGTAACGATCACGAGCACCGGAGAGGGCCGGTGGTGATGGCGGCGATGATGATGGTGCAGATGTGCGCCCATTTCCGAGAAGAATCATTACGCGGGCAACGGCGGATGTCAACCCCCAGGCCACCCTGGCCAAAAGTTAAAGCTAGGGATTACCCTCGTTTGGCGGGTGGGCATCTATTTGGCCGGTTGGCTGGCAGACTCAAGCTCGCTGCCGTTTCGCTCAGCTTGAAGGGCAAAGCAACTTAAGTCTTCAGGTTGCAAACACGTTAACGGTCTAGCTTAACGGTCTAGCTTAACGGTCTAGCTTAACGGTTAGCTTAATGGTCTAGCTTAACGGTCTAGCTTAATGGTCTAGCTTAACTTTTTAAATTAACTTTCTAGTTCAACTTTCGATTGCGGACAGCGTTAAGACTCTGCGGGAGACGGGAAAGAGTGCCTTGGCGGGCACGCCGCGGCGGCTTTGAGAAGGCAATTGAAGTTGTAAATCCACGTAAAAAGAGCCTTTGGGAAGTTCCCAAAGGCTCTCGAGAAAATCTAGGAGTCAAACCGTGCGAGAAAACTAGCTACTTCAAAGGTGTTGCGGGAGCAAAGAAGTGTTACCTTCGGCGGTCCGCAAGCAATCGGAAGTCTTAGCGGCTGCGGGGGCGACCAACCAAGACCAGACCGCTGAGGCCGACGAGGGCAACAGAGCCGGGGCTGGGGATGATCTGCAAAGAACCGCCGGTAGCGCGATCCTGGAAAGAGTTGCGGAAGAAGTTGTTCTGGCCGAAGACCAGCTGAACAAGCGAACCAACATAGGGGGTCGGGGCGATGAAGGCTGAGGCGAAGTCGCCGCCTTCGCTACCGTCGAAAGTGCCGTCGGCAGCGTTGAGGTCGTTAAACAGAACGTTGCTGATGTTGGCATTAAAGAAGATAAAGCCAGGGCCGCCGAATGTCCATACGCCACTGATGTTGCCGGTGATGGTGTCACCATCGGCGTCGGTTGCAGTGAAGCTCCCCGCGCCAGTCGCCGCAGTCGCGCTGATCTTATTTACGGAAATGGTCAACTGGAAGTCTGCCGGATTGAGCGGGTTCGTTACGAACCCGGCCTCAAACGATGCGCTGCCCGCTGCAGGGGTAAGGCGCGAAGCTTCGTATGCTGAAGCCAATAGGGCGGTGTTGACCGCGACAGCGGAAAACTGACCGACATTGGGATTGGCAGATTGAACATACGAGCCAGCCAAGTCATGGTACGACAAGGTGGCAATAACTTCGGCATTAGCCGAGGCTGTGACACTGCCCACGATGGCAGCAAGCACAGCAGCAGAAACACGGAATCGGTTAGTCATGTCTCTTTCCTCCTAAGGTCTCTCGCCCTACCCCCAAACGGAAACGATCGGGTAGGGTCTTCTACGAACGGTTGTCGCGGTGTCTCATGCCGTGACCCCCTAAGTGTGACGCACTTGAGGTCGAATGTCAATAGCTAGATGACTTCTTGTCGAAAAATGATGAGGATTGTTGCAAAGCGAGCGGAGGTGAATGGGCATTTTCGCACTTATAAGCCCACCGAAAGAAAACCGAAAATGCGGTGTTTGCATTTTGATAACGTTCGATTTCATTTCTCGGACCTCGTTTTTTCATTCAAAGGTGAGCACCGCAAGCGTTGAGTCGTCGTCAAGATCAAGGCCACTAGAGTGCTGAAGAACGGTCTGGAAGCAGGAGTCTACCCATTGCTTGGGAGTTTGAGACCGTTCGAAGACTGCGGCGAGTCGGCGGCGGGAGAACTGGGTGCCTGCGGCACAGCGCTGCTCGACGAGGCCGTCAGAATATAGGATGAGCGTGTCGCCTCGTGCAAGGTCGGCGGCGGCTGGCTTGTAGTCGTAAGAGGCCTCTACGCCCAGGGGCAGCCCGCCCTCCCATCGTTCGTCCACGGCGTGGAGGACTTGGCCGTCGCGTCTGCGGATCATCCAGTGGCCGTGACCCGCGTCCACATAATGGAGGGCACCGCAGGGCTGGCAGACGCCGATCCAGAGCGAGACAAACTTATCGGGTGGAAGGCGTTTGGCCATGAAACGGTTCACAGCGGAGACCGCCGCGGCGAGCTGGCTGCCGCGTGTAAGCTCGGAGTGGATAAAGGCTTGGACCATGGCCATGTGCATGCCCGCCGCGGCTCCGCGGCCGGAGACATCGCCTATTAGGAGTGCGGAGGTGCCATCTTGCAAGGTGAAGAGGTCGAGGAGATCGCCGGCGACGAAGAGGCCGGGGTGGAGGCGAGCGGCGTAAAGGAATGGACCGATGGAACCATTGAGGCTAGGGAGAAGTTTTTCCTGGACGACGCGCGCGGCGGAGAGCTCTGCGGCGAGCATGCGTTCGCGCCGTTCGAGCTCGACACGATTAATATTGGCGAGGGCGAGGGAGTATGCTGCACCGACGGCTTCGCAGAAGAGTTCAGCGTCTCCTTGAACGCGGGATTCGGTGCCGCGAGCGTCAAGATAAATAAATGCTACTACGGTTCCGCCGATAGAGAGGGGTACGCAGATGGCAGAGTGGATCCGCATCTCCGCCATGCTCTGGCTGGCGACGAACGGGGCCGCGCTTGTAAGCACGGCCGTTTCGCCAAGCGATGCTTCTTTGAGTAACGATCGAGAGATATCAAAGGTGGGAGGGTTGGCGAGCGGCTCGGTGGCTTGACCCGACGAGAGCGGGGCAGGTGCGGGTTTTTCGCCTGTTTTTGAGGGCTTTTCTGGCGCGGGGCCGCACACGACGACTTCGACCTGGGTTCCTTCATCGAGGCGGCGGAGAATGGCTCCGCGAGCGTAACCGCTGCCGGTGATAAGCAGCTCCATTGCGGTGGTCGCGAGTTTAATTTCGTCGGTCTCATCGGCGAGTCGCGACATACATTCGAGGACGAGCTTGAGTCTGCGGTCGGCGCGCCAGGCGTGCTGCATGGAGGCGGCCCGCTCCACGCGCTGCCCTGTCACGGTCGGGTCATCGGCTGTTGTTGTGTGCTTGCCGAGCTGAAAAAGGGAAGTGGTGCTTGGCAGGCCGAGGACTCTGAGAGTCCAAGGCCCGATTCGAAGAAGGTCGCCACCGGCGAGTGAGGATGGCTTATGTTTTGTGAGGCGGACGCCGTTGAGAAAGGTGCCCCATTTACTGTCGAGGTCGACGACGAACCAGGTGCCGCCGCGGTAAAGGACCTGGGCGTGCTGGCGGCTGACGTTTTCATGGAGAAGGCAGAGGTCAGATTCTTTGAGGCGGCCGATGGAGCACGGGCGGTCTCTATTTATAGAGAAATCGACGGGCGTTGGGCCATCGGCGGCGAGAAGCGAGATTTGGATCGCAGAATCAGTCATGCTTGAGAGGAGGGGGTCTTGGGAGGTGGATCGTTGAGAGGATATGGCGGCGGTGATTCAGATAGTTCGCGGCGAGCGCTTCAAAACTTACAGCCAGGGGAAGGTGGGGGCAGAATAGGGGCCAGTTGGGGTGAAGTGATGGGCGGGGCGTTGATTTGCGTAGCGTGATGGAGGCCGGGGTCGGTGCGTTTGACGCGGTTGGTAAGCGACTTCGGGACAATTGGTCGGTGAGGCAACTGGGGCTGTTGGGCGCTGGCGGAGTGGCACGTGGGGGCTTGGGAGGGTTTGATCGAGGCGAAAAGGGGGCCGGAGATGGGTGCAGAGAGTGGGGAGCAAGAGAGGGCGTGAGTGCAGAGCCGATGCGGGGCTGATAAAGTACGGCCCTCATGCCGAAGCGACTGTACATTACCACGCCGATTTATTACGTCAATGATCGCCCGCATATTGGCCATTGCTACACGACAGGCATGGCGGATTGCCTGACCCGGTTTCATCGGTTGGCGAACGGGTCGCGCGAATCGGTGTTCTTTTTGACGGGGACCGATGAGCATGCGGACAAGGTGGTTACGAGTGCCGCGGCACACGGGGTAAGCCCGCTTGAGTGGAGCGACCGCAACGCCGCGGAGTTTGAGCGGGCGTTTGCGTTCTGCGGGTTTGATTATGATGACTTTATACGCACGACGCAAGAGCGGCACAAAGGCCGAGTTGTAACTTACATTCGAGCGTTGCGGGAGAGCGGGGCGGTGTATCTGGGAGATTACCAGGGGTGGTGGGACGCCTCGCAGGAGGAGTATGTGACGGAGACGGTGGCGGAGGAGAACCAGTATTGCAGCCCGGTGACCAAAAAGCCGCTGGTGAAACGGACGGAGAAGAACTATTTCTTTCGTTTGAGCGCGTTTGCGGATCGGCTCAAAGCGCATATTGATGGGCAGAGCACGAAGTTTATTTTGCCGGAATCAAGGCGGAATGAGGTTCTGGGGCGGCTGCGGGACGGCCTGAGTGATATACCGATTTCGCGGGCTGTGACAGACGACCCGACGAGCCAATGGGGGATCGGGATGCCTGACGACCCGGGCCACCGGATTTATGTCTGGATCGATGCGTTGTTTAATTATTTAAGCGCGATCGACACGCCCGAGCGTGCCGACTTGTGGCCGCCCACCGTTCAGCTGATGGCGAAAGATATATTATGGTTTCACGCGGTGGTATGGCCGTGCCTGTTGATGGCGCTGGGGCGGCCGCTGCCGGTGACGATCTTCGCGCATTCTTATTGGGTGCGTGAGGGCGTTAAAATGTCCAAGAGCCTGGGGAATTTTGTTACGATTGAAGTGATGGAGGCGTACGCCCAAAAGTTCTCGGTTGATGGGCTTCGGTGGTATTTGTTTACGCAAGGGCCCAACGGCGGGACGGACTCGGACTTTAGCCACGCGCGATTTGTGGAGGTGTTTAACTCGGACCTCGCGAACGGCATCGGCAACTGCGCCTCGCGGGTGGGAAATATGTTTGACAAGTACTTTGGGGGCGTGATTCCGCAGGGAATAAAGGAACTGATAGCGGCCGGGCAGTCGCGCCCGCTCTCGGTGTGCTGCCGCGATCAGGTACACGCGGCGTTGCGGGCTTTGGACGGGTGCGACGTGGGAGCGGCGCTGGCGGCGGGCATCGGCATCATCCGCGAGGTGGACCAGTATATTAATATTACATCGCCATTTAAGCTGGCCAAGACGGTGGAGACCGACCCTGCGGCGAAGGGGCAGCTAGGGGATATTCTTTATACCTGCGCGGAGGCGATTCGTATCGCGAGCTTATTATTAAGCCCCGCGCTGATTGAGAAGATGCCCGCGCTGTGGAAGGCGTGGGGCTGCGGGCCCACGGAGGGGGCTCCGCTCGCGCAGGTGGCGGTCTTTGGCGGTCCGCACGGGCTGAAGGCGGGTGGAAGAGTAAGCAAGGGCGAGATTTTGTTTATGCGGGCGGATGTGAAGGAGGCCGCGCCGGGCGCGGGAGGCGGTGAGGCGGTCTGAGCGAGCGGAACGGTGGGAGGCGAGGGTCGGATGGAAGGCTGCTGGGGAAATGGGTGGCGCGTGGGTGCGTGCGGCGTTACTCGCGGAGCACCAGTGGAACGAGCTGATCTTACTTAAGTCGGTGCCGGGATATAATCTTTACTATTCACATGCCAAGCCGCATCCAATCTTACTTACTCCAAGGCATCGATGCTTTCGCCTGCGAGATCGAGGTGGATATCAACGAAACGGTCTCTGAGCCTGAGGCGAGGACGCTGATTGTGGGGCTGCCCGACGCGGCGGTGAAGGAGTCTACGGAGCGGGTGCGGACGGCGCTCGCCAACAGTTCGTTTCCGTGGGCTAAGAGCCGCACCGTCATTAACTTAGCACCGGCGGATGTTCGTAAGGAGGGGCCGACTTACGATCTGCCGATCGCGGTTGGGATATTGGTAGCGCAGGGGATTGTGCGGCCCATCCGGGGCGAGGACCAGCGGGGTCTGGATTATCGTAAACTTTTGTTCGGTGGGGAGCTGGCGCTTGATGGGCGGGTGCGGCCGGTGAAGGGCGCCATCGCGATGGCCTCCCTGGCCAAAGCCAAGGGAGCGATGGGGGTGATTGTAAGTGCGGACAATGCGGGGGAGGCGGCGGTGGTGGACGGGGTGAATGTGTACGGGGTGCGGACGCTGGCGGAAGTGGTCGGGCTGCTGACGGGCGCGATCGAACCGGAGCCGCAGGCACCACCAGATGTAAGCGGGCTGCTACGTAGCAGCGCAGCACCGATTGACTTCGGCGAGGTGCGGGGGCAAGAGGGTGTGAAGCGGGCGATTATCATCGCCGCGGCGGGCGGACATAATTTATTAATGCTGGGGCCGCCGGGCACGGGTAAGACGATGATGGCCAAGGCGTTGCCGGGTGTGTTGCCCCCGCTGCTGCCCGAGGAAGCCATCGAGATCACGCGGATCTATTCCGCGGCGGGTGCGCTCTCGCCGGGACAGAGTTTGGTGACATCGCGGCCGGTGCGCTCACCCCACCACACGGCCAGCCCCGCGGCGATTGTGGGCGGGGGGCAGGTGCCGCGACCGGGTGAAATTTCGTTGGCGCATCGGGGAGTTTTATTTCTCGATGAGCTTGCGGAGTTTGACAGGGATGTGCTCGAGGCGCTGCGCCAGCCTATGGAGGATCATGTTGTAAGTATCGCCAGGGCGCACGGCAGCGTGCGATTTCCGGCGAGCTTCATGCTCATCGCGGCGATGAACCCCACACCCAAGGGCGACATGCCCGTTGGAGAAGTTGGGAAGCGTGCGATGGATAAATATATGGAGCGGCTGAGCGGGCCACTGCTGGACCGGATTGACTTACATATTGAGGCTCCGGCGGTGCCGTTTCGCGAGCTCTCACGCGGGGCGGATGGGAAGCCCGTGCCATCGGGCACGGATACAAAGATGATGCGCGAGCGGGTGCTCGCAGCGCGAGAAGTGCAAGTGAAACGGCAGGGACCGCTGACGCCCAACGCGCGGTTGCCGGGTAAGCAACTGGACCAGCTGGCGACGTTAGATACGCGCACGACGACGTTGCTGGGGGATGCGATGACCCAACTGGGTTTCTCGGCACGAGCCTACGACAAGTTGCGTCGGATCGCTCGGACGGTTGCGGACTTGGATGGGAGTGAGCAGGTGCGAGAGCAGCACGTGCTAGAGGCTATTCAATACCGGCTGCTGGACCGCAAGAACTAAAAGGGTTAAGCCTCATAATTTGTTGGGCGAGCGGTCTGGTGCCGCCTCGGTTATGCAGTTACGCTTGAACCCCGCCGCGAGCAGAATCGGCGGCGTGAATGAGGGGGAGGGGGCAGGAGGGAGATTGGTGGGGGTAAGTAGTTCTGCCAATCGCGGCGGGGAGGCCTTTAAGGC
>CAYVFW010000140.1:0-8565 GCA_964450325.1 uncultured Phycisphaeraceae bacterium | reverse complement strand
CTTGGCCACGGCCAGGATGCGGTGGTCGTTGGTGTCGCCGGTGAGCGACGCAGGATCGAGTATGGGCTTGAGGTCGCTACCGGGCAGAAGGTCGGCGGCAGTTGCCAGCAAGATCGACTTGAGTTGAGGCCAGTTAAGCCAGATACCTTGGGTAAAGGCTTTGTCGCCGATAGTTATGTTTCGTTCGAACAGCAGTTCGGGCGTCTGCTCGCGGTCACGCAGTATCCAGCGGGCGGCGAACTGGCCCTGCGTAACGGCCTCTCGCTCGTCCACTGCGGTGGAGGCAGCGGGAAATGTGGCAGCGCGGCCATATTCTGTTACGTCGTCGGGCGAGGTCTGCCACCCGGAGGCACCAGCGCTCGTGCCCGAGGAATCCGTCGCCGCGAGGCGGTCAGGCTTCGCAGCGAGGGCAGACGGGGCAGCGTCCGCGAGAGGCGGAGGGGGACTTCCTTCCTTGCCTGCGGATTCGTCGAACTTTTGTTGCGGTGGTCGCGCCGAAAGTGAACCCTCCGGGCGAGCAAACGACTGGGCCTCGCCCGCGGTTACATTTGCGGGGCTTGATGTGTTCGCCCCTTCTTGAAGCTGGTTGAGGGCCGATTGAGTGGCCGAGACATTCTCTTTCTTCGTCGCGCTGGACTTATTTCTTACTCGTGTGTCATCCACTTGGTTCGCAGCTTGAGTCGCCAGTTGCCTGGCCTGATACTCACCATAACTCTTCTTCACCGCTTCAGCGGGCCCCGCCGGTGCTTGAATTGGTGCATTGCTTTGATCTAAAGAACCTTGTGGGTTGTCGGCGACTTCCATTGCCGGCCGGGTTCCCTGCTTGATCTGCTCTTTCTCCGCTACGTCCTTACGTTGCTCGTAAGTCTCGTGCATATCGCTGCGAAGAGCGATCGCGGGCATTGCGGCTTGCGACTTTGAAGTCGGCGCTGGTAGGGCCGGAGAAACGTTCACCGAGGCCGAAGCGACGGAACCTGCTGCAATTGTCGGACGAGGCGCACTTACATTCACGGGGGTTTCCGAGTCGTCGCGGGAGTTAACCGGAGAGCGCACGTCGGATGGCCGAGCTCGCACGCTCTGTCCGGGAGCGGAGGCCCCGACGATCGATGCTATCCGCTCCAACTTGTCCTGAGCGTTCAGGAGGTCGTAGTTGGTCGTGTACGCGCTGTCCGCCCATTCCCGCTGTCTGCCAGTAGGCGCCTGCGGCGATGTGATCGCCCCGAACTCATCAATCTGAAAGTAAACATTAATGAACGTAAGTTCGGGGGCGAGCAGCGGAGATGGGACCAGAACACCGCGGACAGGCGGGGGGTTGGCGGAATCCTGAACCTCCGAATTTACATCAAAGCCGCTCTTAGGTTCACTTTCGTTCGCTGGGTCGGGCAAAACGAGTGCTCCCAGCGCGTCGCCTAACGCTTTCTCACCCTGCGCCATCGATACAGGGGGAGTGGCGGGGCGGGCGAATGTAATATCGGCTGGATAGAACGATTGATACTCAAAGTACGGCCGCGCAGCTTCTCGTGCGATTATCGGCGTGAGTGCCGAGTCCATGCGCCAAAGGACTAATCGCACTACCTCCTGATGCCGGGCCAGGGCTGCCGTCTCCTTCTCGCTACGTTCCAGTTGCAGCGTGTGGATGGTAACCCACGTCAACGCCGCGAAGACCGCAGAGATGCCCAGCACCGCCCCCACGATCGCACGTTTGCTTATGACACTCATCACGGGGCCGGTTCCCTATAAAACGCGCGAGGGTCAGGCTCTGCTGAAGACGCGGGAGGCGAGCTACTAGCATCGTGCGCCAACATGTAACCTTTTGCTCGCACGGTAGTGATTACTGTTGGAGCCTGAGGATCATCGCGTAGTAACTCGCGCAGCCGCGCGATAGTCATATCGACGGTACGGGTTTGTACGCCTCGTGGATCAAGGCCCCAGACCGATTGAAGTAGCTCATCCCGCGAGATGGCGCGGCCGCGGTTGCGCGCAAGGTGAGCGAGCGTGTGCGCCTCTCGCTCCGAAAGCAGAGCGGTGGTTCCATCCGCGAAGCGTACTTCTCGACGAGCAAGGTCGATTACACGTCCGGCGATCGTAACTTGCTGAATATCGTCGGGCCGCTCTGGGCTGCGGCGCAGGACCGCCGCGACGCGCGCCAGAAGCTCGGTGGCACCGAAAGGTTTGACGACATAATCATCCGCCCCCGCGCGAAGCCCCCGGACTCGATCAGCCTCTTCACCTTTGGCCGTAAGCATAATAACCGGAATCGACGGCCGGGCAGCACGCAGCCGGGTGAGCACTGTAAAACCATCAAGCTTGGGCATGAGCACATCGAGCAGCACCAGATCAATACCAGCGGTCAGGGCGGCAGTCAGACCAGCCTCCCCGTCGGCGGATTCGGAGACTTCATAACCCCCAAACCGCAGTGAGTCGGCAATACCGCGGCGGATCGCGGCATCGTCTTCAACGACAAGAACACGTTGGCGAATCATGTGGCAACACCTCCGGGCCGCGAGAGCCGTTGGGCGATGCTCAGAGCGCGTGGAAGGCACGAGCGGCCTGTAAGGTTCGCTTCGGAGTGGAACAGAGCTTGAGTGAGTGGCAAGATCGAAAACAACATTGGTAATATTACTCGCTCATTTGGATTGCACGAGAATCTGCTTGCCATCGAACAGAATAAGGATATCACCCTCCTGGGCGAGCAGTTGCTGCTCGTTGCGCGCAGCGAGCCGGACAGCAAGGTCAAAGTATTCATCGGTGCCCATCACGATGGTCTGGTGCGGCGCGATGGCTTCAGTGCTCAGAATGCGAGAATCCACCCATTGCTTGTTACGCTGATAGAAGGTATTGACACCCAGTTGCCGAATGGAAGCAACCTCCACCTTTTTCATACCCTCATCAAAGTACGACTGGGTCGCGGCATTCTGGGCAGGTGGTGGTGCCGTGGGGGCGGAGGCAGCGCTCTTTGCGCCCCGCGCGCTTTCACCGCCAACGGAGGGAGAAGCACCTGTAGAAACTCTCCCGGCGTCCTTCATCGCATTAATATTACGATCCTGATTGACCGAACCAGCCCCACTGCGGGCGAGGCGGGCGCGGCGAGTGAGCTGATCATTTACTTCAGCACGAAGCGCGGGCATCGCGGAGGGTGAGATAGCGGTCGTGTCTTTAGCTAGGAACGCGGTGTACTCGGTGAGTATTCCAAAGGTGGTAGAAAGTCGGATAATCTCATCAGTAATCTCTTTCATGTCGGGTGCGTTTCCCGTGGGTTCCGCCGCGGCGTCAGCACCGGCTTGGCGAACAGCTTCAATAAGCGAGCCCACGCGGCGGGTAGCCCACAAGCGCGGAACATAATCGTGACGCATCGACGCTTGCGCGGGGTCGATTACAATCTGGGTGCTGATCGGTTCACCGTGGCTAGTGCCTTGCAGTTCGAGCGTGAGTGGGGCCGTGCCGGAGTATTCGCCGAGTACGATGACCTGATCTCCATCATAATAATCCGGCAGCACAGCGGGCTGAACATCGCCGAGCCGGGCTCGATCTGCGGGGTTCACGGCGAGTAGGCGAGGGACTTCCAGCACCGGTCCGCTCAACCCTCGAAAGACACGCGAGACGCTTAACTCAAGATCTTCCTCGGGCGTTACGAAGGTGCTGGTGGCGCGAGTAGCATCAGAGAGGCCAGCGAGCAGTGGCGTATTGACATCGTAACCGATGCCGAAAGTAAAGATTCGGCGTCCACCAGAGTTGGCCGCGATGACCCCGCGGCGAATCATCGCCTCACTGCGCTCGCCGAAGGTGGGCAGCCCGTCGGTGAGGAAGAGAATGAGCGGGAATTTGTCCGGCGTGGGCGCTGCGCGCAGTGCTTCGAGCAGCGCACCCTGTATGTTGGTTCCACCCTCGGCGCGCATCGCATGAAGATAGGCAGCGGCGCTCGCGGCTGAATCGGCGGATTTAACCACCGGTGCGGACGCGAACGATCGGATCGAATCAGAATAATCAATTATGTTAAAGAGTTCCCCTTCCGCCAGCCCCTCGACCACGGCGAGCGAGGCGGCTCGGGCCTGCTCAAGCTTCGCACCACGCATCGACCCTGATCGATCAACCACCATGATAAGTTCCCGTTTGCGTGGAGTGCCCGACCGCTGCGAAGGAAGTGCCCCCAGCGCCAAAAAGTAGCCAGAAGGCAAAGCGCCCTGAGCAGTCTGTGGCGAAGTCGTAGCAGTTAAAGCGGGCGGAGCGGGGCAAGCAAAGACCGTAAAACTAGGCTGCGTAGACTCAACGAGCGTTGTAAGATAAGACAGTCGCAGCGAGCCAGCCTGGGTGCCCGGCCCCGTAAACGTAATAACAGAGTGGTTGGGCGATTCGGTTCTGACCGTCGGGGTGTGAGAGGGTGCGTAAATAGTCGCGATCGGGTGCTTTGATTTTACTTCTACCGTCATCGTCCAAGGAATCTGATCGGCGAGATTCTCACTAGGCGAGAGCAGTGCATTGGAACGGACAAGAGTGTAATCGACCCGGTTACCATCGGCACGGAGCATCTGCTCCATCGTAATTCTCAACGTCTGGCTGGAGTTGGCGGGGATAGGAAAGACGCTGGTCTGGATAAGATTCAGCCCCACAAACTCTACCAGTGCAGGGTCCTTCATTGACCGCACGATATCCGCATAGATTCCGCGCGCTTCATCCTTATTCATGATGGTGGCAGTAGGCTCTGGCCCTGTTCCGTCGTACTGAACGGCTCGAATCGTCACACCCTCGGGCACCGGGAGGACCATCACCGATTCCTGGGGTGTGTGGCCGGGGTTATATAACGTTAATTCAAGCGTCGTAGTTGCCACTTGATCAACAATCTGTACATTAGCATTTACATTGCGCAGCACCACCGCCGGGTTGCCCGGGCGGGCCATCACCGGCCGGTAACGAAGGCTGGGAATAATAACCTGACGATCTGTGCCTGCCGTCCAGTGCGGGGGTGGCGCTACTCGGTGTGCAGGGCGCGCTGAGGTTTCGATCGCCAGCGTCGCTGCGTGCACTAAGGCACTCCCCGCCATCGCAAAAAGAGCTAGCGCGGTCGATACGTTAGCAACCCGGCGGCGAGTTTCGCGTGGGCACCCGGAGATCTGACGTGACATATGGAACGCGCTGGTGGACATTGCTATATTCCTGACTGGGCTGATTTACAATGACTGGGTGTACGGACGTGCTCCGGCGTGGCAAAGGGAACTGAAGTGATAAGTTATACTCCCCGGTCGGCCGTGCGTTCGTAACAGCTTGGTAACGGCCTCGCAGCATCACCAGTCATGTCACAGGGCTTGGCCCTAGGCCCACACGGGCTCCGGGGTCTATGAGGCCCATGCGACTCTTCCTTCGCTGCGTCCGATCACTCCACGGAAAGGACGCAAGCCGCCGCCCCGCCGTCCGCACGGTTCATCGCTCCCGTCCATTCCCAGGCCGAGCCTTCTACGATTTGTTCTATGTTGGACCAGATTGAACAGATCGAATCGGCAGCACTAAGCGAGCTCGCCGCGGCGGGTGACGCTGCGGCCCTGGATGCGTGGAAACAGGTCTATCTCGGCGGCAATGGCCAGCTAAAGGGGCTGATGGCGGGGCTCAAATCAGTCCCGCCAGCGGAGAAACCCGCCGTCGGGGCCAGGCTCAATGCCGCACGAGCAGCCTTGGACGCAGCGTTCGAGGAGCGACGCGGCAGCATGGGCACCGCCACAAAAGTGGTCGAACGGATTGACGTTACCGAGCCGGGCCTGGTCAATAGCAGTGTGGTGGGACGCGGACACGTCGTGACGCGGGTGCGAGACGAACTGGTGGAAGTATTCGCGCGGATGGGCTTTGAAGTGGCGGAGGGGCCTGAACTCGAGGACGATTCGCATAACTTCATCAAACTAAATATCCCCGCCGACCACCCCGCGCGAGACCCGTTAGATAATTACTACGTTGACGAGCCGGGAATCGCCGGTCGTTCGCCGCGGATGATGCGCAGCCAAACCAGCACGGTGCAGGTGCGGATGCTGGAGGCGGCGGTAGCTCGCGGCGGCGGTCGGTTAATGGAACCGATCAAGGTGGTCGCGCCGGGCAGAGTCTACCGGCCCGACGAGGTTGATGCAACCCATTCGTTTATGTTTCATCAGATCGAAGGGCTGTGCGTTGACCGGCGCGTGACGATGGTGGATTTAAAGTCAACACTTCTGCACTTTGCGCGTGCTTACTTCGGCCCGGACGCCCAGGTACGGCTCCGCCCCAGCTTTTTTCCTTTCACCGAACCAAGTGCTGAGTTTGATATGAAGATTCGCTTACGTCCCGATCAGCCAATCCGCTGGATGGAGCTGGGTGGGTGCGGAATGATCGACCCCGCCGTGTTTGAAGCGTGCGGCGTCGACAGCGAGGAATGGACCGGATTTGCATTCGGTTTCGGAATCGAGCGCTTGGCGATGGGCAAGTACGCGATTCCTGATATTCGTCTTCTATTCGAGAACGATGTCCGATTCCTAGCCAGACTCTGATCTCCCCCGACTTCCCAGGCTTTCGCGTTGGTTGGCGTGCTTCACAGCGACATTTTCAGCCCTTCTGAATGATTCCTTGCTCACCTAAAAATCCTCGACCAGATTTCCAAACTAGTCTTCGGGGTAAGTGAAGCGTTCTTGTGGGTCGATTTTCGCCGCGATCGACAGACTGCGATACCAGCAGTCATTTAGGCGACTTGGCGACTACCGCAGCACGCATCGCGGCTTTCGCCAGCGGATTAGGTGCTTTCGTCAGATGTAAATACGACCCAGATCGGATTCTTTGTGGAGCTTATGCCATGATCGAGCGACGACCGACGGATCAGAGCCATATCAAGCTAGGTTCATCAGTTTTATTATGTTTCGCCCTCGCTGCGGGCACTGCTGCCAGCAGTGTTGGGGTCCCCGCCGCGGGTGCGCTGCTGCCCGATCGAACCGAGGAATTTCAGCCGGTAACTCCGCAAGGACCGACTAAGCCAACAACCCCCACTACCCCCACCACGCCCCCTCCCTCAGAGCCTTCGCCGCTCGCCGGACCCAAAGTAAGCAAGCCCGCGCGCCCCGGTGGCAAAAATGTCAAAGATGTCACTGATGCCGCGGCGATGGGCGATGCAATGCAAGCACCCATGCTTGGAACCAGCGAGGAAGAATCGCTGGTTGTTAAGTCGTTCTATGGCGAGATTGAACTGCCCAAGCCAACAGCGGAAGAGGCCGCCCTTGGCCTGTTAACAATCTCGGAAGCGGAGAAAGCCGCGACGATGAAGGTATTGGGCAGCCGCCGAAGAATCCTTGACGATTTCGTCGGGTCTAACACAGACCTTTTAACAAAGCTCGGTGTTGCCGCTGGGACGGGCGACAAGACCGACCAAGTGAACCTGCTGATCGAAGCCGCGGCGGAACTACGCGCACTCTGGGCGAAAGGTGCCCTACAGGATCAGCTTCGCGATTGTCTTTCGCAAACCAACGCCAAACGGTTCGATCGGCTTCTAAGCAAGTTTTGGAGCGAGTACTCACGCGCGAAGATGCTTGTCAAGAAAGAAGATGGCAACCTGCCGAACAAGTTCGAGGTAATGACGGGCGCCAAGCTGGAGTCGCTCGGTAAAGAGATTGAGGCAGCCTTTGGCCAGATGCTTACATCCGGCTCGCTTCTATATAAATTATTCTTCGACGGCGTGCCGCTAGACGCCGACCAACGCGCCGAGTTACCCGAACTGGTCGAGACGTTCACCCGCGACACCGAGGGCGAATCCGATGAGGTTCGCTTCCCAAGGCTGGTGGGCCTGATTATGCCGAAGCTCAAGACCGATGAACAGCGTCGCACATTCCTCGGCAATATCGGCCGACTATCCCGCGGCGACCTAACAAGAAAAAAGCCCGCCACGCCCCAACCACCCGCGCGATAAACCCGTCAGCCCAAACATTCCATACCAAAACAACCGCGCCCAAAACCGCGAACGCGCGACAGCAAAAGACAACTCTCAACAGCAAAGTGTTACCACACCACTACCTCAAAAACCCAAACGCTCCGCGCTATCACAGAATGTATTCACGCCCCCGCGCCCGTTTCCATTCACTTTTCGGCACTCGGCAGGCAGCCGGTCATCGCCGACTTCAACGGCCGGCACCGCTCCTCCGATTGCGGGCCAGTGTTACTGCGGAAAGCCAAGAACCACTCGCTCAAACTGCCCAAACGGCTAGCCGCGTGCATCGCTGATCGGCGCGGGGTCGGCGGTCGCGCTCTGCCGAGCATCCAAGCGTGAGGCGTACAGTCGGCAAGTCCAGCGCTCCCGGTAAGGCCGCCATAGCGCCGAGGGCGTCGATGTATACCCGGCGAGCACCCATGAATGTAACTGACCGCGAGAAAGAACTAATCAAAGCGATGATCGACAGGGGCGAGCCTCTCCCACCCCGATACCGGCTATCGCTGTTTGCTGATGCGCCGGAGGTTGAACTTATCGGGGCGGGAAAGACCAGCGAGGTGACAAACGCCTTGCTGCCGTTCCAGTCGATCGAGCAGATCGATGAGCCGCGGCAGGAGACGAACAAGGTCGAGCAGATCGGC
>CAYVFW010000139.1:0-8586 GCA_964450325.1 uncultured Phycisphaeraceae bacterium | reverse complement strand
GGCAGATCTCTTCCGACGGCGGGGCATTGTTACTGCGGGAAGCCGAGCGTGTGCTCAAACTTGTTCAATGGTTAGCCGCGTGTAGCGCTGATTGCGAGTGGTCGGTGCGGCGGATCATGCCGCGACTCTCAAGCGGCTTGCCGTGAAACGCGGCCTTCAGAAAGGCGGCCGCGCGGTTGATGGCGGCCTCCCGGGCGGGCCACCACATCAAATGGCACGAGATCTGATCAAGGCCGCGCTTGCTCGCGGAATCCTTAACTGCTCCTATAACCGATCCGAGACCGAGATAATTCGGGCAATTGCGCGCAGTTGGCGAAAGAAACGCCTCCGTCGCCCGGTATGCCCTCGTAGGGTCACCCAGCGTTGCCGGCCCCTGCGAGAATCACTCGTTCAGTCCCAACTCAATACCTTTCAGGAGTCCGCACATGCGATCGTTTTCAAAAGCCGTCGTCCCCTCTCTTTTAGCGCTTGTTGCCCTTGCGGGAACGGCCAGTAATGTCTTGGCCACCAACTACCCCATCACCTGGCTTAATATGGCTCCGGTGCCATTGGGCTCCTCTGTGCCCAACAGCTCGGTCTATAACCTCCCCGGCGTCGGCAATGTTACGATCACCTACTCGCTGCCGACGGTGATGACCAACACGCGCCTTCAGAATGGTTTCATCATCAGCGGTAACGTCACCAGCGGCCCGGACAACTTCTCGTGGACCAACTTCGAGAGCTTCGCCACGATCTTTACCGCTACCCCAGCGCAGGGTATTTCGTTGCCGTGGCGGATCACGTACACGTTCCCGAGCACGCTTCCTGCGGGCTCCATCTATCTGGGCGTTTCGGGCCTGGGAAGAACCACCAGCTTTGGCGGCGGCGCGTCGATCATCTCATGCAATCAGAACAGCACCTTCTTGGGCGATTGGCAGGGCGCAGGCGGCCCCTGGGGCCCCACTCTTTACAACGTCGGGCCTCCATTTACGATGGAAAACTCGGTCACCGGCGCAGGTGGAGCTGACCCTTGGTGGAACACCAAGCTGGGAATCGTCCGCATCGACGACGCGACCAACTCGGTCACGATTGATGCCAGCCAACTTCGCGGCGATGGCGTGGGCCTTAACATCGGGTACTCCCGGATTCCCGCGGGGGCCTGCCCAGTTGATTGTCCCCCCCAAGTGCGCGTGCCCATCTGTTACGAGGCCGGTCGCGTGGATAACTACTCCGCCCCCGTTGATCCCACCACGCCCCGCCCCTTCTTCCAGTCGCTCCTGAGCACGTACGCAATCTCGAAGCCCTTCGATGATTCTCGCGTCAACGCGGTCAGCGGCACCTCCTTCCAGAACCTGCCCTGCGGCATCCAGACTGCCACGCTCGTCATTCAACTCCGCGCAGAGAACGACATCCCGCAGAACGATGCAATTTATCTCCAGTGGCTGGGCAGCGGCTTCACCTGGGCATCACCCATCAACGCTCTGCCCGGCGCGGGCGGCACTTGGAACGCGGGCCAGAATGTGACGTTCACGATTCCCCTCAACGCGGCGCTCCTCACCCAGATGAACTTGACCCGGGCCTTGGATGTGATGGTCTCCGACGACACGACCATCGAGCACGCACGTCTCTCCATCACCGTATGCCCTTGTAACGGCCCAGTTCGCGTCTACACCGTTGGTATCGCCGATAACCTTGCCTCACCCACCGAGCCAACCTCCCGCCGCCCGCGCCTTACGGCTCTCCGCACCCTCGTCCCCTTCCTCTGGAAAGATAACGACGATTGCACCTTCGACCGCGGCTGGGGTAATACCTTCACCAACCTGCCCCCGGGAATCGTCCGGGCCGACTTCAACATCAGCATGAAGCCTTGCGGCGGCTCCAACAACGACGGCCTGAACTTCGACCTGCTCAACTTGGGCGCGCCCGAGACATTCTCCCGCAACTTCAATATTAACCTTCTCCCCGGCAGCGGCGGTACTTGGAACACCAACCTCCTGACTAACTTCTACTTCAACCTTGGTGCCACAATGCCTACCACCGTCTGCGGAAGCAACCTGCTGGGTGACTTCGGCGATCGCACTTTCGATGTATATGTCCAAGACGACACCGCCATCGACTCCGCACGTCTGCGGGTGTGGCCCTGCCCGCCCCTGCGGCACGTATGGGGCAATCCCGTTCTCCTCACGGGTTCGGCACAACTGGCGAGAGACCCCGTTGGTCGCTGGATGGTGGAAAATCTGGCTGGTTCAGGTAACGATGGCGTGCAGTTCGATGCCCACGGCTCCGAAGGTCAGAACTTTAAGTTTGCACCCGGCACCTTCCAGAGCTACCCCCCCGGCACCGAAGTGACCATGCATCTCGGCAGAGCACCTTGGAGCGGTAGCGACGGCGATGATGTCTGCGAGGAGACCGTCATTTTTAAGGGCCGCATCACCTCCCTCAACGTCATGCGAGTCACCCCACACATAGGGACCAACGTGCACCAACCCTGCACGGGCATCCTCCTTCGCAACAGCCAGACCGGCCAATCGCTGCAAGCCTGCCTCTTGCCCGGCGAAGACGTTGAAGTGTTCAGCACGAACGTGAGCAGCATGGGTTGGCACGCCAGCAGCTCCGTGTCCGGCTTAAACTACCAGAAAATCGAATGGGACTTTGTGGGCGAAATGCGCCTCCCCAACGGGGAGACGTTCGCGGGCGACAGCCTCGAGTTAGAAGTCTCGAGCATCTGCCCCGAATCGCCCATCGAGACCTGCTCCTTCAGTTGGGGCGTTACTGAAGAAGGCCAGTCAGGTGGCCCGCTCAGCGCTGGCTTCACCGCACTCAGCACCACCGTCAACGGCGTGGCTCACCAGGCCGTCGGCCCCGAGGCCACCATCAACCCCAACAAGGGCAGCCTGACCGTTTCCAACATCGGCAGCAGCGGCGAGGATGGCGTCACTTTGCAGCTCGGCGAGGCCGAGAGCTTCAGCGTTGACCTCTCCCCACCTTACTGTGGCAGTGATGCCGCCGTCCCCTGCGATGGCGTGATACGACAAACCTTCACCGCCACCGGCACCTTCTCCGACGGCACTTCACGGCGTGTCGTGGACTCCCACGCTATTCGGACGCATATGCAGGGCTTTTTCGATATCTTCGCTGACTTCGGTGACGAACCCGGCACACCCCCGCGCAACGTCATCGCCACCATCCTGAATGCGGCTGGCGATCCGGTGGGCTCTATTCCTGTCATCCAAGGCACCGCCCTCCGCTGTGCGCAAGGCAAGCACATCAAGAAAGCCAGACTCGACGTCCAACGCGAGGCCACTTCACCCGCGTCCCAAATCGCGTACACCTTCGAGACCGAGGCTACTTTCTCCGTTCCAGGCCTGCCCCCGATCGTCGGCAAGACGGTATCGCTCACGGTGATGGGAACACCGGGCGGCACAGCGACGGTCCAGTCCCTCAGTTCCTTCACGCTGACCGGCTCAGGCATGTCCGAGATCGATTTGACCAATCATCAGATCGTCCCGGTCGGTTCGGGCACCCCCTGCTACGCCGACTTTGACCAGAGCGGCGGGGTTGACGGCTCGGACGTTGACGCCTTCTTCGCGGCATGGGTCAACGGTGACGCCGCGGCGGATGTAGATCAGAGCGGCGGAATTGATGGAGCGGACGTTGACTTGTTCTTCGTCCAGTGGAGCAACGGCGGCTGCTGAGGCTGAGATATCCGCTTGGGGCACGACGCCTCATCGCGATTCGATTCTGAAGTTAAATTAAACCCAATCAAGCCCGCCTCACGGCGGGTTTTTTCATGGGTAATTATGAATGAAGTTGTTGGTTGAGCAATCGGGGCAAAGTGCCGCCACAAAGACCTTCGGCCGCGTCGCTCACCGATACAACGGTCGCCAAACCCCTCGCCTTGGTGGCGGGAGGTAAACACAACTACCCAGTCAAGTATCAGTTGATACACGCAGCCCCGCGATCATCGCCGTGGGGCGGACCGGGGGCGGGTCGCTGGTTCGAAGATATTGTTACTTTTGTGTAAGACCGATTACAAACGCGGCACCGCACTCGGGGCACACCTTTGACGATTCCGGTACCTTCGCGAGGTCGTATCCACAGATACTGCAGATCGGAACGCCGATTTCCGCAAGGTATCGGCGCAAATAGCGAGCGCAAAGCGGGCGATGAACCCAGTAGAAGAGGCCAAGTACGATGACAACGCAAATGAATGAATAGATCAAAGAGGCGACTCGCGGATTGCGCAAAAAGCTACCCCACGGGTTCCATTTAAGTAGCACGACAGGCGCGAGCAATGAGAGCAAAACGAGAACGATGGGCCGCGTAACGAATCCTCCGACGCCACCGATCCGGCCCATCGCAATCTGCCGCATCGCGTGGTCCTTTTGCGCTGCGGATGGAAATCGTTTTAACTCGGCAAGGCCGGCGAGATGGAAAAGCGCGGCCCAGTTGAACATCCGCCCGAGCGCGCTGCGCTCAGGGGGGCTCGCACGGTGTGGCGATGGGGATGGAGTCGCCTGTCGCATGAGGTCTTCGGGCATATTGCGACAGTGTATCTAGCAAACGCCCGCCCGCCGCCCTGGATTACCCCAGCCCCCAAGCGTTCGAGGCCCGTAAAGCTATTTACAAGTCCGCCAACGGAATCAAGGACAGGTCTAACATATGACACGGCTTTTATGCCCGTCTCATACTGCATTCACGGACGGATTCAACGCCACGGTGTGAACAACACTGAGCCAACCAACAACGATTTTTCCAAGCTTGCTGAGTTAATTAAGGATGTGCGCGTGGCCATGATGCAGACTTTTACAGTGGGAGGGAGTGGCGGGGGACTTATGCCGGTACACGTTCGCCCGATGTACACACAGAAGTTGGACCCGGCTACTTTCAGCGGTGAACTGTGGTTCTTTACGGATGCATCCAGCGAGAAGATACGCGAGATCGAAAGTAATGAGGCGGTGCTCTTGACGTACGCATCGCCGGACAAGAACCGCTATGTAGTGCTGTCTGGCCGCGGGCACTGTGAGCGAAATCCGGCGAAGGCAAAGGAACTCTGGAACGTTCACGCCAAGGGATGGTGGCCCGAAGGCCCTGAATCTCCCTCGCTCGAACTTATTCGCGTGACGGTTTCCAAGGCTGAGTATTGGGATGGACCTTCCAATCTATCTTACATGATAAGTTTGCTGAAGGCGGTGGGGAGCGGCGAGCGGATTGAATTGTCCACTACACACGGTCACGTTGGTTAAGAGGCGGCGAAGGGGTATTAGATTACGAACTAACGCCGATACTCGCGCGGTATTCTGACCTGCGGACTTAAGGCCTGGAAGCTGACAGATTTCCGCATTCAACCGCGGAATCGGGGCGGACAGCTACAAGTGCGCGTATCGTTGACTGTGCAGGAACCGTCGCCGCCCCTACGCCGGCCCAAATCTTCGCTGTTACGAAGGACTTCGCTCCGGATCGTTATAATTTATAGTTTATGGGTAGCCTCGATCTGGCTGTTCCAAGGCCGCTTACTTTATTTGCCTTCTATTGCGGGGCCCGGAACCCCTAACGCACTAATTGACCCGGCAATCAATCGCTTATGGCTAGACTTAGGTTCGGGAGATGCAACGGAAGCGTGGCTGATCGCAACTGATATAAGCCCTGCGAAAGGGCTGGTAGTGTTCCTGCACGGTAACGCCGAATTGATTGATGATTGCGATACTGAGAGCCGAGCGTGGCGGGAACGAGGTTATTGGGTTCTGCTCCCGGAGTACCGGGGGTATGGACGCAGCGGGGGCTCTCCGGGGCAGGATGCAATCGTAAGTGACGTGCTTTGGGCTATAGATGCCGCTTTACAGCGGATGGGCGGGGGCGATATTAAGGTGATACTGCACGGCCGATCGCTGGGGAGTGGCGTCGCGGCACAGGTCGCAGCCGACTTGAAGGGAGGCCCGGCGATGCTGGTGCTTGAGTCGCCGTTTACAAGCGTTGCCTCGTTCGCTTGGGGGTACGGGGTTCCACCGTTTATCGTAACTAATCCCTATCGCACGGATAGGGTGCTGCCGGAGCTGAGCTGCCCGATCATAATCATCCGTGGTGAGCAGGACACCATTGTGCCGCCGCGGCACGGCGAGGTTTTGGCATCACTCAACCCGCGTGCAACGCTGGTGACGCTCGTGGGCGACCATAACTCGGGGCTCTCGACGCAAGGCGCCTATTGGACAGCGATCGACGACGCGTTGGCACGCTCTAAGCAGCCGTAAGCGCTGAGAGGGCAGGCGATACGGACCGGAAGAGCTCAGGCAAAAAAGCGGCCCACCCCGTCATGCTTCGGGGTGGGCCACTCTCACGAAAGGAGCACTCAACTTAACTTCGTTGTGGGTGGGTTGCTTGCTTTCCCCCACCCACCCGGCCGCTAGCGATGTGGCCTGTGATTATCGACACGCTCTGCGACGACGCAGGCCTGCGATTCCCGCCGCGGCGAGCGCGACGAGGGGGCCGGCGGGTGCGGGCACTAACGCCGGTCGCGCACCCTCGAGGCGAACGCCAAAGTCGTTGTAGTCGTGATCGATATGGAAAGCATCTTCCCAGCTCGTGAGCAGTCCGCAGCTAGGAGCAACCTCTTGTGAGTGACGCATGCCGATCGTAACAAGATGGTCGCGCTGGGTGACCGTATTCAGGTGAGTCTCTGAGTAATAGATGGGGCTGTTCTGGCCGCGGTTTGCGCCGCTGTAAAAGGCAAGGCCGAAGGTTCCTTCGATGTAAGTGTCGGCACTATTGGGAAGCCCCGAGGCGGAGCCGCCGATGACCCAGGTAATCGAGGGCGACGCAACACCTTCAGTCGGGCTGTAATAACCTAGACGATGATGTGCGGCATAACCCGCGGCCTGCCACTGCAGCGACCAGTTCATCGGAGTGTCGCTCTGGCACATCGCGAAGAGTTCGGTATCGGTCTGATCACCAAAGTCAGGATCGGCCAGTCCTACCGAACTTAAGTAACCGGCTGCGTCCAGTCGGGCGGCAACGGTGGTGCTGGGTCCGTCGACGCTGTAGCGGAGCCATTCCGGATTGATTTTTTCGGCGTTGGCATTCGCAGTGAGCAGTGCGGCTCCGGCGAGCAAGATGGTACGGGCTACGAGTGAAATGAATTTTGTATTCGGTGTGATCTTCATGGTCTGCTGTTCCTTATGTAACTGTGCAAGGAGTATGAACCATGAAAAGATGGTCTCCAAGGCGCGGAGGTGCGGCAGCTGACGATTCAGCGTTGGCCGCTCGGGTTATGACGGCCCGACCGAGTGCGCGGCGGGACACCACGGTTCTCAGCGCAAAAAGCAACCTCGGCGAGGCGAGGGCCGCGCTGAGGTTGGTGATTTATCAGACTTGGAAGAGGCCCGGCCGCTGCTGGTTAGCCGCAGCCGCCAGCACTCCACCGCTCGAAGGAATACTCGACGTCCTGGCCGTCGGCTTCGCCGTCGTGCTTAACATCCGAGGTGGCAAGGCCAGCGGAATGCTCAACGAAAATGCTTCCATGTCCGTTTGTTGTGATAACGCAAGGACAACGCCCCGGAATGTGATCCGGGGCGTTGAGTGTGTGTGGCTGCGAGATTGACAACGAGCGGGGCTCGTGAGACGGTTGCGATTCACTTCTGGTCTGCGCGTTCAGTCGGAGTTCGCGAGGTGGTTTCCCCCTTACTCTGGCCGGTGAAGAGCTCGCAGCTTAGCAACCCGCGGCTGACCAAACCGAGAAGAAGTAATCAACGTCGGCACCATCGATGCCGCCGCTCTGGTCGGTGTCCGCGCAACCAATCGCGGCGGACCAATCATCAAAGAAGACCGAGACATCCGTGCCATCGACGCCGCCGTCCTGGTTGTAGTCGGCGGCACAGGGGCAGGCGGGGGTGCCGGAACCAGCACCTACCCAGAAACCTCCGGAGACTGAAAAATCGCCGCCCGTCATCGGGCCTCCCGCATCGTGCTGGCCGATGGTGCCGGAGAGCGAAAAGTCGCCGCCAGTGCTGGTGCCACCACCGCCATCAATGGTGTACCAGGAGATTGAGAAGTCTTGGGCATTCGCGCCGGCGGCGAGCGTGGCGAGGATGCTGGCTCCTAGAAGCGACATTCTGCGGTTGGTGCGTGTCATAATGAGTTCCTTGTGTCGTAGGCGAGCGAAATCGGCGGGTTCGTGTGTGTATCCAAGACTAGAGGTGGAATACTAAAGTGTGCTTTCGCAGAGGTCGTCGCCTCCCTAGCGACCGCCGCGTGAGGGGCCCAAGCAAGGCGAAAATCTTTGTAGTCCAACTCTACATCTAGAAGCGCGAAAAACGGTAACCGAAGTCAGAAAAGCGGAAAAAAAGATCAAATTTATTTGTAAGTATAATGATAGGTGGTCTTGAAGTAAGGTATGCGAGGGAAGAGTCAGGCCGTGGATGCAGCCTTTTGGAAGACCAGCCATGGCGGCAGAAGTTGAATCGCACCGGCTCTATCTACGCAACCCAAGGTCGTGTTGGCGATCGCGGCGACGATGGGAGAATCGAGAGTGGGGAAGAGGGAGGGTTCAACGATACGGACTTCGTAGGCGTGTTCAATCTTGACACGACTGCCGCCCGCCCAGCGGGTGTGGAT
>CAYVFW010000138.1:0-8641 GCA_964450325.1 uncultured Phycisphaeraceae bacterium | reverse complement strand
GAGATCGCCAGCCAAGTTGGTCCCTACATCATCCAGCGCGAGCTGGGCCGTGGCGGCATGGGCATCGTTTATCTCGCGGTCGATTCCCGACTAGGCCGCGAAGTCGCCGTAAAGAGCCTCCCGCTTGACCTTGCGTCAAGCCCCGATCGCCTCGCGCGCTTTGAGCGCGAAGCAATGGTCCTCGCCTCGCTCAATCACCCAAACGTCGCTCAGATATTCGATGTCCAATCCGCCAGCGGAACAAAATATTTGGTTCTTGAGTACGTCCATGGCGAAGGTCTGAATGATCGTGTCGCACTCGGCGCGCTCGAGATCGGTGATGCGCTCCGAATCTGCGCTCAGATCGCAAAAGGGGTCGAAGCCGCACATAACCGTGGCATCGTCCACCGCGATCTTAAGCCTGAAAACGTCCGCATCAGCAGCGAAGGTCAAGTTAAAGTTTTAGACTTCGGTATCGCCGTGCCCGCCGGCATGAATATGGGTATGCCCGCAACCGCGGACGCGGCGACCATAATTGGCCCTTCCGCAGAAGCTGGCCTTGAATGGGGCAAAGTAGTCGGCACCCCGGGTTACATGAGCCCCGAGCAGGCCCGCGGCAAACCACTCGATAAGCGCTCCGATGTCTTCTCTTTCGGTTGCATCCTCTTTGAACTACTTACGGGCACAATGGCCTTCCCCGGCGAAACCATCAACGACCGCGTCGCCGCGGCGATCCGCGCTGAGCCTGACTGGTCCCGCCTCCCCAAAGACCTCCCGGAAAACATCCAGAGTCTGCTCGAACGCTGCTTAGTCAAGGAAGTTTCATTACGTCTGCGCGACCTGGGCGACGCGGCGTTAGAGCTCGAGGCAGCCGTCGGCCGGCGTGTTTCAATGAACACGCAATCAAGGTCCACGCTGGTGGTGAAGCAAACCGGCAACCTCCCCGGCGAAACAACTACTTTCATCGGCCGCGTCGCCCAGATTGATCGGCTCAAAACCCTCCTCCCCACAACCCGGCTTGTTACGTTGGCCGGCCCAGGGGGCTGCGGCAAAACCCGCCTGAGCATCCGCGTGGGCCGCGATTTCATCGACACACACGACGACGGTGTCTGGCTGATAGAGCTGGCGCCGGTGACCGATGCACCCTCCGTCCACGGCGCAATCGCCGCGGCGATCGGTATCCCAAAAGAGGGAGGCGTCGCCCCGAGCATCGATGTAATCATTCGTAAACTCGCCGGGATGTCCACCATCCTCCTCTTGGATAACTGCGAACACGTGCTGCAAATCGCGGCCAGGCTCGCCGATGCAATTCTCCGCGCCTGCCCCAACGTCCGCATCCTCGCCACCAGCCGCGAACCTCTCGGTCTGCCCGGCGAAATGGTCTTCCGCGTCCCCTCCTTAAGCCTGCCGCCCAAAGGCGAAGGCACCCTCGCCGATGATGTAACTGATACCGAGAGCGTCCGCCTCTTCGCCGAGCGCGCCACCCTCGCCAAACCCGGATTCTTAGTAACCTCACAGAACGCCGCGACGATCGCAAAGATCTGCTGGCGAGTCGATGGAATTCCCCTCGCCATCGAGTTCGCCGCGGCACGCGTGAAGGTGCTGGGGGTTGAGCAGATCCTGGATAAACTCGATTCGCGTTTCCGGCTGTTAACTAATAATAACTCGTTAGTCGTAGAACGCCACCAAACTCTAAGGGCAACCGTAGAGTGGAGTTACAGTCTGCTTTCGGCACAGGAAAAACACCTCCTCGCCTGCTGGTCAGTCTTCGCGGGCGGCTGTACGCTCGAAGCCGCCACCAGCCTCTTGGACGGCGAAATCGACGAGTTCGAGGTGCTCGACGCGCTCACCCGCCTGGTCGACAAAAGCCTCGTGACTACCCAGGAAGATGGCGACACGCTCGTGCGTTACGGAATGCTCGAAACCGTCAAGCAGTTCGGCTTTGATAAGTTAAGTGAAGCGCCTCAAGCCGCTGCCCAGATGCGCTCCCGCCACGCCGAGATCTACCTTGAAATCGCACGCCGCAGCGCGGCCGATTCAACACCCTCAACCAAGAAACTCTGGACCGCCCGCCTCACCGCAGAGCGTGAAAACTTCCTGAGCGCACTCGCCTGGCTGGAAAAGCAAGGCCAGGATGTCATGGGCCCCATGCTCATCACCAGTATCCTCCGCGAAATATAATATTACTATCGAGGCCTGGTCAATCCCCAAAGCTCGCCCCAACCGCCTTCGCCGCCGCCACCAGCGGGTGATTCCCCGGCACCAGCCGCTGCCGTCCCGCCGCGATATCAATGGGAACATCCGTAAGCTCACCCCCCGCAACCGCCACCATCCGCCCCGGCCTGCCGGAACATAATACAACCATCGCGTGGTGACCAAGCTGCGTCGATAGCACCCGGTCGCTCGCGCACGGCACCCCGCCCCGCTGAACATGCCCCAGTACCACATACCGGCTCTCAATCCCCGTCCGCTGCTCAATTATGTCCGCGACAAACTTACCCACCCCCCCAAGGCGTATCGGGTCCGGGCTTGAAGGGTCAATCTTGGCTACAAACTGCGCGCCGCCAATCGGCCTGGCCCCCTCCGAAACACACACCAGCGTCGACCGCTTCCCCCGCGAAGCCCGCTCGCGGCACACCCCGCACACCACTTCCATGTCAAACTCAATCTCAGGTATTAAGATAATATCACTCCCCGAACTGATCCCCGCGTGCAGCGCAATCCATCCAGCGTTCCGCCCCATCACCTCAACAACCATCGCCCGGTGATGGCTGTCCGCCGTCGTCCGCACCCGGTCTAGGGCATCAGTCGCCGTGTCCACCGCGGTCTGAAAGCCGAATGTAATTTCAGTCCCCAGAATGTCGTTATCAATGGTTTTGGGCACGCCCACCAGCCGAACTCCGCGCGCTGCGAACATCGCCGCCGAAGTCATCGTCCCATCGCCGCCGATAATTACCATCGCATCCACCCCACGCGAAGCCAGGTGCCGCAGACAGTTGGCACTTAAGTCCTCAAAGGCCAAACTCCCATCCGCGTGCCGCCCCACAGCATACCGCGATGGGTTCGCCTTGTTGTTAGAGCCAAGTATCGTCCCCCCACGCCGAAGAATCCCGGATAAGTCCTCCTCACTCAGTGGACGTAAGCGATTCTCGATCAGCCCGAGATAGCCATCCTCAACGCCCAGCACATCAATCCGCCGATTCATCGCATCTTTTGTCACCGCGCGGATCACCGCGTTCAGCCCCGGACAGTCGCCGCCGCCCGTCATCACCGCCACCCGGCGTATCGGCTGACCCGAGTCAGGGTCGGTGCAATTAATATTAACTTCGTTGGAACCAACTCCATTGCCCGGCGTGTAAGTCATTGCTTACTATAGGTCGTGAGGAACCGTGTGAGCATCGCACCATAATTCACAAGAGCTTGCGCCGCAGCCCCGCGAACAGGCCCAGCCCGCCCGCCGCCGCCGAAGGCAGCGCGCCCGTCACAAATGTCGTCATCGCCCCCGAGTTCTCTGATAACCAACGAGAGGCCCCATCGTAATGTTTCTCCATCAGTCCCCACTGCACATTCACTATGCCCCAGTGCTGTAAGCCCAAAAGTGCCAGGAACAACAGCCCCGCCACCAGCAACGCGATCTTAAACGCCCATCGGGCCGCGTACGCCACCGCTTTACCCCCGGCTCCGCTCGGGCTCTCCGCCGACATCCCCATCGTGGCTGCCCCTGTCCGCGCTGGCGACTTTTCCCCGCCCGCCCCCGCAGCCAGCCGCGGCATGATCAGGCCCGCGGCGATTGCGAGCCCCGCAACTATCAACATCAGTTTGACCCACAGCGGGATGGATTTGTTAACGATTTCGGTCGCCTGTGTTGTCATGACTTTGCTTCCTTAGTAATAAGTAACTAATTATATCTATTGCATACTACCGCGTGATCCGCCGTTCATGCTTATGTTCAAGCCCCGTCAGTTCATCCACCACCGTCAGCGAGATCTCCAATGTAAGCGGCCCCTTGCCAGCGCTAGCCGCCGCCCCCACTAGCGGAGCTTCCATCTGGTAATAGGTTCCGGTAATCCCCGACCGGTACGCCGCGTGGACCTCTGCGGCCGAAAGGTCGCGAGAGGCAATAAGGTCTTTGCCCTTCTCCCCGACCGACATAACTTCGCAGCGGGCCTTCCCGACCAACTGCGTAAAACGCCCCGCGCCATCAAAGGGCGAGAAATAGATAACCACCCCGGTAGGGGTTTCTTTGTCCCCGGTGGGTGTCAGGCCCGACAGCCTTCCGATCTCAACACTCGCGATCCGAGGAATCAACGAACGCAGCCCGGCCGCGTCGCTAGAAGTTAATCTTTCTCCGTTCGTGCCAGATCTGGCTTCGGCGGCCACCGCGGCAAGAAGCCCATCGCGCTCGGCCGTGAGCGATAACACCCGAGCTTCCAGCTCCAGCACCCGCGCCCGCAGTACATTATTCTCCTTAGAGACGCTCGAACTTCCGCCAACGGTACACCCGCCGACCACAAATGCCGCCACCAAGCCGCATAGAAGTAATATTACATCCCTCCCCACGCCTCGCGCCGGCGGGTTTGCGCAGCGGACCGAGGCGGGTTTGATTCCGCGGTCTGGTCGCGTGCGAAGGTGTCGGTGAGGGCTGGGCATTGCCAAGTGTATTACGCTGTTGAGGGCAACAGGCGGGGAACGTAAAGACTTCCGGTCCGCCCTGTCGATACTACAATCTTCTTGGGCAAACGGCCACGCGGCTTTTGCAATCCGCAAAGCCTGGCTTCTTCGCCCGATTCTCTATCAAATATTGCACATGCGCAACGTTGAGTTCAAAGTTGAGTTAAGAGATCCAGCGATCGCCAAAGAGGTCTGCCGTTCGCTGGGCGCGGCGTTCATCGGCGTCATCGATCAGACTGATACGTACTACCGCATCCCGGCTGGGAGGTTGAAGAAGCGAGAATCAACGCTCCCCGGTGGAGGGAGCGAGGTTGAGTACATCTTCTACGAGCGGCCGAACACGGTGGCGCCCAAGTTAAGTATGTTCAAGATCTACTCGCCTGAGCAGGCCAACGAAAGATTTGGTTCAACGCCCCTGCCGGTTCTGGTTATCGTTGTCAAGCGGCGAACATTATATATGCTTGACAATACCCGAATCCATCTGGACGACGTAACCGGGTTGGGCAAGTTCATGGAGTTTGAGTATTTGATATCCAAAGATAACCCGATCGAAGAGGGCCGCGTGAAGATCGCCGGGCTTCGGCAGGCATTCGCGTTCGCCATGGGCGAACCGATCGACCGCAGCTACAGCGACATGCTGCTGGTTGAATAGTTTATAAATTATGTTACGAGTGTTAAGGTAACATAAGGTTATCGGGCGTACTCGATGGCCCTGGTCTCGCGGAGTACCGTCACGCGGATTTCGCCGGGGAAGGTCATCTCCTCGCTTACTTTCTTCGCGATCTGGTGGGCGATCAGGAAGGCCTCATCGTCGCCGACCTTCGCCGCGTCGATCATAACACGCACCTCACGCCCGGCTTGAATAGCATAAGCCTCGGTGACGCCGCGGAACTGCATCGCGATATCCTGAAGATCGTTGAGTCGCTGCACGTATTTATCAAAGCTCTCGCGGCGTGCGCCGGGCCGGGCGGAGGAGACCGCATCGGCGGCCATCACGATGGGCGTGTAGAAGCTGGTGGATGGCATATCGGCGTGATGAGCGCCAATTGCGTTTAAGACCGGCTCGCGTTCGCCGTACTGCTTGGCGAAGTCCATGCCGATCTTTGGGTGGCCGCCTTCGATCTCGTGGTCCATCGCCTTGCCGATATCGTGAAGGAACCCGCACCTTCGGGCGATTGCGCCGTCGAGGCCGAGTTGTTCGGCGATGATCTGACATAAGTAAGCAACTTCGATGGAGTGCCGCAGCACGTTTTGGCCGAAGCTGGTGCGGAAATGTAACTTGCCCATCGCCTCCATCACTTTGGGGTGCAGGCCCCGGAGGTTGGCCTCTACGGCGGAGTCTTTGCCTAGCTTCATTACTCGCTCGTCCATCTCGCTGCGGACCTTCTCGACGATTTCTTCGATGCGTGAGGGATGCATGCGACCGTCGGCGATGAGGCGTTCGAGGGATTCAACCGCGATGCTCTGGCGGATCTTATCAAAGCAGGAGACGACAATTACACCGGGGGTATCGTCTACAATTATGTCTACGCCGGTGGCTTTTTCGATGGCGCGGATGTTGCGGCCTTCGCGTCCGATAATACGGCCCTTCATGTCGTCGCTGGGAATCGCCACGCTGCGGACGGTGGTCTCGGCCACGTGCTCACCCGCGAATCGCTGGATAGCCATTAACGTAATTTCTCTGGCCTTGGCACGGGCTTCGGCTTCGGCGGTTTCGACGATCTTGCGGACGACCTTGCCCATCTCGTGGCGGGTGTCGCTTTCTACTCGTTCCAGCAGGGCCTCGCGGGCCTGAAGGGCGGTCATAGAGCTTATCTTGTGCAGTTGGTCCTTCTGCTGGGCGAGCGTGCCGGAAAGCTGATCTTTTAGGGCTGTAACCTCTGTTTCTTTGGTTCGCAGCGAGTCACTCTGACGACTTACGTTCTGCTCTCGTTGCTCGAGCGACTGCTCTTTGCGGTCCAAGGCATCTTCTCGCTTGCTCAGGCGTCGCTCGGTTTCGCGGACTTCCTGGCGAGAGACTTCGAGTTCTTTCTCCGCGCTGGCTTTTCGTTCGAGCGTATCGCGCTGAGCCTCAAGACGTAAGCGTTCTCCCTCGGCCTTGGCATCCTGCTGGGCCCGCTCGATAAGGCGCGTGGCCTCGGCCTGATCTTGGGCGGCGGCTTTGCCGGATAGAGCGCGGCTGATGAGGAAGCCGCCCAACGCGGCGACGAGGGCGATGGCGACACCTGCGACGATGGCGACTGGATTGGAGACTTGGGCAAGACTGAGCGGGGCTATTGAGTCGATTAGGAGTTGAATACTAGAACCTTGCATAGATGAAACGACGCCTCGGTAAAGAGCCAATCGGTAAGCGCCGCTTTTTACGCGGCGAAGAGAGAGGCTTGAGCGCGGCGAAGTGGGGAGCCCTGGGGCAGCGTCCCGCTGTAAAGGGGAGTGCTCTGGAGCGAATCGGTGTGTGAGAAACTGGCGGCGGCGAACCTATTTAAACAGGGGGCCGCGCCGGTGAGGGCGGCTCCGTTTAGCTCCGCCCGTGTTCTCAGCTTATTCGCGACCGCGGTCGCGCTATACCGCTTAACAAACTTACTAGGGTTTGTTGCTTTGGTCTAGCGCACGCTGGGGCGGGCAAGCCACACGAATCATCAAAAAGTGCCTGGTTTTGGCACGATCCGCACGTCGGAAAATCAAAGGTTTACTCGAGAGTAACCGATGGTTTCCGGCGTTATTATCATGCGTTCGAACAGATGCCGAGCACTGGGGTATTAATTTTAACTCCGCGAGTACGACCCTCACGTCTCTCGGATTCCACATTCGTTGTACAGGTTCAATCTCGGGAGCGAGGAGGCACGCCTTCGTCGGCGGATCATCATCAATAAATTAAGTCGGCTGAGCGGAATCTTCGTTGCCGAGTCAGTTCCTGTTTGCGTTCAAGTTGTCGCCTTGGCTAATCGACGCGGAGGAATGAGTCCACGCCTTCTAGTGGTTGGCATTCCTATGCTAGGTGGTGGGTGACCGATAGAAAAGATCGCCGCACGACATCGCCTTCTGATTTGCTAAATAGGCTGATGTTCGTATCGGCAAGAAACCGTACAACGCAGACACACGAAAAACAGGCTGCACGACAATCATGCATTATTTGCCCTCTCCTCGCCGTTCGTTTTTAGCCTTGGCCTTGGTCTTGTTGGCGGGCGGCGTCGCCGCGTCGTCGATGCTTGGCGGTTGCGCGCGGCTGGACAGGGAGCAGGAGGTGGCGATTACCCGGGAGTCGGGAGCGGAGCAGTTTGGGGAGAAGGGTGAGTCGGTGGCGATTGAGGGGAGCGACGCGGCGGTGAACTGGAGTTTGCTGGCCTTGGACATCGACAACCAGCGGGGAAGCGTGACCATTGAGGCATCGCCCGAGTATCTGGTTCCGGCGGTATGGGCGGGCGTGGTGGTGGAGGCGGGGGAGAAGGGTGTGACCGATGCCGGGGCGTGGGAGCGAGACTTTGTGACCGCCGCGGTGGTCGTGCAGAGCGGGCGACCGATCCTGCGGATCATAAGTTCCAGCCCGGGCAACGCGCAAGCTAAGTTTACGAACCTGCGGGTGCGCGTTCCCGCGTGTGCGGGGTTACGTTTGCGCAATAGCGATGGGCGGGTGGAGGCCAAAGGCATTGGCGGGAGCATCGATGTAGATAATAACACATCGACCGCGTGGGCGGGCAACTGGGGCGGCACGCGGATCATCGCGGGCTCGCCGATTGTCGATTCAGTTACGATTAAGACAGGCCGCGGCGGCCTGGACCTGCGCCTTCCCGCGGGGTCCACGGGCCGGCTGCACGCGCGGGTGGTCAAGGGCCGACTGCTGATGGACCTGGACCGGGCCAACATCATCGATGCGCGGACGACGGGGAAAGAGTATTACGCCACGATAGAGGGTGGTACTAACCCGATTGTGCTGACGGCGAACGAGGGTACGGTTACGATTATGTATGATCGGAAGTAGGGGGGAGAGGGG
>CAYVFW010000137.1:0-8723 GCA_964450325.1 uncultured Phycisphaeraceae bacterium | reverse complement strand
ACACCACCCCCACTACCGCGCCAGTTACGCGGCTGGGCTCACTAAACTTCTCGGTTCGCTTAACACGCCGGGCGTCCGTGCTATCGGTTGTTGGAATGATGCTGGTGATGGGCGCGACGGCGTGCTCGCCGCGGGCCGGTGATGGGTCCGCGCGAGGTTCTGGCTCAGCCCAGAGCCCAAGGCTCAACACAATTAAGCAACAATCCATGGAAAAGCCCACTCCTAAGGCCGCGGCGGATCTGCTGGCGGCGTACGCCGCGACAGACCGGTTTCGTAGCGGAACACCCATCGCGATAACGCCAACGCCCGATGGGTCGGCGGTCCTGTTTCTTCGGACGGCCGAGGGAACCATCGTGCGAGATCTTTATGAGTTTGACTGCGCGAGCGGGGAGAGCCGCTTGCTGCTGACGGCCGCGGAGCTGCTGGAGGGCAAGGACGAAATATTAACACCTGAAGAGCAGGCGCGCCGGGAACGGATGCGGATGAACAGCCGGGGAATTAGTTCTTTTTCGCTGAGCAAAGATGGTTCGAAGATTCTCGTGCCGCTCTCGGACCGGTTGTTTGTTGTTGACCGGGGCACGCGCGTAAAGCGCGAGGTGACGGGCGCAAGCGGCTTTCCTTATGATGCTCGGTTCAGCCCCGATGGCCGGCTACTCGCGGCGGTACGCAACGACGAAGTAATGATTCACGATCTGGCGGCCGGGCGGTGGTGGACGGCGACGACGGGCGCCGGTGGCGAGATTACCAACGGCACAGCCGAGTTTGTGGCGCAGGAAGAGATGGGCCGCTTTCGCGGTTACTGGTTCAGCCCGGATTGTAAGTATCTTTGCTATCAGCAGACGGATAACGAGGGGGTGGAGACTTTCTATATCGGCGATCCATCCGACCCGGCGAAGGCCCCGCAGACATGGCCATACCCCCGGGCTGGCAAGAAGAACGCGGCGGTTAAGCTGGCGATAACGCCCATCGTCGAGGGCAAGGTTGGTGAAGCGCAGTGGATCGACTGGGACCGGGAGAAATACCCATATTTGGCGACGGTGACATGGGAAAAGAACTCACCGCTCACGCTGCTCGTGCAGAATCGTAATCAAACCGAACAGGTGCTGCTGGCGGTAAATGTGGAAACAGGTGCCACCACCGCGTTACTTACAGAGCGCGATCCGACTTGGATTAATATTTACGAATCGTGCCCGAAATGGCTTGAGGATGGCTCGGGCTTTTTGTGGGTGAGCGAGCAGTACGAGGCCACCACGCCCCCCGGGACCGACTTTGCGCGACTTGAGCTGCGCAATCGCGATGGGTCGCTGCGGTCGGTCATTACTCCGCCGGGGTATCCGTTCATCAACTGTCTGTCGCTGGATGGTGCGGGGGGCAAGGCCTATATAAGTACTTCGGCGGTGCCTACGCAGCTCCATGGCGCGGTCGTGTCGCTCGATGCTCCTGGGCGGGCTCCTGAACTGTTGAATCAGGGGCCGGGGATCTATTCCCAAACCTTTAGCAAGGATAATAGAACATACGTTGAATCGTCGGCAACGCTTAACGGAGAACCGGCATGGGTGGTGAAAACTAATCGTAACTCTACGTGGAAGACCATCGGCGAGATACCCTCGGTGGCGGAAGTTCCGGGCGTACGGCCCAACGTAGAACTTACCTCGGTGCGGGCGGCGAACGGGCTTGAGTATTATGCGTCGATCGTACGTCCGCGGGCGTTCAAGGCGGGTGAACGGTACCCGGTGATCGTAAGCGTGTACGGCGGGCCGGCCGCGCCGAGTGTTGATTCGAGCTCAAGGCGCTACCTGCTGCACCAGTATTATGCGGAGCACGGCTTCATCGTCGTCGCGATCGATAACCGCGGCACGCAGCGGCGGGGGCGCGCATGGGAGCGGGCTATCAAGAACAACTTTATACAGACACCCTTGGAAGATCAGACAACGGTGCTCTCGCTGCTGGGCAAGAAATATCCGGAGCTTGACTTACAACACGTGGGAATTTTCGGGTGGAGCTTTGGCGGTTACTTCTCGGCGATGGCCGCGATGCAGCGGCCCGATATCTATCGGTGCGCCATCGCGGGTGCGCCCGTCTGCTCATGGGAAGATTACGATACTCACTACACGGAACGTTACCTCGGGCTGCCCCAGGAAAACGCGCGCGGGTACAAGGACTCCGACGTGCTTACGTACTGCGAGGATCTGCGAGTGCCGTTTATGCTTATCCACGGCACCGCTGATGATAATGTTTACTTTGTACACAGCCTGAAGCTGGCCAAGAAGCTCTTTGATTCATCGAGGAACTTTGAGTTTATTCCGCTCTCGGGCTTTACACACATGGTGAACAAGCCCGAAGCTGTAGTGCAGCTGCACACCCGACAGGTCCGGTTTTTTCAGCGAGTGCTGATGGGCTCGGGTCAGGGGAACTTCGCGCCGGGCGAGCGGTAATCGTCCGGCGATAGTTACCGGCGATAGTTGGTTGAGCGGCGGAGCAAGTAACGTTGCCCGCCGCGTTTGCCTAGATGTCCAGAATCTTCCACATGAAGATATGCGGACCGACGGTGGGAACATCATAAGCAGACCCGGAGACGACCAATCCGTACCGCCGGTAGAAGCCCTCGACGGTTTCGCGCGCGTTGCACCAAAAGATGTATCTCTCTGAGAGACGAACCGGCACCACAGCGTCGCGGGTTAAATCGGTGGTTATGACTGCCAATTCGACGGTTGCGACGTGGTGGAGGCAGGCTTTCAACAAAAGCCCTCCGACGCCTTTCCCGCGCGCTTGTCCAGAGGTCGCCATTCCCCGCAGCTGCCAAGCACTCGTCGAGGCGAGAAGGGCACGAACGTGCGCGGGCGCGGCGAGCACATGGGGTGCATCCGCGGCGGGGCCCTTATGAAACATGCTCGCGACCCCGCAGACTTCGCCCGCTTCATCGCAGGCACCGAAGTGGACGCTCTCCTGGTCAGCATCGCCATCGAAGATCACCGACTCACGCGGCTGATCGGGCCGCAGAATCGCCCACCTCAAGGGATACGTGGCTTGGGCTTGAATGCGATCAACTCTCATACCGTCGTACCCCTACGCAGTGGGTAGTTGTATTCTTTGCGGAAGTGTAAGTTTTCCACCCGAGCTCCCGCCGGCTGCTGTGGTAACTTGCACAGAGACGAAGTGATGGGATGTGTAGTTGCCGTTGGGCAAGCTCCCCGATTGCACGGCGTTTTATTAACTCTTCGGTAGTCTTTCGATCCGCTCTGAAAGTATTTCCCCTACCAAGAGTCCCGGTAGAATAGTCGACACGATCCCTTCGTTTTTTGCGACCCTGTACCCGGAGATACTTCCGGGTACTAGTAAACCCTCAAACACAAACGGTATATCCAGTTTCTTAACGTGCTGGCTGTACGCTTGTGCGATACTAAACCGACTACGATCATCGTTGCGTTCTTGCGTACCATCCCGGAAGTGAAGGTAATAGAACTCATCCTGTTTTACGAGTGCGCAATCTTGTCCGTACTCTTTTACAAACGATAAGATGTGCGCTTGAAAGTCAACACGACTTACGTCGGTACGCTTTATAAGCATGAACACTTCTTCAATCGTGTCAGGCGGTGCGTTTTCGGGGCAACCCTTGTACGCGACCGTGGAGTCTTGAGACGCCCGCCAGTGACCAATTACGTGATACGCGAATAACCCCCGCGCTTTAATTTTAGCCTGTAACTCTTTGTTACGCCTTCTGTTTTCCTCTAACGGTATTTCAAGGCGAAACGCCGTAAGGAACGCTATATCCGCATACTCGGATTCACGCGATAACACGCTTGCTAACCCGGCTTCGGATATAACAAAATCGGCGGTAACGAAATACTCTGGTGGGTTGGTTTGCATTGTAATTCCTTCGACACGAGTCAACCGTCATTCAGAACACGGTCGGTAGTCAAAATTACTTTTAACGACACCGCCGTTACTGTATACCGCTCAGGCGAAGTGTAACCATGTCGCTCATTTTCAGCATTAGCACGAACCCGAAAACGTAAAGTACGCCACTGTCCATCAACGGCTTCACGGCAATCTCTGGCTCCTTCTATCGCTCTTACCCCGCCCGGAGCGCGAAGACCTGCTCAAGCAAAGCCTCGGCCGTTGTAATTTCCACCCGCTCCCTTCGTGCTTTCTCCAAGCCTCGTGTTACGTATCGCTCGGCATCCGGCCGCATTTCACCTAGCGCCATCAGCGCGAGTATCGCTTCCTGCTCATGGGCGGTGGTCGCCGGGCCCGCGCGAGCCGCGGCTTCCACCATCGCGTGTTCACTGATACTCATGTACGACTCTACCTTCCCGGTTAACTCTGCAATAATTGTCTCCGCGAGGCGCTTGCCGATCTCGGGGAGCTTGGTGAGAGCCGCGGCGTTTTTCCCTGCAATCGCCGCGGCGATCTCGGATGGCTCTATCGCCATGGCTCGAAGCGCTTTGCGATTTCCGATGCCCTTGACAGTCGTGAAAAGCTCGAAGAAAGCGCGGTCCCGGCTTGACAAAAAACCGATCAACCGCGGCTCGAAGCTAGACCCCTGCCCTTGGCCCTCAAGATAGTGGTACGTTATAA
Organism: uncultured Phycisphaeraceae bacterium; assembly: GCA_964450325.1. Lineage (GTDB taxonomy): Bacteria > Planctomycetota > Phycisphaerae > Phycisphaerales > UBA1924 > UBA2402. The sequence goes on along the minus strand of CAYVFW010000137.1, from coordinate 4,145 downwards.
ATGTAACAGGCTTGTCAATGAGTGCGGTGAGCCGCGCGGAAAGAAATGCGGGAACGCTTACTTCGTACGCAAGTCCACCGTCCCCCACTGCTACCAGCGCCGTCAACGATTCCAACGATATAAGTAGACCGCTCAATCTGCCAATCATGGAACTACGTCCGATCGTGCTTCCGGCCGTGCGGCCCCGAATATGAATAATCCGCCTCACCGCGCACTGGAGGGTACCCCCTTGCAAGGTGGAAGTGCAGGCCCGTGGCTTGCTTTCTATCCACTACATAGGCGATCCGTACCGTCTGAACTACGCTGGCTGCTCACCCGCTGCCCGATACAGGCATGATGGATGAATCTCACGCACATCACCCAATGCGGTCGCCCGCCGCCCCGCTCATACGCCGATCCTCGCCCGTCGCGGCGGTCGCTGATTCAGCGATCGGACCGCTGGGACTGGACGACCTCTTGCAAATGAAACAACCGGGCGAGAATATCCACGCTGCCGCAACTCAACAGACCTTCTCCGGGGGCGACGTAAAGGGCGGGGGCATCAGCATGTTAACACGCCGGGCCGTTCTGATCGGCACCGCCGGGTCGATCCGGCCGCTGATTGCGCTCTATCGAGCGGAACATAAGTTACGATGTCCCGTGGGGTGCATTATCATCGGCGCTCCGGCCACGTCCGGCGACCAAGCCTCAGAGGAGCTGGGCTTCATCGGGGGCGTGCAAGTATTAGGCGGCCAGAGCGAGCTCGCGAACATCCATCAGGCTGTGGGCCTCTCGGTGGCGATTATAAGTCTTGATCGGGGTAGTTTGGCGCGTCAACAGGTGCTCTCCCGATGCATCGAGCTGGGCCTGCCCGTGCGCGAAGCGCCCACTCTGGCCGACAGCATTCTTACGACCCCGCAGGATCATCGTCATGGGCTTGCCCGCGGGCCGAACTTACTTTCGAATATCAACCTATCAGAGTTAATCGGCCGCACACCCCACGGTATTGATCGGCGAGCGGTGTCGCGTGCCTTGGAAGGTAAGCGGGTGCTCGTCACCGGCGCAGGGGGCAGCATCGGCAGCGAGATCTGCCGCATCGTCGCGACTTTCGCACCGCAAGAGCTCATCCTGGTAGAGCGGAGCGAGAACGCGCTCTTTGAGATCGATCGATTGATCGGCGCTCGCTTTCCGTTGATCGCGAGGCGTGCGGTGCTGCACGATTGCACCGACGAAGAGGGCACGCTTGGGCTTTTCATGCGTGCCCGGCCGGACGCGGTATTTCACGCGGCCGCCCATAAGCACGTCCCACTTATGGAAGATCACCCCAGCGCGGCGATCATAAATAATGTTCTGGGCACCAAGAGCGTGGCCGATGCTTCGGTAGCCGCGGGTGCCGAACGCTTTGTTATGATCTCTTCAGACAAAGCGGTGAATCCTTCGAGTATTATGGGCGCGACCAAGCGGCTCGCCGAGATGTACGTACAAGGTCTGGGCCGATCAGAACAGCGTGTTCAGACTCACCTCTGCATGGTTCGGTTCGGCAATGTCCTGGGCTCGGCCTGCAGCGTGCTACCCATCTGGTCCGCCCAGCTTGCCGAGGGTGGCCCAATTACAGTGACCGACCCACGCATGACCCGCTACTTCATGACGATCCACGAGGCCGCGGCCCTCGTCATCCAGTCGAGCACCATCGAGCACCCCGACTCAAGCATTTATGTTCTCGACATGGGCAAGCCCGTTCATATCCTCGAGCTCGCCGAACGATTTGTGCGGATGTGTGGTTATGATCCTCAGCACGAAACACACGGCGACATACTCCCGCAAGCCGATCGTAATATAACTAACCCGGCGGATGCGTCGCCCTCGCGCACAGGCGGGCCCAAGGCCATCATCCGTCTTACCGGTGCCCGGCCGGGCGAGAAACTGCACGAAGAGCTGGCCTACGACGCGGAGAATCTTGAGCCCACCGCTTACAGCGGCATCAGCTCACTGCGGCGCTCCGCATCCCATGCCACCGAGCCCGCATCTGGCGGCGGGACGTGGGAAAACGCTCAACTCATCGCACAACTCCGGGCCGCAGCGACGGGCGACGCCGCGAACGCCGCGGCGACGGTTCGCCGACTTGTGCTCTCGCCCCAAACGGCGATTCGTGCTGCGGCTTGATGAGGTGGCGACGCCGGGGTGCATCACAACCTCGCCTGGGTTCTTGTCAAAGCGCGATTCATGAGCGTGGGCGACAATTCCGGCTGGAAGGCACCGGCGGACTCACGCAGCCGCTCGCGACTTTGTGCCCATTGCCTGCTTGCGAACTCGCCAGCCTAAGTACCCTACGGCCTGATGACGACTTCACTCCCCAGCGTGCTGGTGTTAGGCGGCGGCCCCGACGCAGAACGCGATGTAAGCTTGCTAAGCAGCAAGGGGGTGGCGGATGCCCTGGCTTCGCGCAACATATCAGTTCACTACGAGATCATCGATCAGATCACCGCGGACCAACTGGCCCGCCTGCCCGGTGAGGTTATCTTTCCGGTTCTGCACGGGGGCTTTGGCGAAGGCGGCCCGCTGCAAGAGATTATGTTACGAGATGGCCGCCCCTTCGTGGGCTGCCAAGCCAGCGCGGCCCGGTTAGCCATGGACAAAATGGCGACGAAGTTACTCGCCGCGAAGTTAGGTATACCCACCGCCGACGCCTGTGTGCTGAATCCCGCCGATGCGGGCGAAGCGGCTCCATTCGCGTCTCCCGCAGTGCTTAAACCCGTGCATGATGGCTCCAGCGTTGGCCTGCATGTCTGCTCTACCCAGGCTCGCCTCGATGATGCGATGAAACTCGTCCGCGCCGATCAGCGGAGTAACCCCCTTCGAGTTTATATGATCGAGCGGATGATCATGAAGGCCCGCGAGTTAACCGTGCCGATTCTTGACGGGCAGGCACTGGCACCTATCGAGATCATCCCGGCCGAAGGGGTGTATGATTACAATGCCAAGTACATTCGGGGCGACACGCAATACACCGTGAACCCTCCCCTCCCCGGTAACACAGGCGCGCAAGTGCGATCGTGGGCGCAAGCAATTTTCCGCGCGATGGGCGCGCGACATTTGGCCCGTATCGATTTCATGCTCGATCAGAGCGGCGTGGCTTATCTGCTTGAAGTAAACACAATGCCCGGCTTCACCGCCCGATCGCTCGTTCCCAAGTCCGCCGCGGCGTGCGGGATAAGTTACGCCGCACTTTGCGAGGTGCTGGTTGGGTTTGCGGTGCGCGATGCGGCCGAGCCTCAATAATTTACAATCGACCCGGGCTTACTCGGGGAGTAAACAGGAGGGACTAATGAAGGGCCTTTTCGCGCGTCTTGCGGGCGGACACGGACATATATAACGTTTGACCGGCGGGTTGAGTCATGTTGTGTACGTTGCTAGTTTGCTGGAAGTAAGCAACGTTATGCAGAAAAAGCTCGCGTGACCCTGATAAATGGCCTGCTCGTCGCTCTTCACCACTCACACATAATATTAAACTGGCGAACGCCATGGGCTCAGGGGGCACCACTTAAGTCTTGGGCCGCCGCCGCTTCTCATGCCGAATAATCTCGCCCGTCGCGACATACACCACATCTTCAGCGACAGACGCCATCAGGTCGCCCACACGCTCAAGTTCGCGCCCGATGCGATAAACCAGAATTCCGATAGTAAGTGCCGCATCGGTGCGGTGGAGCTGCCGCACCAAGTCCTGAGTTTCTTCAAACAGCCGCCGCTCCAGCTCATCGATGACCTCGTCCGAGCGCACCAAAAGCCTCGCCGCCTCGACGTCTTCATCCAGCACGGCACGCATCAGTTGGTGGCACATTGCCGGTACTCGTTGGCCAAGCTCGCGAAGTGCGGTGGGCCACCGAATAGTGACGCCGGGGGGCACCGCCGCGGCGATCTTGGGGGTTTGCTTCGCGATTGAAGCCGCGTGATCAGCCACGCGCTCCAGCTCGGCGTTTACTTTCAAAATGAAGACCAAAGCGCGAAAACTTCGGCCAAAAGGGTGGTGCAACGCGAGCAGCTCGTGGGTGCGCCCTTCGATTGCTACTTCCTCTTCGTCCACATGGTCATCAGACTGGCGAACACGCAGCGACGCCGCAGTGTCAAGTTCCCACAACGCGGCGACGGCGGACTCCAGCATCGACACC
>CAYVFW010000136.1:6816-8775 GCA_964450325.1 uncultured Phycisphaeraceae bacterium | reverse complement strand
GGCGATCCGCCGCTCAAATACTACTGGGATGCCTGTGTTTTTGTGTCATTCATCGAGGGAACGACCGATCGACTTTCGACCATCGAATCGATGCTGGAGGATTGCGAAAATGCAACAATAGAAATTTATACTTCGATGATTACAATCGTAGAGGTTGCGTACGCAAAGGCCGAGAAAGACGGCAGGCTACTGAGCGAGGAAGTGGAAGAGGCGATCAACAAACTGTGGCTCCCGCCGTCGCCCATCAAGATTGTTGAGTTGGATCAGAGTGTCGCTTGGATTGCTCGTGCCCTGATGCGCAGCGCGATGGCTGAGAAGAAGAAACTAAAACCAGCCGACGCGATCCATCTTGCTACTGCGAAGACAATCAAGGAGCTGAAGCAGATCCACACTTATGACGCTGACCTTCAGACGTTCAAGAGCGAAATCGGCGTGCCAATAAATGAGCCACGTTGCGACAACCTGTTCGCCCAGCCGCCAACCGAAAACCCAAACGCAACGCCATGATCGCAGCCACAACAAGCCAGAGTCTGATCGATTTGTTGACGCTACTTCTCGGCGACTTCCAGCGAGCTTTCGATTGCTTTGGCGAGGTCGGCCTGGCGGCGGAGTGAGGTGGCGATGCGGGGGTGGTCTGGCTTCAGGAGGGCGGTGAGGGTGGCGTGGCTCGCGGCGAGGTGGTCTGCGGCTTCGTGGGTGCGGCCCAGGCGCGTGAGGCACTCGCCATAGTTACTTCTGAAGATGGCGGTTGAGAGATCGTTCGCGGGGGCGTTGGCCATGGAAAGGGAGACGGTTTGGGCGTAGATCTCTGCGGCTTCTTCGAGCTTATTACGTTTGGCCAGGAGCATGGCGAGATTGTTGAGTTGGGGCCAGGCCTGCGGGTCGGTCAGGCCGACGCGACGACGTAATGTTACAACTTGGCGGAAGAGTTTTTCGGCCTCGTCGAGTTCGCCGAGGTCTTCACAGACAAAGGCGAGGTTGCCCATCGCCAGCATCGTTTTGGGGTGGGCTTCGCCCAGGACTGCGATTTGGGCTTCGAGCGATTCGCGGAGTAAGGGCTGGGCTTCTTTGAATCGGCCGGCGGTGGTGAGTGCGACGGCGAGATTGGACATCGAGACGAGCAGGCTGGGGTGGCGGGGGGGAAGAAGGGCCTGGCGAATAGTCACGACGCGGGTGAGAAGCTCGAGGGCTTTGGCATTGTCGCCACTGCGCTGGTAGGCGTTGGCGAGATTGTTGAGGGTGTAGGCGGTGACGGCGGAGTCGGGGCCGAAGGCTTTCTCGCGGAGTGCGCGGGTGTGTTCGAGCGTTGCGATGGCCTCTGCGAACTTATTTTGCGCGAGGCATGTAATTCCTAAGTGATCAAGATTGGTGAGCACATCGGGGTGGCTTTCGCCCACGAGGCGGGTGAGGAGTTCGAGCGTGCGGCGGATCGTCGCCTCTGACTCTGCGTAGCGGCCGCGCAAGTGCTGCACGCGGCCGAGTTCGCCAAGCGTCATGGCGTGCTCGACATCGATGGTTCGGGCATCGAGCGTTGAGTAACCGTTGTTTATGTCGTTGATCGTGGCGGTGTGGGCGTCGCGTGCGTTGGCGGTTACGGGAGTGCTGCGGTTCACGGCGGCAGTCTGCAGAGCTTCAAGCGCGGCTAAACACTCGCGGGTGAGGGACTCGACCGCTTCGTAATCGGCGGTTTCGCTTATGGCCATCGCGAGGGTGCGCTTGGCGCTAATAGCATCCAGCTCGTAAGCAGGGCCGAGCTGGAGGGCGGCGTTAACCGCGCTGCGGGCCTGCGCGATGGCATCGGAGACGCGGCCGAGCGCGCGGTAGGTGCTGCTCAGGGTGTTGTGCGCGCTCATCCTTACGTAAGGATTCGCGGCTGTCTGGTGGGTGCTGGCGAGGGAGTGGGGCGGGGTAGTAACGTTGGCTACATCATCGCTTACATCTTTGTTTACATCTTTGTTT
>CAYVFW010000136.1:0-6716 GCA_964450325.1 uncultured Phycisphaeraceae bacterium | reverse complement strand
TTTACATCATCGCTTACATCATCTCGAAGGCGTTGGGCGGCGCGATCGACCATTTCGAGGACGGTGATATCTTTTGCGTTGCCTTCTTCGGGGTTGACGGCGTTGAGCATGTCGGCGATGAACGCGCTGGCGTTCTTAGCGTTTTGCGCATCGGACTGTGCCCTGGAACGGGCGGCATCGGCTTCGAGCTTACGTTGCTCGGCCAAGTGCTGGCCGCGGGTAGCGAGCACGGCCTGCCAGGAAGTCGCGGTCGCGCCGGCGACGAGCAAAAGAACCGCCGCGCAGACGCCGCCGACAAAGGCGCGGTTGCGACGGGCAAACTTGGAAAGTTGATACGTAATTGACGGCGCGCGGGCCAGGATAGGCTCATCGCGAAGGAAGCGCTCGATATCGGCTTCGAGGTCGGAGGCGGATTGATAGCGGCGGGTGCGGTCTTTTTCGAGGGCTTTGCCGACGATGGTTTGGATGTCGCCGCGGAGGGTGCGATCGACCGAGCCGATGCCAACGGGCTCATCAAACTGGATCATGCGAGCGGCTTCCGCCATGGGGCGATCGATCACCGCGAGCGGGAGGCGACCGGTGAGAAGCTCGAATAATATTACACCAAGGGCGTAGACATCGCTGCGGGTATCAATCGCGTTGGGATCGCCCGCGATCTGCTCGGGGGACATGTAAGGGACCGTTCCGATGACTTGCCCGGCCTGGGTGTGGAGTGTGGCGAGGTCGGCATCGGTAGAGCGGGCGATGCCGAAGTCGAGGACTTTGGGCTGGCCGGTGTTATCGACAATTATGTTTGCGGGTTTAAGGTCGCGGTGGATCACGCCGTTCTGGTGGGCGTGCTGCACCGCGCCGCAGACTCGGACGAAGAGCGACATACGGTCGCGGGTGCTTAAGTTGAGGGCGAAGGCGTGTTCGATTAAGGATCTGCCCTTCACGTATTCCATCGCGAAGAAGGGGAGGGGGCCTTGGGGGGTCTGCGCGGTTGCGGCTTCGTAGATTTGGGCAATTCCGGGGTGTTGCAGCCGGGCGAGCATTTGCGATTCGTGCTCGAAGCGGCGCAGCAACGCGGGGGAGACGCTGCCGCGACGCATAATCTTAAGTGCCACGGTGCGGCGGGGCCGATCCTGCTCTGCCAGGTAGACGTGGCCCATGCCTCCCTCGCCCAGCAGGCCCATGATGGTGTAAGAACCCAGGCGGGTCAGGTGGCCATCGGAAGGATTATGTATCGCCGCGGGCTGCTCGTGCGTGAAGCCGCTGACGGAGGTGACGGCTTCGGCTTGGTGGAGTAAGGCGCGGACTTGAGTTAATAGTTGCTCATCGCCGTTGCAAGAAGAGAGGACGAAGGCTTCTCTGGCGGAGGCGGCGAGGGATAGGGCTGAGCGGGCAACTTGGTTGGCTTGTGGGACTGTCGGCTGGGTTGGGGCTTGGGCGTGCGGCGCCGGCCCGGAATGCGGGGGACTTGTCGACTCGTGTTTTGAACCTAACTCAGACACTGTGGGTGTTGCCTTACTCGGGTGAGGTGGTCGGGGCGGTCTTTTGCTTGGGTTACGTTGCTGAGGCGGACTGGGCGGGGGTGTTGAATGTAATGTTTAATTTGCGAGTGGCGGCGCTGGCGCACTGCGGCTTGCTTCCGGTACGCTTGCCTTGGGTTCCCGAATGGAGTTTTGTAGAAGGTTCTGCTAGCGAAGTTTCGTATCGGAGTGTTTGCAGGATGTATGAAGTGGTCGCCACCAACTGGCTGTACGTTGCGGAGTGCGGAGTAGGTTCAGACCAGTTGCAACGGTCGCGTAGGCTCGCAGCGAAGCTGGCTCGCGGTTTTTATAGTTACACGGGCGCGGGGAGGGCGAGGGTGCGCTTCGTAATGTTACGTTAACAATAAAGGTTATCGACTTGTCAGCAGTCCGAGAATCGCGTCGGCTGCGTCGGAAGGGCCTTGGTCTGCCGCCATTCTGGTAGCGAGGGCGTGCGCGGCCTGCGAGAACGCGGGCTGCGAGGTGAGGTGAGCGAGCGTGTCGCGGAGTCGCGCAGCGGAGAGGCGGGTTGCGAGGAGGGTGAGCGAGACGCCGAGTTGTTGGGCGCGGGCGGCGTTATCGAACTCGTCGTTGGCGAAGGGGATAATTACGGTGGGCTTGCCGTGCGCCATCGCCGCGGCGGTGGTGCCGATGCCGCCGTGGTGGATGATGGCGGTGGCGGCGGGGAAGAGGAGGGAATATGGGGCGTACGGAAAGGCGCGCACGCTCTGCGGGAGCGTTTTGGGCGCGTACTTTGCATCACCGACGAGCAGAACGGCGGGGAGTTTTAGGGCGGCCGCGGCGGCCGCGGCGAGCTCATAGAAGCCGTTGCTGTGATGGACGACGCTGGTGCCAAGCGTGAAGACGAGCAGGCCCGGTCCGAATTGCTTACATTCCTCCAGGAACGTTGTAAGGTCGTGGTTGTCGGCCTGCTGGGCGGGGCTTGAATCAAAGGTGCAGAAGCCGGTGATGGTAACATTGGCGGGGTCGCCGTCTATCGGCGGGCGGAAGGCGCGGGACCATAAGCCCAGGACTTTATCGCAACTCTGTATCTCGGTGCGGAAGAGGTCGCGCTCGTTAGGAAAGCCGTGGATGCGTCGTTGGCGGTTGAGGGGGCGATCGTAAAGTAAACGTAAGAGATATTTGTTGAACGCCAGTCGCATCCGCATGATTCTGGGCGAAGCGTTGAGTGATTGGGAAGGGTGGTGCACCGCGGGTGCGTTTGGGTTCATCATGAAGAGCGGGGCCAGCACACACGTAACACACGGGATGTTTTGTTTCTGCGCGACCCACCGGCTACCCAGGCTTATGTGGTGGCGGACGATAAGATCTACCTTGCGCTGGGCTATCTGGGCGTTGACGGCGGCGATGGTGGGGCCAACGCTGCCCCCGATTAACTCGCGGATAATAAGTAATGGGCTGCGCCAGGGCTTGGTGAGCGCAGGGTCTTCTAGCACACGGAAGAGATCCTCACGGGTTCCCACGGGGGCAAACAAAAGGCCGGCGGCGCGGATGCGTTCTTCGTAGTAAGGATTGGTGAGGACGGTGACGCGGCAGCCGCGGCGGGCGAGGGCGATACCGACGGCGATAAAGGGGTGGATGTCGCCCGCGGAGCCAATGGTGGTAATGAGGATGTTCTTCATGAGGGGAGGGCGGCGGAAGGGCGGCGGCAGCGGTGGGGCCAGGTGCCGGTACCGTGCGCCGGTTACGCATTGCATAACTCCTGTGATAGTAACGACTTAGCGAGAGGGTGGGGGTGCTAGGCGGAAGGAATGGATGCGGAGTGACTTAACCGCGTGAGAGGGAATCTTGCGTGGGTGGGCAATAAGGCAACATGTGGTGATGTAGGGATGTAAATGATATCATTGGAAATCGCGGGGGGGAGTTACGTGGAGCGCGGGGAGGAAGGAGGATACGCTTTTACGAGGCAAAAAATTTGAACGATGCCCTGTGATCTTTGGGGTGATCTTGTCCTTTCAATCAGCACAGGGTACTTATAAAGCACATGAAGCATTGTCGGCGCGAAAGAGGCTTCAGCGCTAAGGCCAGAATAGCCGCAGTTATGCTGGGGGCCTTGCTAACCCCCGCGCTGTTTACGGGCAGCGGGGAGGGTCAGATTCGCTCGGGGAGTGTCACCCGAACCGAGCTAGAGGATGACCTTGCGCAGGAACCTCTGGCGGGCGACCCGCCGCCAGACCGGGGTGGGAATGGCTCGGAAGCGATCACCGGGTACACGCGACCAAGGTTGATCCGCTGCGTAGAGCGGTTGCGGAGCATCGAGATTAGCTTATGTTCTTTGCTTAGGGGGCCATTCACCCTCGGCAGGCCGGATGCATCCCTTCTTGCCATTGAGCACCTGCTTGATTCCGGCTTGACCACATATCCAGGTCGGCGAGCGGAACTTAACAGACTGCGACAAAAGTTAATTCCGAAGGGAGACGCTTTTCTGGCGGGCGCCGGTTGGCAATAGGTTCCTGATAGGTGCCTTTGCTCAGTGGATCTCGCGCGCCTGGGTTTGACCTTGAAAACTTACGATCGGACGAAGTTACATTCTACTTAAAGATGCAGGGGGCGGCTTCGGGGGCTGGCCATAGCGCCTTCTCTGGTTAAACATATTCAAACTGGCGTGTTACCCACGAGCTTAACTCGTGAAAGACCTTCAGATTCGCAGTGCTTGCCCGCTGCCGCCGCTTAAAGGTTCAAAGCTCTCGATCAGCAAAACGCCACTAAGTAACTATCAGCTTCACAAGCCCCGGCCTTACCGCCCCGCATCATCTTCACTATCGGCGATCTTCGCTGCAAGTTCTTCGGGCAGGCGTATCGCTGTGGCTGTTGCCGAGATATCAAACTGCAGGCGTTCCTGATTGATATAAATCAACGGGTAGTTGGCGTCGATTCGCTTGGTGTCTTTGACGAGTTGGCGCAGGTGCTCTAACTTTTGTGAGGTGCTTACTTCGCCTAAGGCGGGCTTGCTTGGCCTGCCGCCCCAGACGACCTTGGTATTATTATCGGTGACGATAATGAGTGTGCCGCTCTTGGCGTATTGTGAGGCATCAATCCCCTGTACCTGGCCCAGCCAGGGCTGAACACTTAACTTGGAAAGCAGCTCAAGGCACGCGGCGACGTCTTCGCCGCCCCAAGGCCGCGTAAAGTCGCGATCGCCGGTTGAATCACGCGGCGGGCCTACTGCGGGATCAAAGATTGAGAGGCTGGTCTCAACGCCCGTGGGCATCGGGCGGCCGTCCCAAGAGATGAGGTAAGATTGATTGGCGTGCCGCACGTTCGCCGCAGGAATGCGCCATTGACCATCGACCCTGATGACCCCGCCGGGCTTGCGAGTGATGAGGGGCAGCTTGGCAAACCATCCGCTCTGTTCGAGGGCTTTGCTGATTCGCGATAACTGCTCGGCCTTAAGAAGGTCGCTCGATGGGCTTGCGGCGGTTTTTGCGAGTGAGAGGATCTGTTCGCGGCACGCCAAGGGCATCCAAGTGCGGGGAATCTTGTCGGCGGCTGCTTGGGAATCTGCCTCGGCGCGAGCGGCGGGCCAGACCATATCGATGATGACCTCATGGGGATCTAGCACGGCAGATGCCCGACGTTCGAGCGAGGAGTTGCCGAAGACCATCGCGGCGACGAGCCCGCCGCAGAGCAGCGTAATCGCTGCGGCGGAGGCGTAGGTCTTCAGCGAGTTGACTGACTGGGCAGAAAGTTTCTTTGCCATAACGCGGGTGTCGAATCGAAAACAGTGGCTTCTCGGTGCCGCGTGACCGCTGTCCTTCGACATCCGTGTGGAAGGGGCTGGAAGCGAAGGGTAAGGGCTTTCGCGGCCAACTGCGGCGGACCGCCTGAACTATCGGCACTCCGGACGCATGAGCTATCGAGAACGTTTGCAAATGTGAGGCGGGGTGCCCGCACAAGCTGACGGCGGGCAAAATCGAAGTGATTGGGGCGTGGGGCGGGGCCGTTGATCTGTTCGGTGGTTCATATGATTTTGTGCTTATGGCCACTGAGGGAACCAAATCTGCGGTAAAGCCGCTTTCGGATGGCACGCCATCGAGCTTTGTCCATTTACATCTGCACACTGAGTATTCGCTGCTTGATGGGGGCAATCAGATTGAGCGATTGGTGGATCGCGTGGCGGAACTGGGGATGGATGCGGTCGCGATCACCGACCACGGCAACATCTTCGGGGCGGTGGCTTTCTACCAGGCTTGTAAGGATCGGGGCATCAAGCCGATTCTTGGGGTTGAGGCGTATGTCACGCCGCCGGGCAAACCTCGGACCGACCGCACGTATAGCGGCGGGGGCGAGGGTGGTTATCACACGGTGCTGCTGGCGATGAACAACACGGGTTGGCAGAACCTGATGTATTTGTGTTCGCAGGCGTTTCTGACGGGGTTTTATTACAAGCCGCGGATCGATCGGGAGTTGCTCCGGGCCCATGCGTGTGGGCTGATCGCGATCAACGGGCACTTGGGCAGCGAGATCGGCGATCATCTGCTGGATTTTCATCGGACTTCGGATAAGAAGTATTGGGAGGCGGCCCGGGAATCTGCGGCGTGGCACGCGGAGACGTTCGCGGCGACCGCAGGGGACCCGGTTCCCCGGTTTTATGTGGAGTTGCAGCATCACATCCCGGAACAGAACGCGATTAATCCGCTGCTGATTAAGTTAGCGGAGGAGTTTTCGCTTCCGCTGGTGTGCGATAACGATTCGCACTTTCTGCGTGAGGATGATCATGATGCGCATGATACATTAATTTGCATTTCTACGGGCAAGGGCAAGAACGACCCCGACCGGATGCGCTATCCGCGCGAGCTGTATGTGAAAGACCCCGCGGAGATGAAGGCTCTGATGGAGCCATACGGCAAGCAGGGGGTGGAAGCGCTGGCGAACACGGTGCGGATTGCGCAGGCGTGTAACGTTACGTTAGCGGTGGGGGAGAACAACTCGCCGATGGTGCGGGTGCGGCGGCTGGGGAGCGGGGAGCCGGGCGGGAAAGCGAACAACTGGGAGGAACTCCCATGGCACAACGACGCGGCATTTGCCGGCGATCTCACGGCGTGGTACAAGGTTTACTGCCGCGAGTTTGAGGTCGTGCCGTTTTCGATTCCTAAAGGGTGCGACGACGATGAACGTAAGCGGCTGCTGGCCAGTGCTAAGCAGGAGTGCGATGAGGCTCTGCGGCTGCTGGCGGTGGGGGGG
>CAYVFW010000135.1:0-8900 GCA_964450325.1 uncultured Phycisphaeraceae bacterium | reverse complement strand
GATGTAATGTAAGCGATTGAGCGGGTTTGTGCGACGGCTTGTGTGTTGGGTCGTGCGCAGGGTCGTGCCTGCATCGCGCCGGGTCTCAGAAGCGCGAGTCCGCTCGCGCGGGTGCCAGCGCGTGGTGAAGATTGCGGCGGTCTAGGGCTGGCTCTCACGCAAGTTCACGCCGCTTAACACTCTCCCGCCTGCCATGCAATGAAGAAGACCTCGACATCGGTGCCGTCGATGCCCCCATCCTCATTGAAATCGGCGAGGGTGTCGGAGAGGGACCACAGCCCGAAGAATGCTTCGACATCACCCCCATCTATCCCTCCATTTTGATTAACATCTGGCAGGCAGCGGGCCGACGCGATAGCGTCTATCTCGCGCAGCGCCATGGCCTCAAACGCGACCTGTTTGAAGTGAAAGTGATCGTCGGGAGTCTGATACCACCCTCGCGCGGTAAGCTCGGCTTCGCTGGTCAGACGATCCATCCGTACCGCAGAGACGTTGGCACGCTCGCGAGCGATCTCGTCCAGCTTTTCCCGGTATCCGTCGAGCTGAATATCTTCTGGGGTCTCGAGCGGCATGGAGGCGGTCAACAGGAAACGTAACTCTTCAATGGGCCAACCCTGCGCGACCCAGACGCTGGAGACACGGTCGATGATCACTTCGGTATTTTCTTTGAAAGCGTTTGCGGAGTATCCCGGCAGGAAAGCTTGCGGCCCGCGCGATGCCCCAAGTTCAAACCGATCGTTCACGCCGGTGCTGATCCGGAAGAGGACCAGTTTGTTGGCAGGCTGGAGCTGGCGAAGCCGGACCAGGCGTTCGATAATGGTTGCATCGGGGGCTTCCTGCAATGCCGCGGCGATACCACGAGTTGAAAACCCACCTCGATAGAAGAAGGAGCTGATGCTCGCGCCCCGATCAATCGTCGGCCGCTCCATCCGCATGTGCAGACCCAGGAACGGACCTCTGACTGTGCGGACTCCCGCCTGATTCCATCGAAACTCTAATGAGTCGCCTCGTGACGCGGCCGGGAGAGAGATGCTGCCCGCGGCGATGCCATCACCACCGCTCGTGCTTACTTCGACCACTGGTGTAATTGTTTGATAGGTGGGGGCGTATCCAAGCCGCACGACCGGGGTGAACGTACCAGCGGGGGGGGATGAGTAAACACCGTAGCTGTAATGAAATACAAGTGCAGCGCTGGGGTTCCACGGTCCCCCGCTATCGATTCGCAGGCCGTTGCTCAGAAGCGAGTTAACCGCACGCCCGGGCGGCGCAAAAAGATAATGTTGCGGCGCGAATGTCGGACCAAGTGCATCACCCTGCGGCCCCGTTGCCCCGCCGTACTGAAATGTACCCGTCGTAGCCCCATTGCTGTGCATGGTTCGGGAATAGTAACCAATACCCCCGCCCTGCCCCGCGTTCTCGCCCGCGCTGTGAATCCCGGTTGCGTAGAGCCCAAATCGCTGATCGCATGCGTAAGAAAACCCGTGATCCCAGCCGTGACCGGCGTAGACAGTTGTAGAATCCCCGATGAGCGCGATATCCACCCGCCGCTCCGCCGCGGCGGCAAGCACCTGCGCAGCGGGCCGGGCGTTGGTAACTATCTGCTGAGCGATGGCAACCGGTTGGGCAATAACTCCGGCGAGTAAACACAGCCCTGTATTTACCCAGAAACTTAAGCGTACCCGCGTAGGCGGCGCGTACTGATAGCCAAGCATAATATAAATCGTTCGCACTGTTATAGTCCCTTCGTTTTTCCGCACCGTAGCCTACCCCGAGCTCATGAAACTTTCATTGAGATGGGGCCACCGGCACACCATTGAGTGGGCCTGCTGAGAGAGTACTGTTACGTCAGGCGCGATGATGCAGCGATAGCTTTCTATTGCCGCGAATACCGTCATTTGCGTCAATTCCAGCCATTGTGAACAAATTCCATGCCACGTCTTGCTATGGCTGGCAAAACCGTATAAGCTTTTCTTTAGATATTCTTCATAAATTGCCGTCTCGCGCCGTTCGCAGCGCCTACTACGACGATTTTTAGGTGGTCAAGGTCGGGTATTGCAAGTATTACGTTTGTATAATCTAAGGGAGGGATGCTCATGGCTTTACCGTCAGAATGTGAGCGCGAGTATTGCGCGGTCGAACTGCTCGAACGGCTTCGTTGGAGCGGCACAGCTCGCTGCCCACGACGCAGTTGTCTTGATGTTTATAAAATGACCGATCGCACGACTGGTCAGCGAAACAGCCGATTTCTCTGGCGATGTCGCGGCTGTGAGCGGCAGTTTTCCGTGCGGCTTGGCACGCTCTTTGAAAAGAGCACGATCGAACTTTATAAATGGTGTCGCGCTTATTACGAAGCGTCACGAACCACGATGGGAGTTACGACGGCGAGTCTCGCGAAGATCCTCGGTATCGATCCTAAATCTGCATCGCGCATGATCAGGTTAATCCGGCTGATGCAGCCCCTTGCGGTGCTCAAGCGCACTCACCCGCCAGGTCTCGCCGCAATCGCAGGAGACTCAAGTGCGGATATTCTTGCTCGTGGCGCTTCAACACCCGAGATAGGTTCCATCTCAGTTCACCCGAATACTCTCTCGAACCACGCGGTCGCGCTCCCGCCGCAGACTACTCGTTTGGTACTGCCTGGTCCTTGGACCGACGCGATTGCAGCGGCACTCGATTTCCGTGCGCCACCGCCGAGCCGGGCACGCGTTATGACTCCGCGCAGTTCAATGTAACTTTAAGCAGTTGAATCGCTTACAGTTTGCCCAGTTCTTCACTGCGCGTCCGGGCCGCCATGACTGCTGATTCGATGTGCTGCGCGACGTGGTGTTCATCGAGCACCGTCATCGCCGCGGCGGTGGTTCCGCCCTTGCTCGTGACCGCCGCGCGTAACTCCGCGGGTGATTTGGCGCCGTGCGCGAGCATCGCCGCGGCACCCACGAGGGTTTGCCGCACCGCTGCGGTGGCGTGCTCGGGGCTGAATCCCATGGCTTTCGCGGCGTGTGTCATTGATTCGGCAAGATAAAACAAATACGCCGGGCCTGAGCCTGCAAGCGCGGTGAACGCATCCATCATCTTTTCTTCGACATCGAGTACCAGCGGTCCGATTCCCGTAAAGAGCCGCCGGGCGAACGCCCTATCCGCGACCGTTGCACCCTCGCCGATCGCCAGCGCTGTGGCACCTTGACCGACGGAGGCGGGCAGGTTGGGCATCGCCCGAACCACGCGAGCGCGGCCGCCCAGCATCTCCCGGACTTTGCTACTGGGCGTGCCAGCGAGGATAGAAATTACGATTCGATCGCCCACGACTTCCTCCAAACCCTCCGCCGCGATCGCTAGCTTTTGGGGCTTGACTGCGAGCAGAATCTGCCCCTGCTGCCCATCGCCGGTGGATTCAAGCTCGTGCAGCGCCTTTAAGGCACCGAGCGCCGTCGCGTGAACGCGGGCTAACCCGGCACACTTGGCACCATCTGGTTCGGCGATTACCATGCGGTCGGGGGTCAGTAACCCCGTTGCAAGCACCCCACGCACGATGGCGCTGCCCATGTTTCCAAAACCGATGATCGCGAGCGGAGGTGCGTTGTGTGGCATAGCCCAGCGTAGGGGCTTGCGAGGGCGTCGCGGGCCGTCAGGGGCGTCGGGGCTAAAAGTTATACTTAACGCCGCGGCGGCGGCTTACTCCGTAACCGTCGCCGGGTCGCGCCCTTCTTCCATCGCTTCGACCTTATGTAATCTTCTCGCGTGCCGACCGCCCTCGAAGGTCGCCGCGAGCCACGCATCGGTGATCTTCTCAATCAACCGCTGGCCCAGCAGATCCGCAGATAGGCACAGCACGTTCGCGTTGTTGTGTGACTTAGCGAGCGCAGCAGTCATTTCGTCCTGACAAACCGCCGCTCGGACACCTTTCACTTTATTCGCCGCGATCGACATCCCGATCCCCGTGCCACAGATCAGCACGCCTAGCTCGGCCTTGCCCGTAGCGACCAACTTTCCGACTTCGTAGGCCCGTTCCGGGTAGTCGCACGCTCCACCTGAGCAATCACCAACCAGTTCGGCATCGTGCCCCTCGCGTTGCAGCTTATCAAACAACTGTCGGATTGCGACGGTGCCCCGATGATCAGAACTGAGAGCGATACGCATACGTGCTTCCTTTAGAATAAGAATCGAGCGAAACGGTAGTCCGCAAACCTTACCTCGCGTCCGACGAGCATCCGGCCCGTCGAGCGGGAACATGTAGCGATGCAGACTGATCCCACCCGCCCAAAAGGCGACTAGATTCAGAGCTAGTTACCAGACTGATGCTGCTCGCTGCGGGAAACCCTCGAAGATCACTGAGGCACGGGCTCTACCGGCACTTGCACTTCGCTCCAGCTCCGAGCCGGAGCGACTTCAGGCCCGTTGTAATATAAAGCTCGCGCTGGGCCCGCCGCCTTCCATTGGGGGTTGGCATCTAGCCACTCGCGTAGCTGCACGACGCCCGCCGCGTCGCGCGTGGAGAGGTACTGACCCTGCATGCCCAAAGCCAGGACGGTGACCGCCGGGCGATCAACCACACGTACGCCCTGCTTCTTTGCATCGCCCGCATCGCCATCCACCGGACCCAGTTCCGGGGTGCGATACAAGAACGACATCGTCCAATTGGTCTGTGCGGGCTGATCCTGCTTTGTAGTCTCAACCTGCATGTCGGGGTAGTCCATTTCTACCGGCGAAGTCATCGCTATTTCATTACGTTGAATGTGCCCAAACAGCGGGAAAAACGCGATGTTTCTTCCCCCATCGGTATTTACATCCGTCGCCGAGACCTGTGCGCGTCGCACGCTGGGGTACTTTTTCAGTTCGATCGCGCCTGGCGGGGTGGGGGGCGGATAGTCTTGTGGCAGCGGAGTTGTAATAATCGCGGTTCCGCTTGAAAAGCCTACTTCGCCGCCACGTTCTTCTCGCTCTGTCTTCACCGCCAGATCACCCGCGACACGCCGCACCGTCCACGCCGATTCTTCCACTTTTGCCTCTACTTCCGCGGCTTGAGTTGCCTGAGTTAAAGGCTGATTTGCAGGCTGCATTGCTGGCTGACTCGCCGGCTGACTCGCAGGCTGGCTTGCTTTTTGAACTTGCTCCCCGGTTTTCACGCCCTCCCCACTACCACCTCCAACGGCGGCAGTGCCCGCCGCAGCTTTCTCCGGGGCACGGACCCCACACGCGGCGGGCAATAATCCCACCAGCAGGCCTGCAACGACCGTCAAGCGGGCTGCGGCCACAAACGCCGGTGCGGTTCTAATGACATTTAGGGTTAATCGGGGGGACATGCGTTAGGTATCGTAAGGCCGTGGAAACCAGATTCAACCCCCAGCCCTAAGCTTTACTGAGAGCCGCGTCGAGTCACCTCAGCCGGTCCTACTTGAAACCTCGCTCGGGGTCGAGCGTATCAGTGTGGAAGAACCGCGACCGCCGGTTGAACGTTCAGGATGCTAGGTTGAGGCCTAAGAACTTAAGGATGGTGGGATGGGGTGGCGGGGTGTGGGTGTGGCGTAGGGACTAGAAGGTTGGTCTACCGGGAGCCTTTGGTTATGTCAACATCCATGCTGCTTCGTCGTGCTTCGCTCACCTGCTTATTGACGGGCACGCTCGTGGGATTCACGAGTGCCGCCTACCTCGTGGCACAACATAACATCCGGCTGACCCTTGTGAAGGCCGCCCCGCAGCTCACGCTCCCCTCCTCTCTGCTCAACGGCGTTGCCTTCTCGCCGCACGCTCAGCCGAGCAACGCTTTTGATCCCTTCTCGCAACAAACCTTACAGTCCGGTGCAGGCGAGCGACCCACGCCGCCGCTCGTCCCCCAGTCACCGCCATCGACGCTTACATCACCGAACGCGCTTACCCCGCAAGGTCCTCCCACTGAGTCGTTAATCGAGGAAGAGCAGGAGGCGCCCGAAGAGGCCACGCGGCTTATCTCGCTGGTCGGCGTTCTCGGCGAGCCGATGCCCACGCCCAATGGCTTTCGCGCGATGACCGGCGAAGATGTCGTTCAAGCAGTTGCGCAAGCATTCGCACCTTCGCCCCCGGCGGGATTGAGCGTGAACGAACCGCAGCTTCTGCTCACCTTCACCGGCGATGATGCCACGCTAAAAGCCGCAGAGGGGATCGTAACCTTACTTCGTGAAGCGCGGGCTGATTATCGCCGCCGCACCAACTACGCGGCACAGGCGGCCGAGGCGCTCGCCGCCGCGCAGCGTGTTCAAGCCCAGTTTCAGGAGCGCGAACGCGCAGCGCGAAGTTTAGTGGCGCAGGCTAATACCGAGAGTCGTAAGCGAACCACAGGCGGGCTGCCCCTCCCCGAGATAATTCTCACCTGGCTCACATCGCAAGCCAGCGACGCGGCGATGGCCGTACGCGACAGCGCGGCAAGCGTGCGGGCCGCCCGCGCCGCTGTCGAAGATGCTACCGGCACGCTGCCCATCCCCGCGCCACTTACAGTACCAGCCTTGGCGGGAATGCCCGATTGGCCCGCCCCCGTCATCGTCAACGATCAGAACCCGCGCCTGGAGGCCCGCATTCGAGAGCTCACCAATGATTACAATCAGGTGGTGCAGCGCACGAGCCTTGAGGACCGCCGCCACCACGGCGAAATTAGGCTCTTGCGAGTCCGCGTCGATGACCTCTGCCGCGATCTAGACCGTAGCAAACGCCAAGCCGACGCGTCGAGGCGCGACTACGACCACCACGAGCGCGAAAAGCGCGACCTCGAACGAACGATCCAACAACTGCGGAGCGAACTGGACCGCACCAGAGTGAATACTTTTTCCGGCCGCCCCGAACCGATAGGCCCGCGCCCGAAGTAATGTTCGTCCTCACCACGCGGCGATTGGATGGCGCTCTAGCGGTGCCGGTGCAGACGAAGCAGCCCGCCGGTGGCCGACTCTAAGAACTTTAGAGCACGCCTAGGCATCCGAGGTAACCCTTGTGTAACCATAGATGCATCAAAGAAAACTGGACCCGCGCGGGCAACGCGCGAGTCCAGGATAAGTCGATCACTCACACAGTTACGTTGAGCCGCCGCGAGCTACGTGCATTGCGTACGGTGCAGTGTAAGCAGTGCGTGCGGTGCGCTCGCTTCTTCGTCAACTAACTTCAATTAACATCCGCCCGCAGACCAGTAGAGGAAGAACGCATCCACGTCCGCGCCATCCACACCGCCGCTGAGGTCGATGTCCGCAGCGCTGTCCGCTGCGGTCCAGGCCTCGAAGAAGACATCGACATCGGTCCCATCGACTCCGCCATCTTGATTAAAGTCGGCGGGGCAGGGCTGGACTGTAAGTATGGCTACGTTGGAGGTCAGCGTTCCACAGCCCCCGTATACCAGGCAGTAATACCCGCCCGCCTCGGCGTAACTCGCCGAGGCAATGCTCAGCGTGTCGCTCTGCGTGCCTGATATGTTACCATCTTCAGTCAGGTACAGGCCATCGCGGAACCACTGGAAGCCCCCGAAGCCGACGATGCTAATTGAGAACTGCGCGGGCGCGTTCACGAACACCGTAAGATCGGTCGGGTGCTCGGAGATGTACAGAGCTTCGTTGGTGGACCCCGTCTCCGGGCCGAATGGCGGTGATCGGCCGCAATCCAGGTTGCCGTAGACCCAGTAATAATAAGTTACATTACCAGCGACGGCGGTATCGCGGTGAGCAGGCGAGGCAAAGTTGCCGATGTAACTGGCAGTGGAGACGTCGCTCTGCTCGCTGCGATAGAGATCGTAAGAATAAGCGCCGGTGGATGTATCCCAATCAACGATGATTTCCGCGCAACCCTCAGCGTCGGAGGCCGTCAGCCACGCCGGGGCATAGCAGGGCCGCTGCGTAACATATAGGTGCGCGCTGGAGGAAGTCTGCGACCCACACCCGCCGTAGACCTCGCAGTAGTAATCCGCCTCGTCGGAGAAATACACCGGGCTTATCGATAACCCCGAAGAGGTCGCGCCGGAAATCGCGCCGCCATCATACAGCGCCTCACCATTGCGGAACCACTGATAAGCGCCAAACCCGGAGACACTGACCGAGAATCCGGCGGAAGACCCTTCCTCAACGTAAGCATCCGAAGGATTGCCGGTGATGTAAAGCCCAAAGTTTGAATACCCCACATCCGGTCCGCCCGGCTGGCTCGCGCCGCAGTCGGTATTCGCCACAACCCAGTAATAATAACCCACGTTGCCCGCAACAGCGTTATCATAATATGGTGGGCTTGTAAAGCTCGTGAGCAGGTTGGCCGCGAAGAAATCGGGGGACTCACTCCGATATAAGTCGTAAGACCCCCCGCTGTTGGTGTCCCACTCCACCACGATCAGATCACAATACTGGTTGTCAGTAGCCGACACCCAGCCCGGAGCAAGTATACCACCAAACCCGCGGCCCCCGTTATCCGTCGGGCTCGGATCGCTCTCCCCGCACTCCGCAATCGCGACCACCCAATAGACATACTCAACGCCAACGGACCCGTTGTAATCATAAAAGGGCGAGGTGCCTTGCCCCGCTTCCTCCACGCCACCTGGCACCTCA
This sequence comes from uncultured Phycisphaeraceae bacterium, assembly GCA_964450325.1. Classification (GTDB taxonomy): domain Bacteria; phylum Planctomycetota; class Phycisphaerae; order Phycisphaerales; family UBA1924; genus UBA2402. The sequence continues at coordinate 360 of CAYVFW010000135.1, read as the reverse complement.
ATAGGAAACCTCATCACCCGGAAGTTGTCCCCACCGTTGGAGTCCCAAATGACCTCAACCGGGCCACAATCCTGGGTCTGACTCGCAAACACATTACTCGGTGCCTCCACGCACCCCTCTATTGACATCGCATGGGCCACCGCGTGAGCTGGCGCAAGGCCCAGCAGAGCAGTCAACGCAAGCACGGCCGACCCGCCAACTCGGGCCAGCATGCGACCACGTTCTGAGTTGGTGAGCCCACTATTGAGTCTGCTATTCGACTTGCCATTCAGTTTGCTATTCATTTCTCTTCCCTTTTCTCCGCGTGAGCGGCCAAGCATTGAACCACAACCGCATTCTCCCAGTCAAGGCACTGAGCCC
>CAYVFW010000134.1:0-9228 GCA_964450325.1 uncultured Phycisphaeraceae bacterium | reverse complement strand
GACCTGGGGGTGTTAGGGTGGGGGAGGGGAATGGGAGAGGAGGAAGAGGTTGGCGAGTGAATGGAATAGGTGAGGTTAATTGGTCGGAGTGAAGGCGTGAACGGGTGGAGCACATCGCAACTCGTGGAATGTAATGTTACGTAACTTCCCTGCCCCAGCCGTGCAGAAGAGATAACGTATCTCACCCGCCCACACTGCCCAACACAACAACCTCACCTCACCCTCAACTTACCTTCGCCTTCGCCGCATTGATGCCGAGCGTATGGTGAACGAACTGACTCTTTAACTAAGAGGATGCCTTGGCTGCTTCGGCTTCTGCCGGACTTGTAGCGTGCTGGGGAACCTTAACTCTTTGATGACGCGACGGCTGCGAGCTGCGGCGTGGCATCAGTTAAAGTGAAACACAAGGCGATTCGCAACGCCGCGAGCACGGAGAGTCGGACGCAACTTGGCGGCACAGAGCGTCCAGACAGAGATGGTCCCTGGCATATCCGCCTAAGTTGCCTGCTGCACACCGCTCTTCCGAAGTAACTCTGAGAACACACCTGACTCATCAGGGTCGATTCGCCCCGAGCCGCGTAAGCCGCCAGCCCGCGATTTGCGGGCCCGCACAAACTTTGCCGTGGGAGACAGCAAGCGGCGAGGGATCTCTCGTCTCGGCGAATGGAAAATGAATTTTATTTAACGCATTAAAGGGCGCACTCAACATCCACCGCGATTGCCCAGTAGTTTGAGAGACTTGGAAGCCCGGATCGGAGATGCAATGATCACGCGCGAGGTTAGCCCGGATGCGACGTCAGAAAATGTGGAAAGTACGCTGCCGGGGGAGCATACTCTCCGAGCGGTCTCGTTGGTAACTTCGTCGCACGGAATCACTGCGAAGGTACGGCAGAATTAAAGCAAATTAGCCGCAACTGAGGCGTGATTCGTCCTTGAATCGCGTGCGATAGCGACAGGTAAGTCAGCCGCATCTTCTAATAGTTTTCGCTAACTGTTTCTCGGAAATGTTTTGTTATGAGTTCAATGCCGCCGTCGATGCGCGACCTTGGAGAACGCCTGCTGGCTCACAGCAGTGGCGCGGGGGGTCAGCAGGTGGTTACCGCCGCGGCGATGTGTGACCGCTTGAGGGCACCGCTGGTTGAGTTTGCTGGCACGGAGGGTTACGTCTCGCTTTTTCGGAGAGCGCTTCGACTTGCCTGTTTGAGAGCTCCGGTGCTTGAAAGTGCTAGGATCGACGATGAGGGCCGGCTCTTGGCGGTAGGGGTGCTGGCGGGCGACAAGCCCCGAGGGGACCAACACGCCGACGTAAGTGGCGAGCAGCAGGCGGAGGATGAGGCGGCGGTTGCGCTCATCGAAAGTATGCTTGAACTGCTGGTAACTTTCATCGGCAAACCATTAACAATTAGGTTGGTGCGCAAGGCATGGCCTGGCGCGCCGCTGGACGAGTGGTATTCAACAACCGGGGCAGAGCGATGAGCATAAACGGAGAGAGTCAGGTCAAGGGCGGTACTCGTGAGCGGGTGCCTATCCGTCAGCTCCCGACGGGTGTGCCGGGATTGGACCAAATTCTTGGTGGTGGTCTTCCGGAGTATTCATTTAATATTCTCGCCGGGGCTCCGGGGTGCGGCAAAACCACACTGGCGCACCAGTTCATGTTCGCGAATGCCAGCCCGAAGACGCCGGCGTTGTATTTCACGGTGCTGGGCGAGCCTGCAATCAAGATGCTGAGATATCAGCAGCAGTTTACGTTCTTTGATGATGCCAAGTTGGATGGCGCGATCAAGTTTATTAATCTGAGTAAGTTGGTTATGGAGGAGGATCTAGGCGCGGTGCTCGCCGCGATTATGAAGGAAGTAGAAGCGTCGGATGCGAAGATCGTGGTGGTCGATTCGTTTCGCACGGTCGTGCGCAAGCTGAAAGCTGGCGTGAGCGAGATGGAGGTACAAGGATTTGTTCAGCGGCTGGCGCTCAATCTTTCGAGCTGTCACGCAACGACTTTCCTTATTGGCGAGTATGTGGAGGGTGAGCTGCGAGATAACCCGGTGTTTACGGTGGCGGACGGGCTGATCTGGCTCTATCAGATTGCTGAGCGTAACTCAGTGGTGCGCAAACTGCAGGTGATGAAGCTGCGGGGGCAGGAATCGGTGCCGGGGCTTCACACGTTTCGAATCACGGAGTCAGGGCTTCAGACCTTCCCACGTAACTTTGGGCTCATCGGCGAGTCAAACCGCATGAAAGGTGCAAGGCGCTTGTCTACCGGGATTGCGAAGTTAGATGCGCTTTTAGGAGGTGGCATTCCTGAGGGAGATAGTGTTCTGCTTGCGGGTCCTTCGGGCTCGGGCAAATCGACGATCGGGTCGCACTTTGTAGCGGAGGGGCTCAAGCGCGGAGAGCCGGGGCTGGTGGCTGTTTTTGAGGAGATTCCAGCTGAGTATTTACAGCGGGCCGCGGCACTGGGGTTTGACTTTGCAACGCCGCTGAAGGAGGGGCTGCTTAAGGTCATTTACTTACGTCCGCTGGATCTTTCCGTTGATGAAACGGTACACGAGATCGTGAATAGCGTGAAAGCGATCGGGTGTAAACGGCTGGTGGTCGATTCGCTGGTGGGCTTTGAGCTGGCACTCGCACCGGCGTTTCGCACCGACTTCCGCGAGTCGCTGTACCGGATGATCGCGGCGCTCACAAGGCTGGGCGTGACGATCGTAAGCACTGTGGAAGTAGAGGAGGATTTTACCTCCTTGAACCTGAGTAACTTTACGGTTTCGTTCCTCGCTGATGACATCCTGCGCCTGCGTTATGTTTCGATTAATGGGCAGCTGCGCAAAATGATGCTGGTGGTGAAGATGCGGCGGAGTGGGCACAGCATTAACATGTGCGAGTACCAGATCACGCAGAATGGTGTGGTTGTTGGGGAACCGCTGCGAGGTTATCAGGGGTTGACAACCGGGATACCGGGCCCGTGGGCGCAGCATTGGAATGGCAAAGGGCTCCCACCGTTGCAAGGTGAGGAGGAAGATGCCTGAATTTCCAACAACCGACCCGCAGATTCCCTCGGGTTTGGCCCTCGAGACGCAACTACGCGAACTAAACCAAGCACTACTGATTTCATCGGTTTCGCAGCACGAAGCGGCGGCGTTCGCTAAGGCGGCGGAAGCGGTGGCAAGGGAGGAGGAAGCTCGCTACCGCGCTCTATTTGACTCCATCGACGAGGGGTTTTGTATTATCGAGCTTGAGTATGACAATGCGGGGGTGGTGACAGATTTTGTGTACGTCGAGGTGAATCCGGCGTTTGCGAGACAGAGCGGTCTTTCCGATGCGGTTGGAAAACGGATGAGTTTCTTGGTGCCGAATTTTGAGGCTCGTTGGTTTGAGCAGTACGGCGAAGTCGTAGCGACAGGAAAACCGGTTCGGATTTTAGCGCAGATCAAGGCGATGGCGGCTTGGTTTGATGTGTACGCCTTTCGGGTTGGAGAGGCCGCAGAGCGCCGGCTGGCGGTGCTGTTCACTAACGTTTCGGCGCGAGTGAAGATGGAGGCGGAGCTGAAAGAATCAGAGGTGCGCTACCGGCGTCTGTTTCAGTCATCGCAAGATGGGGTCATCTTGTTTGATGCTCAGACCGGGGCGATCGTTGATTTTAACGCGTCGATGTCGGGGATGTTGGGGCGGGAAGTGTCGGAGCTTGTGGGACAAGAAATTGTTACGATCGGGCTGCAGGCGGATGAATCCGCATACCGCGCCATCTTTGCACAATTGCAGGACAATGGTTTCGTTCGCTATGACCACCTTCCAGTTCGGCGTTCCACGGGTGAATCAGTTCCGGTCGAATGCGTGAGCGTGGTGTATCGGGAGGGTGAACGAATGATGGCGCAATGCACTATGCGCGACATCAGCCTGCGGCGCGAGCTGGAAAAGCGGGTATCGCAGCAGGCGCAGGAGTTAGCCGCGCAGTTACGCGCAAAGGATGAGTTTTTAGCCATGCTTTCGCATGAACTGCGAAACCCGCTGGCGCCCATTCGCTCTGCGGTGTATCTGCTTAAGCTGCACGGGTCGGTGGGGTGGACGCCGCTGCAGGTGGACGCGGTGAGAATAATTGAACGTCAAGTGAACAGCATGAACAAGCTGGTGAGCGACCTGCTGGAGGTCTCCAGGGTCACCAGTGCTCGCGTGCGGCTGGACCTTGCGGCGATTGATTTGAACACGCTGATAAGGCACGCTGTAGAGACGGTGAATCCCTTGATCGTAAGCCACCGTCACAAACTGGTGTTACATTTGGGCGATGAACCCGGGCGGGGCGGGATGTGGGTGATCGGCGATGCGCTGCGGCTGGAAGAGGCGTTAGTCAACTTGTTGACCAACGCGGCGAAGTTCACGCCTGATGGTGGAAAGATTGAGGTTTGGTGCGAGCGCGTCGAAGGCACTAAAAACGCGAGGATTCGGGTGCGGGATAATGGGGTGGGGATCACCAAGGAGCTTCTGCCTCGTATCTTTGAGTTATTCACGCAGGGAGACCGCTCGCTTGACCGTGCGCAGGGGGGGCTTGGCATTGGGCTGTGTCTGGCGAAGCGGATGGTGGAGATGCACGAAGGAAAGATCGAGGCGTTCAGCCCGGCCCCGGGAGTAGAAAGCGGCGGGAGTGAGTTTATTGTAACATTACCTTTGAGTTCGGCTAGTGTGATTGGCCCCGCGCAGCAGGGGGCGGGGGAGGGCTTGGAGCTTGCTGTCGCTCGCGGCGGCAAGAAAGTATTATTGGTGGATGATAATGTTGATTTCGTGCGGATGCTTTTAGCAATTATGGAGCACAAGGGGTATGTCGTGCGTGTGGCGCACGCGGGACCAGAGGCGTTGCGGATATCAGGCGAATGGCACCCGGAGGTGGCACTGCTGGACATCGGGCTGCCGGGCATTGACGGTTACGAAGTTGCGAGGCGTATGCGTGCCCAGTCGGGGGGTGAACACATTCGGATCATCGCTGTTTCGGGGTATGGGAGTGAAAGTGATGTCGCGATGGCGCGTGAGGCGGGCTTTGACGGCCACCAGGTGAAACCGGTTGACTTTGTTGAGATAGAAAAGATGATCAATGCGGGGCGCGGAGGTTTTAAGCCGGGCTGAGCGTGCGGACATAACTGCTGGGGCGCGGGGAGGCCGTTCGTGGGGCGGAAGCGGGGGAACGGCGATAGCATATTAAGATGGGTTGGCGGGCTACTCGAGGGCGGCCGCGCCGGAGATAATTTCGGTGAGTTCGGTGGTGATCTGGGCCTGCCGGGCTCGGTTGTAGACCAGGGTGTAACGTTTACCGGCCTTACCGGCGTTGTCGGTAGCGGCCTTCATGGCGATCATGCGCGAGATGTGCTCGCTTACGACTGCATCGTTGAAGGCTTGGAAGAGAACGGCCTTTACGCCAGCGGGCAGGATATCGTCCAGGAGCGCCTTGGCATCGGGCGAGAACTCATAGATGGTGTTGCGTCCGCGAGAGTCCTTCTTCGCGGCGGCGGCTGAGGTCTGGAAGGGCAGGAGCTGCGTAACGGTTGGGACCTGCTTGCCAGCCGAGATGAACTTCATGCTGATGACGCGGACCGAAGAAATTTCGCCCGCCATGAACCGTTTGATGTATTCTGAAGCGAGGTCTTGAACGTTGGTGTAAGAGGGCTTGTCGCCGAACTGGTTATGCTGCCTGGTGGTTGAGTAGCCCGCGAACTTTAGAAAGCCCTGGCCCTTCTTCCCGACGATCTCGATCTCGCCAGCCTTCAGCTCGGGTTGTGATTTCATGAGGCTGGCGAAGAGCCGAAGCACGCCGCCGTTGTAAGGACCGCACAAGCCGCGGTCGGAGGTGATCAGCAGCGTGACCGACTTGCGCGCTCCTGAGGTTTTCTTATCTTGGCCGAGCAGCGGGTGGGTAACGTCGGAACCTAGCGAAGCGGAGAGCTCGCTTAAAACTTCGAAGAGCGTTTCGGTGTAGGGCTTGGTCGCCGCGGCGGCGGCCTGGGCACGGGCGAACTTGCTGGTGGCAATCATCTGCATCGTTTTGGTGATGCGGCGGATGTTTGCGACAGCCTTGATTCGCTTCTTGATTTCGCGGGTTTTGCCCATAGGGAGAGGAGGGTAGGAGAGAGATCGGGCGGGGGGTGGTTTGGAGAGATTCTGGAGGGAAACGAAGAAGAGAGGGCCGGGGTTTGGAGTTTCTCTGGGTGAGGCTGCGAGCGACGGCTCGCGGACAGGTGCAAGTGCGGATAACTTGCTGGGGCGGCTGTTGGTAAGTGGATCGCGACCTGCGATTGTGTCGTGGGGTAGGTTGGACTCGCGTGCATCCACGAGGGCATTTTTGGAGAAATTTAGGCACAATGGCAAATCAAACAATCTTGGTCACAGGCGCATCATCGGGTTTCGGTAGGTGCTTGGTTGAAGCAGCGTTGGTGGGGGGCCACAACGTGGTCGCGACGGCGAGAAAGCCTGAGACGCTCGCGGGGTTGGTTGCGGAGTACCCAACGAGTTGCATCGCGTGCGAGCTTGATATTACCAAGCCGACGGATTGCGCGGAGGCTATCGCAACGGGCGCGGCGCGGTTTGGCGCGATTGATATTTTGGTGAACAACGCGGGGTATGGGCTGGTGGGCGCGTTGGAAGAGGTGAGCGAGGATCAACTGCGTCGTAACTTTGAGACAAACTTGTTTGGTACGGTAAATATGATGCGGGCGGTGCTACCGGGGATGCGGGCGCGGCGGCGCGGAACGATTATTAATATTACGGCGATTGCTGGGATATGCAATGAGATGGGCTTCGCGGTGTACGGGGGTGCAAAGTTCGCGGTGGAGGGGGTGAGCGAAGCTGTGGCGAGCGAAGTACGGCCGCTGGGAATTCGGGTGATGATCGTGGAGCCCGGTCCGTTTCGTACTGATTTTATTGGGCGATCAATGGAGTCGGCGGAGACGAAGATAAGCGATTATGACGGCACGAGTGGGAAGTTTGCCACGATACTGGCGCAGATCAATGGTCGGCAGAAAGGAGACCCGGCGAAGGCGGCAAACGTAATCTTACTTGCCGCGTTGAGTGATCAGCCGCCTTCGCGGCTGGTGCTGGGCAAGTATGCCATTGATAAGTTGCGCCGCAAGCTCGTGAGCGTTGAGAAGGACTTAGCGGCGTGGGAAGAACTGGGAGCGGCTACCGATTTTTGAGGGCGGGCTGGCGGAGGCCGGGCGCGGGCGTCAAGGAGATGATAAAAGAGGTGGCCGGGGTGTGAGCATGCCTCAAAAGGGGCCGCGAGCACTGCCGTGCCCCGTTATGATAAGTGGATGGGGTGTCGAAGTTTGAGCCCCTACCTCAGGAGTAACCCGCGATGCTTAGTGCTTTCTTAAGTGTGTTTTTGCGCCGAGCGGGGGGAGTGTTTTTTGCAGCATGTGTGCTGATTGGCGGGGGAGGCAAGGCGCGGGCGCAAAACTTGCTCATCAATCCCGGCTTTGAAGCAGGCCAGGCGCCGTGGGTTGCGTTTGGCTCGGTAGGGATTGTTATAAATGCGGAGCACGCCCGCAGCGGCGTGCGCGGGGCGGGGGTGAGCCGGCGGACATTACCGTGGATGGGGATTGCTTATGATATTAAGCCGCTCTTGCAGGCGGGTGGGGTGGGTGCTTATGTCGGCTCCGCGTATGTCCGGGTCGGTGCGCCGGGGATGCACACAGTTATATTAACTTATAAGTTGACCGATGATCGGGGCGATAGCTACGCCGCGATTTCCTATCGCCAGGTGCCTGGGAATCAATGGTGTCGGCTGGTTGGGGAGCTTTACTATTGGCCCATTGGTGTGGTGCGCGGCGCGGTGATGTACGTGGAGGGCCCGCAGGCTGGAGTGGGGTTCTCGGTAGACGACGCGGCGTTGGCGCGAGATGGCGCGGAGTGGAAAGTGGCGGCGGATGCAAGGATTGAGGCGGTGCGCAAGCGCGACGCGGCGGTAACGGTGGTGGACAGGTATGGGCAGGTGTTGGAAGGGTGCCGCGTGCAGGCCAGGCAGGTTCAGAGTGAGTTTGGGTTTGGGACTGCTATCTCTGCGGTACACCTTGAAAACGCGCGGTACACTGACTTTATCAAACAAAACTTTGAGTGGGGCGTTCCCGAATGGGAATGCAAGTGGCACTACACGGGGCGAGATGTGGGCGTGCAAGACTATTCAAAGTGCGACGCGACGGTGGCGTTCGGCCGGACGAACGGAATCAAGATGCGCGGGCACAACATCTTCTGGGAAGTTGCAGAGTTCTGTCCGCCCTGGCTGGCGGGGCTGGATGCAGTCGCGCTGCGCGCGGCGATGCAGGCGCACGTGAGCAGCATTGTGCCTCGCTATCAGGAGACGCTGCTGCACTGGGATGTAAATAATGAGATGCTGCACGGGAGTTTTTTTCGTTCGCGGCTGGGTGAAGATATCTGGCGTTGGATGTACGAGCGGGCACGAGCGGCGGACCCGGACTGTCTGCTCTTCGTGAATGATTATAATAACATTGACGGGCAGCGGACCGACGACTTCATGGCTCAGATACGGGGATTGCTTGGGGCAGGCGCTCCTATTGATGGTGTGGGCCTGCAGGGGCACTTTGGGGCACGGGTCTCGCCGGGGCTGGTGGCGACGCACCTTAACACTTTCTCTGAGCTTGAGATGCCGCTGTGGATCACGGAGTATGACAGTGTGAATGCCGACGTGGGGCAACGCGCCGAGAACTTGGAAAACCTCTACCGGCTTGCATTCAGTTATCCCGCGGTTGAGGGGATTATGATGTGGGGTTTCTGGGCGGGGGCGCACTGGCGTGGAGGTGATGCAGCATTGGTAGACCTGGACTGGACTGTGAACGCGGCGGGCGAACGTTATCTATCGTTGCGGCGAGAGTGGACGACAGATGTGCAGGCCGTGCGCGGTGCCGACGACCTGCACCGCTTCCGCGGCTTTCGCGGGGACTACCAGATTGAGGTAACAAGGCCCGGGGGCATTACACAGAGCGCCATGACGACATTAACACGCGGCGAGGGCACTGCGGACTTTGTAATTGTCATGGGTGTGCCCTGCGTGGCAGACTTCAACGGCGATGGGGGCGTGGATGGTTCAGACGTCGAGGCCTTCTTTGTGGCGTGGTCTGCGGGCAATGCGGACGTAGACGCGAGTGGAGGCGTGGATGGTGCGGATATCGCAGTCTTCTTTGAGGCGTGGCAGCTCGGCAGTTGCGGGTGAGTTTAAGTTATGTTTGGGGGCAGGGT
>CAYVFW010000133.1:0-9315 GCA_964450325.1 uncultured Phycisphaeraceae bacterium | reverse complement strand
CGTCGCGAGGACCGACATGGGGTGGTTGGCATTGAGCAACATCCCCACAAGAAGCGCGATGGCGCAGAGAGGGACGACGCGTCCCCATCCCGCTGCGGAGATACGGATGCGGGGGCTAAATGCGATGATGAAGGTGAGTAGATAGAGGAGGAGGGGGACAATCCACAGAAGGGGGACCGGGGCGAGATCGGTTGTGATGTATTGCGTGACCCCCAAGAGCAGGCTACTGGGAACAAAGGCGAAGAGGAGCCAACTGGCACGCCGTTTCCAGAGGGCTGAGGAAGTAAGCGGCTCGGCGGGTGCCGGTGAAGATGGCGAGCGGGTTTCCGTAGACCGGGCGACAATAAGGGGTGCGGTGATGCTAAGAGATGAAGCTAACTTAAGCGAGAGGATAGAGCAAGCAACCACCAGCGGCGCGAGCATGGCATACCCGATGGTGTACGTGATGCTTTGCTGGCTTCGTGTGAGGAACGGCTCTAACAGTGCGGGGAAACTTAATAGACCGATGATGCTGCCTGCGTTGCTTGCCGCGTAGAGAAAATAGGGGTCCTTGGCCTGTGGGTGGCTTGTGGTGCTGAACCACCGCTGGAGCAGGGGGCCCGTGGTTGAAACAATAAAGAAGGGCAGCCCAACGGTAAGCAGGAGCGTTTTAAGGAGCCAGTAAGAAGTCTGGCCGGTCCCCGGTTCGCCGACATCGATGGGGATGGGAAGGGAGAGACCGACGAACAAGAGCAATGCGATGTGAACGACGGCTTGGGTACGAGGTGCGAAATAAGTCGTTAAGATGTGCGAATAACCATACCCCAGGAGGAGTACGCCCTGGAAGAAGACCATGCAGGTATTCCAGACGGCAGGGCTGCCCCCAAGAAGAGGCAGAAGGATCTTCGCGGCGAGGGGTTGAATTAAGAAGAGCAGTCCGGCCGATAGAAAGATCGACAGGAAGAAAATAGGGAGTAGAAACCTCATAAGGGCACGCGGTTAGCAGTTACTTTGCCTGAGTGGCGGGCGGGTTACTCGCTCGCAGGGCTTTGAGCCACTGGGCGCCCTGCCAAGCGATCTCTTCGGCGCGGGTAGCCTCGATTATCGACTCAATCAGCGGAAGGGCCCGGGGGTCCCTCATGGCGACCAATGCCTCGCCCGCGGCACGGTTTACCCGCATGTTGGGGGATTTAAGTAGGGTCTCCAGTGCCGCGAAGGCCTTGTCCGAATCGTGGTGTGCCAGCTTGGCGATCGTCGCCGCCGCGACGGCCTGCGTTCTCCCATCGTAACCATCGTTCGCGAGGGCGATCACGTCTGCCAGCAGTGCTTCGTCATCCAGGCTCGCGGCGGCCTCTAAAGCGGCTTGGCGCAACCCATCGCTTTGAGATTCTGTGCGCAACGCAACTTTAATTATATCTATCGCTTGATCGGACTTGGTCTGGCCCAGTGAGCGGAGGGCGGCACACTTTACTTTTAAACTGGAGTCTGTCTTATAAAAGTGCAGAGCGAAGTTCTGGAGCGACGGGGTTGAGTCGACAAACTTGGTTGCCAAGGCGGGAATTTCTTGGACGATTGCTTCGCGTAACTCCCAGGCGTCGTGATAAGTGGAGATGAAACTGCGGATATTAGAGATTTCCCCGGAGGCGAGGAGCCCGCGGAGAGCTTCTACGCGGAGCCAAGTCGGGTTGGTGTTAAGTTTAACTAACGACGAGAGTGCGGCGAAGCCGCCTGGCTGGGGCTGCTTCTTGAACGCTCTCGCGGCTTGGGCCCGAGCGGTACCCGTCGGGCCAGAGGTCAGCTGCACGAGTAGCCACGATGTGGGTTGATTGAGGGTGATATCGGCAAGTACGGCCATCGCGGGATCGACAGCGACCGCTTGGGGCTCGCGCTTCAAAGGAATTACGAGCGTGGTAGACTTGCCTCGAACTTCGACGGATTTATTCGTGAGGTCGCCGCCGGTCATGATGCTGAGGGGAAGATCAAACTCGAAGGCAGGGTTATCTGCGTCGACTGTCTGGGTCTGTTCGACAGTGCAGGTGAGCGTGCCTTCAGCCTCGGACCACACATTGGTTACGTTGAGTGAAGGCACCCCGGGGCGGTAACACCACTGCGCGAAGAATTGCTCGAGACTGGCACCGCTTACACCTTCGAATGCGTTGCGCAGGTCGCTGGTTTCCACGGTTGTGAACTTATGTTTCTCAACGTACGCTACGACCCCTTTGAAAAAAAGATCGTCTCCTAGTTTGGCTCGGAGCATGTGAAGAATCGCCGATCCCTTGCTGTAGGGATTGGAGGGGCGGCGAAATGTTTCCCAAGGATGATCGTAGACTTTACTTACCATTCCTACCTGCGCTGGCGCGAGAGGCTTGTCCGCACCGATCACGCTATCGAAGTTGCCGCGGATGTACTGCTCATAGGCGGAGCGGCCGTCTCGATGCTCAAGCCAGAGCGAAGTGAGGTAAGTTGCGAAACCCTCGTTCAGCCACACGTGCTCCCAGGAGTTGCATGTAATTAAATCGCCGAACCATTGGTGAGCCAGCTCGTGCGAGATGAGGCCGTCAAGGTCGTGGTCGTCCAGATCCTGGGGTGCGATGATTGCGGTATCAAAGAGCGTGGTCGCGGATGTATTCTCCATCCCGCCCGCGCCAAAATTGGTTACGATAAGCTGGGCGTACTTGTCCCAGGGATAGGGCTCGTCCAGAACCTTGCTGAACAGATCGATCATCGCGGGAGTGTTTTTGAATGTGCCAGCAACGTCCTTGCCACGACCGACCGGGGCGTAAACCGGTAGGGGCAGCGCGGATTTGTTCTCTGCGGTGGATTCAAGGTTGACGATATCGAATCGCCCAACCACCAGGGAAACGAGATAGTTTACGTGCGGCTGGCTTTGCAGAAAGTGCCACCGGTGGTATGCTCCAAGCGTTCCCGAATTATCGGGCAGTACCACGCGAACTTTGCTCAAGCGTCGGCCGTTTGAACTCACCTCGTACTCCGCGGGCACTGTCACGATGAGTTCGGTTGTCAAGCGATCATTGGGGTAATCGTGGCAGGGGAACCAGTAGTTGTTGGTCTGGGGTTGTCCTTGCGTGTGCAACTGCGCTGCACGCTCTGGCTGGCTCTCAGGGGTAGGTGTCCAGATAAGCCCGAGCGGAGGGTGATCAACGATGTAAGTGGTTTCGATCACGGCGTCCTTGTCTTGCTCAAGGGGCGGATCAAACATTATCGTAAGATGCCTACCGTCGTGGGTGAAGTTAGTCGTATGACCTTGGCACGATACCGATTCGATGACCAGCGCCCTCGCATCTAATGTAATTTGCTCCGTCGGACCGCTGATGCTGGAAACCGTAAGCCGCTGAAGGCCCTTCGCACGCGGGACCTGCATATCGGGAATCATAAGCGAGAGGGACATATGCTTATGATCGACCGTGCGATGGGGAGGGTAGGAGCGATTCTGTTTGCCGGTGGCGGGGTCAAAGCCCGCCGCGGGGGTAGCTGCCGGGGATGCGGCAGGCGTGGACGTGGCAGGCGGGGTAGACGGCACGGCCGTTCCGGTCTGGGCCGCGGCGTTTCCAACGCTAAGAAGGAGGCCGGCGACCATCGCGCCCCGCGAGGTCAGAGCCCTGCAAGGTACGCGTGACAACGCGGATAGAGCGCGGACCGGATAAAAACTGGGGAATGGGATGACTTGGGAGGTGGGGGTGCCGTGCATTGCACCGGAGCGTACGAGGGTTCGCAAGCAGTCGTCGCGGTTTTGGTCGGTCGAAATCGAGCGAATCCTGAGGCGTGGCGCATTCATCCGGCGGTGCTGCATCGTGCGGGCCTGAAGTGCCCTTCGCGGATCGGCGGGCTCAACCCATGCTGGGCCTCAGCCGCGCACGCGGATCAGAACCCGGTAATAGGTGAGTTGCTTAAGCGTGGAGGGCTCAGCCCCGCTGATGGTAAGGTTCGGTGTGGGCCGCTCGGTCATAATATAAGCTATTGCCCAGCGACCTCCATCGGCAGCGGGTTCGCCTTGGAGATAATAATCAAACGCGTCAGACCGGTCGCGTGCCGCGGGAAACCACCTGCTCAAGTTGGCCGGGGAAGCCATCGGTTTACTGCTCTGAAATGAGCCACGCCGGAGTTCCTCGCCCGATAGGCGGCGCATATCGGTCGTAGAAGTAAGCGTAAGTTGTGTCCAGGCGTCTGGCGAGAGCTTGCCGTCAGATGGCAAGGGTCGGACCGTCTCTGCGGGCGATGCGAATGTCTTCAGCGCGGGATGCAAGGAGCGATCTTCCAAAAAAAGCTGCGGATCGAACTGCTCAACAACTCCCTGCAGTACGTACTCTCCCTCGTTCTGACACTTAACTTCGATGCAGTCATCGCGATCAGCGTGAAGCCGCACGTTGATCGATTCGGCCGATCGGGGCGATTGATCCGTGAACGAATGAAAGGTCCACTGCTGGAGCGGCATCGCCGCCGGAAGTCCGGAGCGCGTCGCCCCAGCGCGGTCTGAGAGTAAGAGGCGAAATGGCTGCGCTAACCGAGGGTTTGCATCGTAACTATCCGCAATACTTATAGTACGAAACCAAGCGCCGGGAGCCGCACCCTCAATTTCGACCCGCATCGGTCTGCCCGCGAAGAGCCCGGTAATTCCAGATTGGTAGCCGTTTACTTCCGACTGTAACGGGGTGCAGTCGACAAAGCTAACGCGCGAGATGAAGGTCTGCCCCGATCGGAAGAGCAGGGGAGCGAGGCCGGCGGATACGGAAGCAACAAAAATCCACAACGCGGCGGAGGCGAACGTTCGTGAGGCGTGCTTGCTGCGTTTACGAATGATGAAGCCGTCGACCGCGAAGAGGGCTACGGCGAGGAGCACCATCGCCGCAACAATCACGATGAACGCACCGCTTCCGAACGACGGAAGTCTGTGGAAAAGCTGCATCGCAGCGGAAATAGCCGAAGCCGCTTGTTGATCCGGAACCAGCGAGTAGGCCGACCAAGGATCGCGATCTCCCAATCCGGAGGAGAGCTCCTTGCGGTGCGTTGGCAGCAGAGCCCACGCCGCGTCGCGATACAAGAGCGATGTAAGCTTTTGATGCAACTGAGGGGCGACGATGTGCGGCGGCGCGGAGAGGAGGCCGGTGAGCCCGCAGCCCACAGGCCCGCACGCGTAGAGGGCCACGGCCTTCCGTGCATTTAAGGACGGTCCGTCTGCGTATCCCTCCCATCGTACTTGCCAGCCGTGCTGGATACCGTCGGACGTTATATTGATGGCCCGGCCCGGAAAACCGGTGGCGGTTCTGGTGGGAGCGGTTTCTGTGGTTGATGTTTGCAGGCGGGAGGCTTGGAATGGTTGAAAAATTAGGTTACCAGTATCGGAGAGATCAACGCCGCTGATGTATGAGCTCAGGCGAGTCCCGGTCGTCAGAGTTGATTGACTATCCACCTCGATAGGGAGAGGTTGGTCGGGGGGAAACAGCCTTTGCCAATAGACTCCAGCTTCGTCGGGGATGACCAGCAGTTTGCCGCCTGCGTCGCGCCACGTGAGCAGGGCTTCGAGTGCCGCAGGGTCACAGCTAGGAATAATATTAGCATTTATGATCACCAGCGAGATGGCATCATAAGCAATCCACGCGGATGGCATGAGCAGGGGCGAGAGTTCGGTGACGGTGCATGTGCTCCATATCTGTGATGCGGCTCTTCGAAAGTCTTCGCCCGGGGTGGGCACAGCATCAGAGGCGTCCGCAGAGCGGGGTGGCGACGGGTCGATCGCAGCCAAATCAGTGAGCGATTCGCTGGCGTAGCGGCAGTCACCGATTGTAAGTATACGAGTAACTCCTACCGTGCAGGTTGGAAGCGTCGTCTGAAGTTGCTGGCGACCAATTACGCCATCTCTGGTGATCCGGACGCCAAGCGGACCGCGGCCATCATCCAGTCCGATCGTGAGCTCGTTAAAACCCGAAGCCGCGAGCACGCAGAGTTGATGCGGTGTGACGCGGCCGGGAGTGGTCGCGAAACTAGTCGAGACGCTCGCGGGTTGGAGCGAGTTCTGTTGGACGGAAATGGAGAGCGTGCCGCTCGCGGCTTTCTCGCGGCTTGTCAACCAAACTGTTACCGGCGCAAACTGATAGCCAGGCAGGTCGGACCCGGCAAAGCCAAAGTCAACCCGCAGGATCTCAACGCGCGGCGTCTCGTCCGTCAAGAGTGGAAGGGTCGGCGGATCGGGCGAGTTACCGGCCGGCGCGGCCTGAACAAACATAAGCACGCTCACGAGTAGAAGTGAGCGCACTGCTCGCGAGTTCATTAAATGCTCGAACACGCGCATAATGCTCTGCCGTGCGACCGAAAGGAAGCTCAGCAGGGCGATGCAGGCGGTCCGATTCAGACGTACACCTTTCGATTATAAATAAACCATTCGACCATCGCTAAAAAAAGCGCGATCATGATAAGGTAGGGCCAGAGGCGTCGGTCCGCATCCACCGAGGCACGGCCCCTGGCCGCCGCGACGGTGGCCGCGGTTGACACATCGGCTGCGGCAGCGATGTCCGATTCCGCGGTATCAGCGAGATTTGCAGCATAAGAACGCGAAGCATCTCCGCCCGCCTTTGTATCGGTGGGGCCCGCCGGACCCGTCCAAGTGACGTGATAAAACCCCGAGGCGGCCAGCGGTCCGAAAGTAATTTTCCCATCGGTTGCGGGCACAAGTGTTTGCGTTTCACCGCTTGGGAGCTTAAGCTTGATGTTGTCGGCGCCCGGGGGCAACCGGTCGCTAATTACAGTACCGGGCTGGGCATCCTTAGACATAGAACCCGCGCCAGCATCGCCGCCCATGTATCGGATCGCCGCGCCCACAAAGACTACGAACCCGGGGTCGAAGGCCCACGTCGTCTTGTCGAGAATGAAGGGCATGGCCAGGACATGAACCGCGTTCGCACTGGCTTCCACCATTGCCGGCCCCGCCTCCGACATCGCGAGTGTAACGGCACCTAGCATCGGGTCCGCCTCGATGCTGCGCATTTCGGAGATCCGCAAGCGGCTGAGTGAAATATTACGAAGCACGGGATGATCCGCCGACCAGTCGACGATTCCGGCAGCCCCGGTTGTCCCGATATCTTTCAAACCAAGTTGCCCGCCTGCGGGCACGCCGCCGAAAATAATATAACTTCCCGGAGGCAGCTGGCCTTGCAGGGGGTTCGTGGCCGACGCGGGGGGCACCCAATTCTCCAAGATGATGACGTCAAACTCACCGAGTTTACCCTGCGAGGCCCACTGATCAAACATTGTCGGGGCCAGCTTTGCTAATCGGGAAAGAGGCAACCCGCTCAATGCAACGTCAAGCCAAGAATCGGTCTGCGTTGACACCACGAGCACCGAAAGTTTCTTCGCGGCGGGGATGACGAGGAAGCCGGTGTCATCGATCGTGAGCACATCACCCTCGGGTGGTTGAGCGAGGCTGGGGGCACGAAGGTGAACCTGCACGAGCGCGCTCTGCGCGAGCTCTAAATTAAACACAGCACCCCCAACCCCGGGGCGTAGTTTTTGTGAGATCACCTGCGCGGAATCTGCCGCGTTCCCGACGACTTCTGCGACATCTTTATCCCCCCCAGCAGCCTTCGCTGCGGCGACGGCAGAGAGGGAGACACCGTCGGTGGTCGCCGCGGGAATAGTCGCGGGTTTTATCTTCGCGCTGACTCCGTCTACCACAAGCTCAATATCAACCGACCTTGGAAAAGCCTGATTGTTCTGCACCGAAACATAAATGCTTAGCTTTGCGGGGTTGTCGTACTCGCGAGCGGCCCGCAGGCCCACGATTCCCAGGTTAACCGCTTCGGGAGTTCCGATTCGCTCAAACTGAAGCGTGTCATCAGGATCGGTCTTGGCCGAGAGTGCATCGGGAATGCGGCCGTCGGAAAACAGGTGAATCGTAACTGGGGGTCCGGCCTGCATTCCCAGGTTTTCTACCACGCGCCGTGGCTTGTGCGCTTGGGCAAGGCGAAAGGCCTCATCGACGGAAGTTGGGCTCTGAGTAGGGGTGATTGATTCGATGGCGCTTCGGAGCGAGGATTTGTCGGTCGTAAACTTCTGACGAATTTCAGCGGAAGAGTCAAAGGAGATAACCATCGCCTCGTCGGCTGTCGCCCGGCCGCTGAGAATGCCACCTTCGCGAAGCGAATCAACCAGCGCTGTGGCCTGGTTGACGGCAACGCGGAAGCGGCTTTGCGGATCGCCGCGTTTATCTTTCTCGTCGGTAGCGGACATGCTGGCCGAACGGTCGATCATAATCACATGACGATTACCCGCGATAGTCTGCGATTTAATCTGGGGCTGTGCCAGGGCGATGCAAATTCCGGCGAGCACAAGTAACTGAAGGAACAGGAGCAGGTTGCGGCGTAACCGCTGAAAAGGGGCGTTGGCCTGAAGGTCCTGAATTGCCTTTTTCCATAAAAATGTGGATGAAACTTCAAGATCGCGACGCCGTAACTTCAAGAAGTAGAGGATGATAAGCGTCGGTACGGCGATCAAAGCGATGAGCGCGCCCAGGCCCGGTGTAATCCAGGTCATCGCACGACCCCCCGCTTGCGCATGTAATCGAGAATGAGCACCTCGACCGGGGTATCACTGCGGACCGACATAAAGTTTATTTCCCGCTGCGCGCAGAACGTTTGAAGCGAAGCGCAGTAGGCCTGAAGGTTAGCTTTGTAGCGTTTTAGCAGCGGTGCTGAGATTGTTACTTCCGCCAGGTCAGCGTCTTCGACATCCTTCAAACGCAGATCACCGGTCAGGGGCGGCTCGATCTCTTGGGGGCTTAGTACCTGCCCGACAAAGACATCATAACCTCGGCCTACCAGCAAGCGAAGCCCCGATTCATAACCATCTTTAAAGAAGAAATCCGAGAGCACCAGCATCACCCCCTTGCCGCGGCGGGACTGCAGGATCCGCTCCGCTGCTTCGCGAAAGTTGAAGCTGCCCTCGGGCTGAAAGTTACATAGAAAGGTCGCGAGTTCCCGGGTGCGCCGCCGGCCACGCAAGTCACGCAGGGTTGCTCCGATTCCGCCCTCCGCCCCACCCCCGCCCATGATCGTAACCGCGACGCGGTTAAGATTAGTAAGCCCGACAAATCCGAGCGCCATAGCCGCGCGCTGCATGAATACGAACTTATTATCTTTGCCCCCCATGTCAGAGGATGCGCTTCCATCAATTACAATATGCAGTGAAAGATCTTCCTCCTCCAGAAAGAGCTTCATGAACAGACTGTCGAGCCGGGCGAAGATGTTCCAATCAACGTGCCGAAGATCGTCACCCGTTACGTACGAACGGTGGTCCGCAAACTCAACGCTCTCGCCTCGTTTCTTG
>CAYVFW010000132.1:0-9339 GCA_964450325.1 uncultured Phycisphaeraceae bacterium | reverse complement strand
GTCACCAGCATTGTGAGTCTGCTTTTGCTCGGTGCTCTGCTCAACTCCGACGACGGGGGGGAGAAGCCCGCCGCGGCGATCATTGTGGCCGGATTTCTTGCTCTAGGGGCGGTTATTGGGACGTTAGCCGGGGGTTGTGCTCGTGTCCTTGGCGAGGGTGGGCGCGAGCTAGATTGGCGGAGCATGTTCGCTAAAGTGATAGTTGCGTGGGCTGCCCCTCTCCTCTTCGTGGGCGGCCTGGTCACAAGTACCAATAGCGGCATGGCCGTTCCTGATTGGCCGACGACGTTCGAAGCCAATATGTTTCTGTATCCATTAGGCTCAGCGCCAACCAATGTCTTTCTTGAGCATTCTCACCGGCTCTTCGGGTTTATGCTCGGATTGACGGCACTGATTAATCTTGTTTGGACGCTTAAGTCCGAGACTCGCCGTGATCTCAAGTGGTGGGCGCTGGGCATCGGTCTGGCCATCCTCTCGCAAGCAGTGTTGGGCGGTTTGCGCGTGCGGCTCGGGAACGCCGATGCCGCAGCGGACAATCGCTGGTGGTCGATGGTCCACGGCGTGAGCGCTCAACTTATTTTCGCGTTGATTGTCGCGTTCGCAGTGAAAGTCTCACCCACTTATAAGTTCGCGCCGCCCGACCCGAGCGCAGCGGGGGTTTTTCGCTTACGTCTGTTCGCGACGGCGGCGCTCCACGCGACGTTCCTTCAGATGATCTTCGGCGCCATGTATCGGCACACTCGCAGTACGCACTCGCTCTGGGCGCACGCCGCGTTCGCCATTCTGGTGGTTATCTTCACAGTTCTCGCGGGCTTTCTCGCAGTTGGCCAGCGTAGTCAGATCGACTCTTCATCGCCAGCGCTGGCGAGACTTAAGCGATTAGTCGCGATGGGAGGTAACTGGCAACTGGCGGTGGTTGCCTTCCAGTTCGCGATTGGTTGGGTTATCTTCGCGGTGGGGTCCAAAGAGCTCACCGCCGCGTCCATAGGTGAAGCGTTGCTGCGAACCTCGCACCAGGCGAACGGCGCACTGCTGGTTGCCGTGTCCACGCTGATCTACGTGTGCGCTCGGCGACTTGCCCCGCGGGCCGATACTGCCGAAGGACTTCGCACAACACCTAATGTCGCTCAACTGACTCAAAGTAAATAAAACCGAGATTAAGGTTGATGAGTCGGCAGCATCGATCCGGCCGAGCCTTGCCTTAAGGCGGGCTGAACCCCTGCCCGTTCCCGAAGTTCTCGACGTGGGAGCGATTAGTCGTCGGCGGTGTTGGCCTTCTCACTCCAGCGGCTTGGGACCTGGTACCGGCTCTACGGCTGTCGGCGGGCCAGCTTGGGGGAGCGCGAGTGCATTGGCACGCAGTTGCGATCGTTTGGCCATCTGAATAAATCCAAGAGCGAACGTACCGATCGCCATGCCAATCAGCCAGTAGGCCAGGCGGCGGAAAATTACGTGTCTGGGGTTGAGTTCTGTCACGATGATAACATTGTAGCTGCGGGGGCACCGCGGGCAGCGTTCGTCCCGCTCACCCCTTGCGACGTTTGCCAACGCGCGTTCCGGGCATTCCTGGTTTGCCCTTGGCTTTGCGACCCTTCTTGCCGCCGCTATCCACCTCGCTCCGTCGCAGCTTCGTCGAAGCGCCGGTCTTCGCGGAATCCTCGCCCCTTTTCTTAAGCTTAACAATCTGATCACGGAGCATGGCCGCCTTCTCAAACTCCATGCTCTGCGCGGCGGTCATCATCTCTTCCTGCATCACATCCAGCAGTTCCGCCAACTCCAGTTCGGGCTCGGTGCTGTCAACGGCCTCTCTTGCGGTTTTGCGCGCCTTAAGCTCAAACTCCAACCCGCGACGGATCGCCTTGCGGATCGTCTGCGGAGAAATATTATGTTCCTTGTTGTAAGCCAGCTGCTTTACCCTGCGACGATCGGTTTCATCGATCGCGTGGCGCATGGCCGCCGTTATCCTATCGGCATACATAATTACCCGGCCGTTGGCATTGCGCGCTGCTCTCCCCATTAACTGAATTAAGCTGGTCGGCGAACGTAAGAATCCCTCCTTATCCGCGTCCAAGACTGCTACGAGCGAAACCTCCGGAAGGTCAAGCCCTTCTCGCAGCAGGTTGACTCCCACCAGAATATCGAAATTGCCTAGCCGTAAGTCTGCAAGAATCTCTACCCGGTCCAGCGTTTCAACGTCGCTGTGCAGGTACCGCACACGCAGCCCCTTCTCGGCCAGATACGCGGTGAGATCCTCGCACAACCGTTTGGTTAACGCCGTCACCAGCACTCGCTCGCCCGACGCCACGCGCTCTTCGCACCGTGCCTGTAGATCCTGAACCTGCCCTTTGGTCGGCCGAATTTCGACCTCTGGGTCGAGCAGCCCGGTCGGCCGGATCACCTGCTCCGCGACCTCGCCAATAGTCTTTTCCAGTTCGTACGCGGCGGGCGTTGCGCTCACAAACATGACCTGCGGAACGATCGCCTCAAACTCCTCGAATCGCAGCGGGCGGTTATCCATCGCGCTGGGCAGCCGGAAGCCGTGCTCTACGAGCACCGTCTTGCGGGCTCGGTCGCCATTGAACATCGCCCGCACTTGCGGCAACGTAACATGCGATTCGTCGATGATAAGTAACCAGTCCCTGTAGTTGGCTCTGGTTGCGTGCCCAGACACGAAATCAGGGCGCGGTGGGGCGTAGTCAAAGTAATCCATAAGCGTGAACGGGCGTTCGCCGGGCGCACGACCATCCATGAAACGCGAGTAGTTTTCGATGCCCGGGCAGGTGCCGGTCTCCTCGAGTAGTTCAAGATCAAACTTTGTCCGCGAGATGAGCCGCTGGGCCTCCAGCAGCTTTCCCTGCGATCGCAGTTCCAGCACCCTCGCATCAAGTTCAGCCCTGATCGCGGCGACGGCCGTTCCTAGCTGCTCTTCGGGCATGACATAATGCACGGCCGGGAAGAGAAAGAACTGGCGTTCCTCGGCAAGAATCTCCCCGCTGGTTGGGTTAATAAGCTCGATCCGTTCGATCTCGCTTCCGAAGAGTTCGATGTGAACGGCGTATTTTTCATATGCCGGCCAGATGTCGATGGCATCACCGCGAACGCGGAACTGCCCGCGTTTCCATTCCATCTCGCTTCGCTGATACTGCATCGCGCTCAGCGCCAGCAGGAAACCGCGCCGGTCGATCAAGCTTCCACGAGTAATCGTAAGCACCTTCCCGCCATACGCTTCCGGAGAGCCTAGCCCAAATATGCACGAAACGCTGCAGACAACCACCGTATCGCGACGCGAAAGAATATTGCTCGTCGCAGCCAGACGTAACTGATCCAGGTCATCGTTGCGCGATGAATCTTTCTCGATGTAGATATCTCGCTGAGGTATATACGCCTCGGGCTGGTAGTAATCATAATAACTGACAAAGTAGTTGACCGAGTTCTTCGGGAAAAACTCCCGCAGTTCCTCGAACAGCTGCGCCGCCAGTGTCTTATTGTGACTCAGGATAAGCGTGGGCTTATTCAGCCGCGCGATGGTGTGGGCCATCGTAAACGTCTTCCCCGTGCCGGTCGCGCCCAGCAGACAGACGTGGGGCCGCCCTTTGGATAAGTTGCTTACAAGCGATTCAATCGCGGCGGGCTGGTCGCCCATCGGAGTAAACTCTGCAACGACTTCAAATGGTTTCTGCGACACGTTCTTAATCGTAGAGCTACCCGAACGAGGCGCGAGGTGTTCGCGGCTGAGGATTTCTACCGCACGGCTGCTCGGCTACGACGCTTTCGTCTCAAACATCATCCGTCTCTTTCGCCGGTGCGACCGTGGGCTTCTCCGCCGAGAAACGAGGCGATGCGATGAGTGCGGCGAGCGCACGAAGGTCCCGAGCATCGATGAGTTTTTTCACCGCCGTCGCGTCGGTGTTACTTTTGGCAAGCTCGCGAGCGACGACATCCCACTTCTTTTTGAGCGCAGCATCGCCGGTCGCGAGATATAAGTCTGAAACAAGCTCTTGTAGCCTCGCTGTCACCCGCGAATCTTGGTTGGCGTAGTAACGATTGACGATGCTCTTCTGCTGCTTGGAGAGGTATTGATCCTTGGCCATCAGTCACAGCGTACGCCGGTCACACCGCTACGGAAAGCCGCATGGCTACTCGATAAAGCCGTTCCCCGCATTGGCTCGCGTTACTGCACAAGTCCCTTGGTCAGTCGCATGAATGCAGTCTCAAGATTCACGGGTTCCTCGGCGAACTTTGTGACGCGGAAGCCTTGAGCAATCAGTGCCGATGGAATATCGGTCGCGCTATTGCCCGCCACATCATCGTAAGTCACGTGCATAACTTTCGAGCTCTTCCCATCTGGCCGGTCGTCGTTGGTAATAACAACCTTCTTGACACCTCGTAGCGCTGCCAGCACCTTCGCCGCTTCTTCGATGCGTTCCGTGACCCCCACGTGCAGCACGAAGCCGACTTTGGCACGTTTAAGTGCTTCTTCTACCGTGCCGTTAAACAGAAGGCTCCCCCGCTCGATGATCCCCACAACATTACATAACTCTGCGAGCTCGGGCAGGATATGGCTGGAAATTAAAATGGTCTTCCCCATCCTCCGCAGCTCTTTAAGCAGTTCCCGCATCTCGATGCGGGCTCGCGGGTCCAGCCCGCTGGCGGGCTCATCCATCAGAAGTACCTTTGGATCGTGCAGCAGCACCCGCGCGACGGCGAGCCGCTGCTGCATCCCGCGAGAAAGCGAGTTTACTTCGGCGGTTGCCTTGTAACCAAGGTCAGTGAGTTCCAACACATCCGCGACGACTTTGCGGCGCTGACTCCCGTGGATGTTGTACGCCGCAGCGAAAAACTCAAGATACTCGGTCACCACCATATCTTCGTAGGCGCCCATGAAATCCGGAACATAACCAATCAGCGGCCGGATCTGCCGGTTCTGGTAGCCCACCGTAAGTCCGGCAATGTTGGCCTGACCGCTGCTGGGCTTCAGGAGCGTTGCCAGAATCTTAATGGTCGTAGTCTTCCCCGCCCCGTTGGGACCGATGAACCCGAAGCAATCTCCTTCGTTAATAGTTAAGTTCAGATTGTTCAGCGCGACCAGCTCGCCGTACCGCTTGGTCAGATTCGTCGTTTCGATCATCAGCACGGGCGGGGATCCTTGTGGGGTGGGGCGCCGTCGCAACCAAGTCTGGTGATTAAAGAAATTGAAGCGTGCATTCTAAAGCAAAGCATTGTAAGCAAACCGAATACAAGACGCACCGAGGTCATCGCGGCATCACGGCGGTGTTGGAGGCTGTGGAGGTGCGGGTGGGTCTGGGACCACTGCTCCCGCTCGCTGCGGGAATCCCGGCGGATTATCTGGCAGCGGGTAGACCCAACGCACCAGCGTTCGTCCGCTCGTGGCTAGCGGTTCTCCATCCACCATCACAGGAACGGGCGACGGAACCGATTCCTCCCCGCCCAGTTGCCCAATAATTATAATACAGGGCCGCGTAAACCATCGGCCAAGATCCCATCCGTGCGTTGAGGCTCGTTGAGGTGCAACCACAGCACTGGTCAGCCCCGAGTTATTAAAATCGGGCGTTGGCAACTGCGAGAAGAACGCAAGCGCATTGAGTTGGTCGGCCTTATTTCCGAATAACGCGGGATCGTTTTGGAGTGCTGAATCAAGCCGCATGCTCGGTACAAGTTGCTGAAGATAAGCCTCAACCGAAAATTTGTTAGCATCGGATACTTCTCGCGGCATCGTAACAGCATCCAAAGATAACGGATCACCCGCTGCCCACGGTTCGCGGTAGTAATACGCGGTCGCTTGACATGTCGTGTTCGCTCCCGGAGAACTTAGTTGAGTCCGCCGCGGCGATGGCCGGGGCAGATCGCGCATTGAGCGAACGACCACAACGACGATGTCCCGGAGCGGCCCGGGCATTTTGTGCTTAAGCGTGCCAGAAACCAAGGGCGATTGAAGCGACTTCCACGCTGCCTCCGAGTTTAACCGTAAAGCCCCCACCCCCGCAGAGCCATCCTCTTTCACTGGAAACGGCATCTCCCACCGAGGGCCGCCAACCCATTCTACCTGCACCTGTTTCACGGTTTGCCGAGTAGGCATCGTCATCGAATCCGGAGTTCGCGAGTCCACAACATAAGCTCTGGTATCTGAGAAGCCGCCAAAGCCCCCGCCTTCGGCATTGGGTGGGTCCCATGGAGCAATCGATGATAATGATCGCCGACCCGAGATACCCGCGCCGCCCGTTGCGACCGGCCCAAGTTCGCTCGCGTCGCCCACCGAAAGCGTTGCCTTTCCGTACCACGGAAGCAGCACGCTGGCCCACATCCGCGCTCGCTGCACCGGTTGACCGAAGACGTGATCCAGCAACGTAAGGTGCGTCGCCTCAATCCGCTTGGGTCGCAGCGCCGTTGCGCCACCCCACGCCAGCGCCGTAAAAACCCCCGACGCGGCGACGAAAAACACCCAGGCGTGCTGCGATTTCCCACGCCGCTTTAGCAGTGCAAATCCGAGCGGACCCGCAACCGCCCAGTAGAGCGCGAACACGATAAACCCTACCAATACGCCCGTGGCAGATCTCCCCGACTTGGAAATCTGCGAGGCAATCTCGCTATCGTAAAGGATCACTCGGCGTTGCGAGGTGGCGTTGGTAAACTGAAGGTTTGATCTTGTTGGGTCGGCTACGGGTTCGATCAGGTCGCCCCGGCGCCCCAGTACGCGGTGCCAGAAGACCTCGGCGTCTATTAAGTTAAACTGGCTGAGGGCGGTTTGATTCAGATCAAGCCCGATCATTGTAACACAACCCACACCAACCTCGCGTCGCGCTACCACGCAGTCGCCGTCGGGTCCGTTCAGGATTCGCACCGCGTCGGCTACCGACGCCCCCTGCCTCGGACGCATTGATTGCACCGTAGCCGTCTTGGGAAAGGTGGTGCCGCTCCACGCGGTCAGAAGCGGGCGGTACCGATCAAACTCAACCTTCTCTTTGGTTGTTATCAGCACGTCGGGCATGATATCGAAAAGCTCGTTGCTTGACTGGCTCGTCCAGCCCTGCCCCACGATCGGGAGAACAATAATTAAATGCCCCCCGCGCATTACATATTCTCGGAGCGCGCGAGATTTATCGCCCCTCAGCTTTGATGGATCTCCATCGGCCCACAAAACCGCTTCGTACTGCGACCACCCCTGCCACCGATCTGGCATGTCTTCGGGAGTTAAGCCCGTGACAATCTCCGTCACCTCGTTGGCGATCTTATGAAACGGCTCATTAAGCCCCGCTCGGTCAGCATACTGCTGAAGCCCAAGAGCGCGCGAGCCCACCACCCCCATCATCCCAATCGGGGCACCCACCACTGCTGCCGAGCGGGGATTCACCGGGAGCGTTCCCAACAAGCTCCCCGCGCGATAGCCCGGCGCGCCCGGCTCGCCGGTACCATCTTCTATTGCTTCGAACACCGAGATTCGTAGCGAATCGCTCCCGCTTTGTGCGAACGAGAACGGTAACCGACCGTAAAGCCATACCGATTGCGCCACCCCGGGGTTAGACGCTAAACTTAACTCGTAAGCCGGACGATCGCCGTCCCCATCTACGGATATCAGCCGGACAATTAACTCACGCTGTTTCGCCGCGCTGTCATTCAGGGCAACCCTGATACCCACCCACTCCCCTAACCGGGCTTGCCCACCCACGCCAAAACGCTCGAGCGTAAGCCCGACCTCGCCCGTCCCCACACCTTCAGTTATGGTGGGCTGGGGTATCACCACCGGCGTCGAACCATCCTGTGCCCGCGCTGTGTGACTGCCACCCAGCAGCAGAAGCCATACCACCGCAAGAGGCCATATTCTGCGGGCCCGTGTCCGCTCCATAGCCATCACAAACTTCCATGTCAGCATGTTCTATCCGAGTTAAGACCATCCGTTTCAGCACCGGTCAGTATTCGAGCAGCCAAGGGCGACGCCCGATAGCTCCGCTTAGATTCTACCGCCACTGAACCCATCGGGTTCAGATGTCGATGATTCTACTGTGATGCACGCTGGAGTCTTCCAAACAATCGCGGCGGTTGGAATAGGCATTTTCGCCATTTCTGCCATGCTCGCTTTTCTCGGCACCCAAGTAAAAACAGCAACAGGTATCCACGACCTGAGGGTACGGGTCGCACAACTCCGCCGCGAGCGGCTCCTTCAACTGCGCGCGGTGGGGCCAGATCACATTCCCGCCGCAACCGCCCCAAGCCATCCTGAAGGCAAGTCTTCTCAGCATTTACGAGGAACAACCCCGTCCTAGGCGGGCTTGTTCTACTGGGTCAGCGTCGTTTTACCGGGTCAGCGTCAGTGACTGTATCTCTGCGGCGGCCAATGCTGCGGAGACGGCCAGGTACTCCGGGGAGAAGGTTGCGAGAGGACCGTGTAGCAATCCCAAGACAGATCGCGCGGCACGAAGGCCTTCGACGCTTACACTGGGAAAGTTGAAGCCATTGCGGGGCAAGTTCAGCGTATCGATCCCCTGATCAATTAAGCTTCCCATCAGACCCCGCTGCTGAACTTGGTTCGCCGCTCCTGCCGCGGCCATCCCTATAGATGGAGCGAAGTCATAAACCGTCCCCGCGAACGCCGCAGCACCTACGAGCACTGATCCATCCTGTACCGAATCCATGATCAAGTCGTCGCCTTGACGATACGACACGCTTATCGATGGCCGCACACCTTTCATCAAATCGTTGTAGAGCGGAACGATAAGTCCGGGCTCACGTGGTTCTGCGGTCGCGAGGTCCTCTCCGGTTCGGTCCATCGGTGCGCGGACGGCGTTACTGATAGCCGAACCGACCAACGAGATCAGCCCGTAGCCCTTCCGCGCCCGACGTAACGTATCTGAGAAGGAGATTGAAAGCAACTCTTGATTGGCGGGATCCAGCAGCCGCAGATCGCTCCGGCTCAGAAGGCCTTTGTCGCCCTTACCCGTGGCCTGCTTCGCCGCGGCGATCACTGCTTGCGGGGTGAGCCCAGCGATCAGGAATCGTTCACCCACCGAATAAGTAAACTCGAACGGCACCGGGAGCCCTGCGGGAGTCAGCGTAAAAAGTTCTACGCCATCCAACTTCCACGCACGAAGCCGGATGTATTTCGCCACGTCGGTCGCCTGGCCCTGCAAAAACTGTGCGGCCGTCTTAACTAACTTCGTGTGCGAACTAAGAAACGTCGCCCGGTCGCGAAGCTCGATGAACGCAACATAACTCGAAAACCCGCCCCCGCCCGTGCTTTCGGAGGCGTACATTCCACCCACGCCACCTAAAGTAGCTAACACATCTTTCTGGAGATCAACGCCGGTGATCTGTGTGAACTGCCCG
>CAYVFW010000131.1:0-9355 GCA_964450325.1 uncultured Phycisphaeraceae bacterium | reverse complement strand
AGCGGGTCTGGGGGAACTCGCACGGTCGCGTTGAATTACCTTCGCCACCCGCTGAGTCTGGGCTTGGTCAGGGTTGATCGCGATTTCGGGAGCGATGGGTGGGGGGCAGTCATCAAGGGCCATGATGATGTCGGGGCCGAGCTGATTCTGCACTCCGATAGCGCGCTCGGGCGTAAGCTCGATGATCGCGCCGTCCACGATCGACTTGAACGTAACAGAATCGTCGGTGACTTTGTTGGTGGCGGCGAGGCTGTAGGCCTGGTATCCGCCCGAATCAGTCAGGATGGGACCGCCCCAGTTCATAAAGCGATGAACGCCGCCCAAACTTTGAATTAAATCTGCCCCGGGCCGGAGCATCAGATGATAAGTATTATTGAGCACGATCTGCGCGCCGGTATCGGCCACCAGCCCCGGCAGGATGCCTTTAATACTTGCTTTGGTGCCCACGGGCATGAAAGCAGGGGTGTCAAAGGAGCCGTGGAGCGTGGTAACAACACCGCGCCGCGCGGCTGAAGTTTGGGAGCGGGCGAGGATCGTAAACGAGAGGGCTGCGGATTGCATGGGTAAGCGGTGGCAGGACGTGACTACGAGGGATCGGCCGCGCGCTTGGCCTGGGTGGCCTGACGAAGAGCCTCTTGCTCCTTAGCTGTGAGGCTTTCCTTTCCCATTAGCTTATGTTTAGCCAGGATCCGGTCAATCTCGGCCTCGCTCGGGCCACTTCCGGTTTGTTGCCGGTTGGCGATCCTGGCACTTCCACCGTCACGGGCGCGCCCCGCGTCACCGACACCATCATCGCTTGTTAGGCGAAGTTTGGGGCCTCTGCCGGGGCGGCTGTTCTTGCCCCGGCGCGGGCCGCGGGAATCGTCCAGAACATCAAAGAAATCGCGCAGCAGGTGGGAGTGCCTTGCGAGAAAGAAACCTGCGATAGCCCCGCCGATGTGGGCCGCGTCGCCCCCTTGGTTCTGCCCGGCGAATATTAAGTTTGCAAACGCAATTCCGACGTAGACATAAGCCACTATTTTCATGCGCAGCGAAACGGGAGGGAAGGGAATATAAATGATCTCATCGGGCGCGAAGTAAGCACAGGCGACAATGACCCCGAAAACTCCTGCGGAAGCGCCAACCAATGGCGCGGCGGGATTGGATGTAAGCAGTATCGGTATGGGCGTGCCCGTCGCCCCCGCTGGCGTCGCCCAATAGCCAATCGCGTTGAGCAGCAGAAAAAAAAGCCCGCCAAAGATACCACAGGCGAGATAAAATGCGATGTACTTCTTGCGGCCCAAGTATTCTTCAACCAGTGCCCCGAAGACATACAGGCCCACCATGTTGAATCCCAAGTGCAGCAGATTCGCGTGCAGGAACTGGAATGTAATAAAACGCCAGAACTCCAGCCCGCCTTGCCATGTCACTTTATCCGTTGAGAAGTGCCCCAGCCGATGAAGCACGTCGGGCGTCATTCCCAAGCCCTTGACTGGGGCGGCTGGCAGAAGCAACCGGATGACGTGCACCGCTACATTGATGATGATGATCCAAGTGTTTGCCGACCACCGGTCCAGTCGGCCGTATCGCCGCGGCGTTCGGTCCTCTTGGCCGTACATGTTGGCACGGTCCTCGTCCAAGCCATAATCGCGGTCATGAATTCCCATAGGTTGCAAGTTACCAAAAATTCGGCCCGAGCCTAATGCACCTTCCTTAACTCCGCTTTCAGCGGAGGGTCCTGATCCACATTGCTCATCTACTTTAAGGGCTGCTCCGACCCATATCGCGCAAGATCTGCCTTAGATTCCTTTCTCACCGCAGCACCAAAGCTCGCGGCCCGTAGCTTGGCCCGCTCTTATCACATCGTCGGCGGGTGAGACTTGCCCATTCCGCACGTTTCCAATCCTCCCCAAGACTGCAAGCCACGGGGGGAATGCATCAATCCTACTGCTTATCGGTCAACCAGCCGCGGACACGGCAGCTGGGAGCTGTCCGTGAACGTCCAAATCGCGCCCAGAAAAGTTGAATCCCGCGGTAACCATAGGGTAGATTTTGATCGCCTACGCTTGGGCCGCGCTTTGTCGCGGGTTGCCAGTAGTTTAGGTCAGACTGCGCATCGTGTTTCTTTCATTCAACTGGACCGTTTACAGGATTGCAGTCAGCACGGGTGGAGAAGACAGATACGTTCGTTCCCCTTTCGAGGGAGCAACCTCGCCGGTAGCCTCTCTTTGGTTTATTGGATCTCCGAGAATCGCCGATGTAACTGCTTCGCTCCTACGCGGCTTCTTTTCCGTTGGCATTATTAACAATATCGCATGTCTGCTCCACTTCCCCCCCCACCCCAGCCCATCGAGTTCGCTGAATCGATGTCGCCGACGCTCAGTTTTGCGTTTTGTTCATTACCAGCCGTGATAGGGCTTCTGGCGGCGATCGCCATTCACATGGGGCTGGTGCTGCCAGCGGTTGGCACCGGCTCGCCAGATTTGAACCGCATGATTGCGCTGGGTGTCCGACTTGATACCCCGCTGGACGAAGAGCCAACTCTTGTCTTTCTTGGTGATTCGCTTACGGTTGAAGGAATCGATGCCGAAACCGTGCGTGAGGCGGCTCCGCCTGGCTGGCGAGTGTTCAACTTTGCCATCAACGGTGGCGACCGGGCCGAGCTAGACATAATCATTCCCAAGGTAGCCAAGGCCAAGCCTACCGCGGTGTGCATGATCCTCCGTCCGCTGAGCATCGCCTATCCCCCGGATGTGGGAGTTGATGGCGCGTACGCTTACAATCTAGGTGGGTTCGCCAAGGCATGGCCCGCCGGTTGGATCCCGCCATATCCCCCGGGAGTTTCAAAGAAGTATGCGGAGATGCTCCAAGAGAGCACTCTTGAAGCGCAGCTGCATTTCCGCACCGCGTTACAGCAACTGATCAACAGCAGAATCCGCCAGGTTGTTCGCTCCGGATTTAGATCGAACATAAGCGATGACTGGCAAGCTCCGTTCAACATGACTACATCAATCGGCGGCGATCTGCTAAATAAGCATCTTCGTACGCTCGGCGATGAGTTGGTAGACGGAGTCGCGGCGGGCACCTCTGTGCATGAAGCCGACTTAGAAAGACTCGTCGCACATCTTCACTCCCAGGGTATCACACCTATTCTGGTCTCTTCCCCTACCCACCCCAAGCTACGTGAGATCTTCGGCCCCACCGCCGAGAAGTTTGCCGCCCTTGCGAAAGCGTGGGTTGCAAAGTATGGCGGAATTTATGCCGACGCGCACTTCCTGCTGGATGAAACAGGCTTCGCCGACGGTCAGCATCTCAATGAAAAAGGCCGAAACTTGTTATCGCGTTTCGTCGCCGCGGCATTGCCTCCCCCAGACCAGTTGGGTAAGGGCAGCGACGCAAAGTAACAGGGCGCGCGGGCGGCTGCGTATTAGTGCTTGTCAGCAAAGCAGTCGCGGTGATGATGAAGCGATCATGAACTTTTGGTAGAAGTTTGCTGAAATTTGACCGACCATCCGGATGAGTGCTTTGAGGATTACCGCGAAAGTTTTAACTGAAGTTGTCGAATAAATCGGCTAAAAATGTGGGCAGATCGTGATTAGTTCATGCCGTTGAATGAAAGTTAAGTTGTTTGTCTTACCTGCTGGCGGCACTGCGTTTTTGTGAGCTTACTCTCTCTTGCTCTTTCAAACCCCCGAGTTTCTTGTCCTTTTCATTATCAGCGTTGTTGGTATTTCGATACTCCGGCGCAATAGCCAACAGCACCTGCTGATGGCGATACTCTCGTATGTCTTCTACGCATGGCTAGACATCCGTTTTTTGATACTGCTGCTCATTACGTCTATAGTCGATTACGCGGCGGCGCTGGGCATGGATGGCGTGCAGATTACTTGGCGGAAACGCTGGGGGCTTTCACTGTTCGTCGCGGTGGGAACTCTCCTTACCTTTGGCTTGAACTGGCCGATAATCCAAAATACGGGCGCGCACGGTGGCCAGCCCGCGGTCGACGCTTCCGGCCAAGCGCTGATCCAGTACAGCGATCTGACTCTTACTTGGGAGCACGCGCTTCAGCCGCTGCTTCAGGGGGATTGGATCGCCCGGGTAGACCCCACCATTGCCGAACCGGCTTACACCTATGCCGCGTGGTACTCGATCGCAGCTTCGTTTGCTTTCTGCCTGCTCTGGCCGCTCCTTTATGAGTGGATGTTTCGATCGACAGAGGGAGAGCGCCGACGTAAGGTCTTCCTCGTTACGAGCGTCGTATCCAACCTCGCGGTGCTGGGGTTCTTCAAGTACTTCAACTTCTTCATTGATAGCGTCGCTGCGGCGAGTCATAAGTTGGGAGTGGATTTCACCCGCCCTCATCTGGAGGTGCTGCTACCGCTTGGGATCAGTTTTTATACGTTCGTTTCGATGGCGTACACCATCGATGCGTACCGCAGGCAGTTGACTGCGGAGCGATCGTTCCTGCGATTCTCGCTGTTTGTTTGTTATTTTCCACACTTGGTAGCCGGGCCGATCATCCGACCTGAAAACTTCTTTCCCACGCTCAATGAGCCTTGGAAGTTTCGCGCCACCAACATCATCTCCGGCTTCCACCTTTGCCTCAACGGGCTATTTAAAAAGGTGTTGATCGCCGACACCATCGCGCCGCTCGTAGAGCAGATGCTCGGAGATCCCGCCAACAGCCAAGCGACCAGCTTGGTGGTGATGATGGGAAGCGTATTTTTTGCCATCCAAATTTACTGCGATTTCTCTGGGTACTCAGATATCGCCCGCGGGATCTCCAGGATGTTCGGGCCAGAGCTGCCGATTAACTTCGACTACCCCTACTTCGCCACCTCCATCATCGACTTCTGGCGAACCTGGCACATCTCCCTTTCCACGTGGCTCCGCGATTATCTTTACATTCCCTTGGGCGGCAGCAGGGTGAGCGTACCGCGCATCTATTTTAATCTCATGACTGTTATGGTGCTCTGCGGGCTATGGCACGGAGCCTCCTCGATTTATATTGTATTTGGATTCTACCAGGGAACCCTTGTCTGCCTAAACCGCATGTTCCGGGTAGCAGTCGCGGATATGCCGAGGGTGCAGGCAGCACTCCAGTCAAAGGTTGGAACAGTGGTTCGCTGGGCCGTCACGTTTTACTTCGTGATTCTGGGCCTGCTTATCTTCAGAGTGAATAATCCTGCCGACCCTTTCGACTTTACCGACCTTATCTACACCGTCAAAAAGTTTGTCATTTTCGATTTCAACCGTGACCTAGCCGCCTTAGGGTTGGGCAAGAAGGCCCCCTTCCTCGCCGCGACCGTGGCCGCTGTCTTCATTGCGCTCCACACCGTGAGTTTCTTTTCCGGAAGAATACACGAGCGTCTGGATCGGGGAAGACGCTGGACTTTACCGTTGGTCTACGCGGCGCTTGCCGCGATCTTCTTCTTCTTCTGGCCTACGGCGAATGCGCAGTTTGTCTACTTCCAGTTCTAAGGGCAGTGACACACTGGCGCTGTCAAGAAGTCGTTAAGCGACGGCATGCCAGTATCGCTGGGCCCGTAAATCCGCTGGCCTTTGGAGAGCCTACGCATACCCTTGGCCCGGCGTACGTTCGCCGGAAGCTCCAAGTCTGTCGCTGATAACTTTATGTCTTTTGACTGGAAACATCGTCGCATTATTCTCACCGGTGGTGCTGGCTTTCTGGGCCGGTGCGTCAAGGCCTCGCTGCTTGCACGCGGAGCTGCGGATAATAACATCGTGATCCCGCGCCGACGAGATTGCGACCTGACGAGCGAGATGGAGGTGGCCCGGCTGTACCGCGCGGCCTTCAAGCCCGCGAAGGCGGACACGGTGATTCATCTCGCCGCGGAAGTCGGAGGAATTGGGGCGAATCGGGCCAATCCGGGGCGATATTTCTTTGCCAATATGGCGATGTCGCTTCACCTGATCGAGCAGGCGCGGGTCGACAATCTGCACGATCGCGGCGGCCAGTTTGTTCAGGTCGGGACCATCTGCGCCTACCCCAAATACACACCAGTTCCCTTCAAGGAAGATGATCTGTGGAATGGTTACCCTGAAGAAACCAATGCGCCCTACGGAGTTGCGAAGAAAGCGGCGTGGCAGATGCTTGACGCCTACCGCCTTCAGTACGGGTTCCGCAGCGCTTACGTTCTGCCGGTGAACCTCTACGGACCTCACGACAACTTTGACTTGAACTCGAGCCATGTTATCCCCGCGCTGATTCGTAAGTGCGTTGAGGCCCAGCGTCGCGGGGATAAAGAGATCGTCTGCTGGGGAACCGGTGCTGCATCGCGCGAGTTTTTGTATGTTGAAGACGCGGCGGAAGGAATCGTGCGGGCGGCCGAAGTCATGGATAACCCCGATCCTATTAATCTGGGCGCTGGCTTTGAAATTACAATTAAGAATCTTGTAGAACTTATTGTCAAGCTCACCGACTTCCGCGGCGGCATCGTTTGGGACCCCACCAAGCCGGACGGCCAGCCCCGACGCAGCCTTTCGACCGAGAAAGCTGAGCGGCTGCTTGGATGGAAAGCCCAAGTGGGGTTCGAGGAGGGGTTGAAGCAGACGATTGAATGGTACCGGGCGAATAGTTAACACGTGAGCAGGCGATGGCGGGGTGGGGTGGATGGAACTTGAATCACAATGCAAAAACCCGCCTTGGTGGCGGGTTTTTGTGCAGTATGTCCTGATTGTGGCGTCCGAGGAGAGGGTGTGGTAGGTTATATTAGCGAGGTGGGCTATACGCCGCGATGGCCGAGGCGGTTGATGCCTTACTGCACCGTCAAGTTAGTAAGATAATCATTGAGGGCCTGCTCGGCGGAGGTGAGGGCAGTTTCGGCTTCGCGTTGCTTGGTTTGCAGAGTCTCGATACGGGCCTCTTGATCTGTAAGTTTCTTCATGTAAGTTGCGTAGAGCGAGCTGGCGCGATCAACACTGCCGATGTTCTGGCGGATTCTGGTTTGGTCGATGTCGATGTTGTTTTTCTCTTCTGCGAGTTGCTGGATAGATTGCCTTACATTGGCGGCGGTAGCAGCAAGGCGCTGGGCCTGTCGGATGGCATCGAGCACGGCCTCGGAGATTTTTGCGCCCTTGGTGCGGTAGGCGAGGAGGGACTCGATGGGGGTTGAAATTACTTCTGCGCTGCTGAAGTCGGTGCGGTCGTACGCGAGGTTAAGGATTGCGCTCGCGCCCTTTGCCAGTTGAACCTTGAAACGGTCCAGGGTGGTGGTGGATTCGTAGGGCTTCACCGACGCATCGAGTTTCCATGTGGCTTGGCGCGGGCGCTCGATGATGAGGGTGCGTGCACGCTTGGGATCTTTGTTGGTGTAAGTAGCTTTATACTCGATTCGGCTGGTGGTGGTTGATTGGAGGAGGCCGCGGACGATGGAGACGCTCTGGATGCGTGAGAAGTTAGAGGAGTCGATTTGCGAGGTGACTTCGAGATCAACGCTGTAGGCGAGGAGGCGTTTATCTCCTGCGGGGACGTGGCCAATCTGTGAGTCGCCGGCGTAGGTTCCGCCGTCGTAGACGGAGATGGGGCCGGGGAGAAGTTGAAGGCCAGAGTCGTTGGTTAACTCGATACCGCGCATGGGGTGGGCATTGTCTTCGTTGAGTGCGTAGATGCTGACGCGGTTTCCGGTGAGGCCAGCGGAGATAATGGGGAGCATGGCGGAACGCTGGCGCTCGACCGTGACGGGGTGCTCGAGGCGGTACTCAAAAATTTCGCCAGATTCGACGGCGCGGGCTTGGGCTTGGGCACCGTACTCGATCATCTCGGAAGCGACGATGCCGCCGCGTGACTCACCGGCTTTGGAGCGAAGGGCGAGGCTGTTAGAGGGGGAAGGGCCGGGAGCGGCGGTGGCATCGGCAGTGAATTCTTCAACTCCATCGTGGCGTGGCGAGGCTCCGAAACCGCCATGCGCTTCGCTTGCAGTTCCACCCTCAAAGATTCTGGGGCCAACGCCGGGGACGGTGGGAACGGGGATGAGAGGGCGGATTGCGTAGAGGGGTTGGTAAAGATCCATCCGGAAGGAGACAGGCTGGCCGCTGACCAGGGAGAGATCAACGGCGTTCCAATCTTCGTCGGTTGTGTTCTCGACGATGGCCCAGCCCTGCATTGTAAACTTTGAGGCGGGCGCTGGCTGGGCTTCGCCTGGCACGAAATCTGGGAGGACCAGGCGGTAGGTGGCCTTCCAGACCGGGGCTTCCTGCACGTAGGCAATTACAACTTGGCGGGCCCCCTCGCCTACAAAGCTTACATCGACGGTTTTGGTAGTGTCTGCGCGGTGCTCAGCGACGGCGGCGAGGGCGAGTTGAAGCTCGGCGGCGAGTTTTTTGTCCAGGATTTCGATATTGGTGGCGGAGGCGAGGCTGACAGAGCGGATGCCGCCCGAGGTGAGAATGTTAATATAAGGAACGGCGATAGGGGCGGTGGCGGCACCGCTTGCCTGCTGGCGAACTTCGCCGCCGATGATGGTGCCGGTATAGGTTACATCCGGGAGGGTGATGGCGATGGTGGCCCCGCGCAGGCGCGTGAGGAGGGTGCTCAGTGAAGGTTCATCAGAGATATTCACGCCGAAGCTGGTAAGGCGTTTGGCGAGGGGATCTCTAGAGGCGTAGGAGACGCCGCTCACGCGGCCTTGCTTGGAGAGATCGAGCACCACCATTGATTTGAGGATGTCGTTGATCTGGTCAGTGTCGAAGCGTAACTGAACGGTGGGACTGCCATCGATCATGCCGCGACGTTCGAGGGAGGCGACGCCCGAGCGGTAGAGGGTGATGCTCTTTATGGGAAGTTGCTCGGCGGGAGTATTGGCGGCTACTTTCGCCGCGGCGGAGGGTGGGTTTGCTGGTTGGGTTGAAGGTTGAGAGACCTCGCGGGCGTGGAGAGGGAGGGGCAGGGCCGTGCCGCAGCAGATGAGAAGTGCGGCGAGTGTTGTACGGGAGGTAAGCATTGGTTTCCTTGGTACGAAGGGGGGAGATCAACTGAAGATGGAGAAGGAGGTGCGGTTAGGGCTGATGGAGATTGAAGTGTGAAGGCGAGAGGATGAGGTTATGGGGTATGCGGATATGGACGTGATGAGAGCGTGATGAGAGCGTGATGAGAGCGTGATGAGGCCAAGAGGTTAACGGAATTGCGAGCGAGAGCCGCAGCGGGGTGCCCGTTGCGGCTTTCGAGTGGGATGGGAACAGTTTGGGCCGCTGCGCATCTCATACGGGGGTGGTGGGTAAAGCGGACGAAGGGTGCGGAAGAGATTGTTCATTGCTGTAAGTGAGATGCGGACGATACGCGAGAGTGCGGGTGAAGGACGTCGGTGTTACAGAGTGGTGACACTAGATCGGGTTGGGGGGTGGTTTGGCGTTTGGG
>CAYVFW010000130.1:0-9371 GCA_964450325.1 uncultured Phycisphaeraceae bacterium | reverse complement strand
GTTGAAGGCGCCCACCGCGACGGAGCGCGGGCCGTTGCCCGCGGCGTAGGCGGCCGCTGGGGAGAAGGTGAGCGGGCACTGGGCACCGCAGAGGGCCGGGGCCACTGTCGCGAGGAGCAGCCAAAAGCCACATGCGAGATAATTTTTCATGCTATGCCTCTCCAACTTAAACGGTGAATCGACGAATCGTAACCGGAAGCCAGCCGACGATATGCGTGGCGGCGGTCACGTGCTCGCAGAATTCTGCAGGCAGAAGTAAAAAACCCTTCACCCCTTCAATTTGTTCGCGTGTCCAACCATGATCACGCCGAGCATGTGGCTGATCTACCTTAATTGTTATTGCGCTTTGCCCCTAGCCATCGGTATCTCCGAAGCAAGTCGCCGGGCTGGGCAGGTTTTTCGGTATTCAGGTGCGAACCCCATCCAAGAAAAGCCACTTCAGGGATTTGAACCCTGGACCTATGCTTTACGAAAGCATCGCTCTACCGCTGAGCTAAAGTGGCGTAAGCCCAATTATCGACACCTTCGCGGCGATTGTCCACTCAGCGGGGCTTCGGGGCTGCGGATTGCGAAAGTAACGCGACGCAGTGCACCTCGATGGCCCTCCCCTCGCCCAGAGCGTCGAGCCCCTCGTGGGTCTTGCCTTTGACGTTTACGCGGCTGAGCTCAATGCCGAGCACCCGAGCGACGTTGGCACGCATTTGGTCTTTGGAAGGGCTTAGGCGGGGGCGCTCCAGCACCACGGTTGCGTCAATATTCTGCACCTCGTACCCGGCCATGGCGACGCGCCGGCCCGCCGCGGCGAGGAAGAGAGAGGAGTCCTTGGACTGATTGCTCGGGTCGTCGTCGGGAAAGAGCTGGCCGATATCAGGAAGGGCCAATGCGCCGAGCAACGCATCGGTGATGGCGTGATAGAGCGCATCACCATCGCTATGGGCGATTGGGCCGTGGGTGTGCGGCAATGTAACCCCACCGATGATAAATGCCCTTCCTGCTCCGGCGGGGGGCTGGAGCTCTAGCCGATGTAAATCATAACCGTGACCGATTCGCAGGGGAGGGTTCATGCTTGTTCAGAGTAGGGACGCGGTGGTGGGCACGCGGCGGGCGGGAATCAGAGCAAGGTGGGCTTGGGTTTGCGGGTAAGGTGGCGGCGGGGCACAATGTAGGTCTGGCGGGGAACATCGCCAGTGATGTAACTAAGGTAGCTAGAGTAATCGGACCTTGAGCTATAAGATTGACGAGTTGTATACTGGGCGGGCGGGCATAAGGATGTAATCAAACTGGTCGCGTGCCTCCCCTCGGTGCGCCCGTGCGGGCCGCCATCGCATCCGCCGCCCCTACATTATGTTATATTACCCTGCCAAGCCGCGTGAATCCTTCACCCCAAGGGTTGCATAGATCTCGCGGGTTGCGGTCGAACGATTGAGGGTGTAGAAATGCAATCCTGCAACCTGATGATCCAGCAAGTCGCGTGATTGCTCGGTGGCCCAGTGGACGCCCACGCGCCGAACGGATTCTTCATCACCGCCTGTTCGATTAATCGCTCGCAGCAACGGGGCCGGATAGCGAGCGCCCAAGGCAAGTTCGGCCATTCGCTTCATCCCCGGGCCTGAGGTGACGGGCATGATGCCCGCGATAATCGGAACGCGGATGCCGGCCATCTCGCAGCGAGAACGAAAGTCGTAAAAATCTCGGTTATCGAAGAAGAGTTGAGTTACGATAAAGTCCGCGCCCGCATCGACCTTGGCCTTGAGGCGTTCGATCTCGATCAGCCGATTCGGCGTTTCGCTGTGCCCCTCCGGATATCCGGCCACGCCGATGCCAAAGCCGCGGGAATCGGGGTGGATGCGTCGGCCTGCGAAGTCCTTAATATGGGCGACAAGCTGCGTAGCGTACCTGAAATCAGACCATGGGTCGGTGCCGGCGGGGAGATTCTTCGGGAGGTCGCCCCGCAACGTCATAATGTTACTAATGCCCGCCGCGGCGTAGCGTTCAAGGATGGCATCAATGTCTGCGCGGCCGTGGCCCACGCAGGTGAGGTGGGGCATGGGGTCTAGCGCGGTGGTGGTCTTGAGCCCAACAACGAGGTCGTGGGTTAACTCTCTGGTAGAGCCGCCCGCACCGTACGTAGCGGAGACGAAGGAGGGCTTGAGCGATTCAAGCTCGCGGATGTTGGCAAATAGCTCCGCCACACCCTCCGCGGTTTTGGGCGGAAAGAACTCGAAGGAGAAGGTGGTACCGTGCCGGGCAAAGATATCGCGGATGTGCATGGAAGGTGTGGTCTTCTTGGGGTTAGTCGAACACAACTGTTTTGTTGCCACCCACGAGGATTTTATCGCAAGTGTGCAGACGAACGGCTTTGGCAAGGACAACACGCTCGAGGTCGCGGCCGATGCGGATCATATCCGCGACGCCATCGCGGTGGCCCACGTGTGCCACGCTCTGGGCGATGATGGGGCCTGCATCCAGTTCATCGGTAACGTAATGGCTGGTAGCACCGATGATCTTGACGCCGCGTGCAAAGGCCTGATGATAAGGCTTTGGCCCAACAAAGGCGGGGAGGAAGGAGTGATGGATGTTAATCAATCGATGATGATAAGCCTTGACAGCGACGGGCGAGAGCACCTGCATGTAACGGGCCAGAACCACCAGGTCCGGGCTTAGCTCGTCGAGCTTGGCGAGCATCGCGGCCTCTTGGCGTTGCCGGTCGCCTTCGATGATTGGTAGATGAATGAAGGGCACGCCTGCGGCGAGGGCCAAGGGTGCAAGGTCCGCGTGGTTACCAATGACGGCCACGATGGAGGCTTCAAGCTCGCCGGACTGCCAACGGTACAGAAGGTCCGAAAGGCAGTGGCCCTCTTTGCTCACGCAGATAACGATTCGTTTACCGC
The DNA here is from genome assembly GCA_964450325.1 of uncultured Phycisphaeraceae bacterium. Classification (GTDB taxonomy): domain Bacteria; phylum Planctomycetota; class Phycisphaerae; order Phycisphaerales; family UBA1924; genus UBA2402. Next base: position 6,480 of record CAYVFW010000130.1, on the reverse strand, counting down.
CGCCGTCTGCAATATCCCACGTTGCTCGCCATTGCATAGCAAAGGTGCGGGCGAGTGGTGAGAACTCGCCCGAAAAACTTTGATCGCTGAGGGCGAATCCAGCCCGTTCAAGCTCGATGCGCATGTAGAACTGACCACTAGAGTCCTCGGTGTGCTGGTCTAGCTCGACGATATTGCCCTGATGCCGTGCAATGAAGGAGGTAACCGCGGCGATGATGCCGCGGGTGTCTGGGCAGGAGATAAGCAGCTTGACGGTGGGCGACCGCATGGCGAGGCGTATCGGAAGTGTGGTGAGCGTTGATTGAAATTGTCTTGGCGGTGCGGAAAAGTGCGCCGGACTGGTTCCCCGGGCCGGCGCGATGATCAAAAATTCCCCGCGAGCGGGAATATTAATTAATAACGGTAGTGATCGGGCTTGTAAGGGCCATCGGGGCTTACGCCAAGGTAGGAGGCCTGCTCTGCGGTGAGACGGGTGAGCTTCACGCCGAGCTTTTCAAGGTGAAGGTGGGCAACCATTTCATCGAGCTTCTTGGGGAGGGTGTAGACCTTGCCGGACTGGTACTTCAGGCCCGAGAGGGTGGGCTGGTTGTTTGCGCTCGCCCAGAGGTCCATCTGCGCGACGACCTGATTGGTGAACGAGGCCGACATAACAAACGAGGGGTGGCCGGTGGCGCAACCGAGGTTCATCAACCTGCCCTCGGCGAGCACCAGCACGCCGTGACCGCGGCCATTCTTAGTGCCGCTGAAAACGAACTCATCATACTGCGGTTTGATATTGACGCGCTTCACCGAGCCATCCTTGTAGAGGCTGGCCATATCAATTTCGTTATCAAAGTGCCCGATGTTGGCGACGATCGCCTTATCCTTCATGAGACGCATGTGGTCAACTGTAATGATATTCTTGTTGCCCGTGGCGGTGATGAAGATGTCGGCGGTCGCGAGCAAGTCATCCAGAGTTGTAACCTGATAGCCTTCCATGGCGGCCTGGAGGGCACAGATGGGGTCGATTTCTGTTACAACAACGCGTGCGCCCTGGCCCTTGAGGGCCTGGCAGCAGCCCTTGCCCACGTCGCCGTAACCCAGCACAACGGCCACTTTGCCGCTTAACATTACATCGGTGGCGCGGTTGAGGCCGTCAACCAGCGAGTGACGGCAGCCGTATAGGTTATCAAACTTGGCCTTGGTGGCCGAGTCATTTACGTTAATAGCTGGGACTGCCAGCGTGCCCTTGGCCTGCATGTCGTACAGGCGATGAACCCCGGTTGTGGTCTCCTCGCTGATGCCCTTGACCGACGCGAGGCCTGTGGTGTAACGCTTAGGCTGGCGGGACAACTCGCTCCGGCAGAGGTCAAGAATTACGCCCCACTCTTCGGGCTCTGAGGCTGAATCAAATGCCGGGACCTTACCCGCGGTTTCAAACTCCGCGCCCTTGTGAAACAGCATCGTTAAGTCGCCGCCGTCGTCGAGCACCATGTTAGGGCTTGCGCCACCGGCGAAGTTAAGCAGCTGATTCGTACACCACCAATATTCTTCGAGCGTCTCGCCCTTCCAGGCGAAGACGGGCGTTCCTTTGGGATCTACCACGCTGCCGTGCTTGCCCACCACGACCGCTGCGGCGGCGGTATCCTGGGTACTGAAGATGTTACACGAGGCCCAACGCACATCCGCGCCGAGTTCAACAAGCGTTTCGATCAGGACGGCGGTCTGCACAGTCATGTGGAGGCTGCCTGCGATGCGCGCGCCCTTGAGGGGCTTTTGCGCACCGAACTTTTCCCGCAGAGCCATGAGACCGGGCATTTCGTGCTCGGCAAGGCGAATTTCATGGCGGCCCAGTTCCGCGAGCCCCAGATCTTTTACTTTGAAATCAAGGCCGGATTTGGTGATGGATGGTTGTACGCTTGCCCGAAGTGTTGCCGACATAAATGCTCCTTGCTATTTACCTTTGAACCGAAATGTAACTTACACTATCTGAACTTTCCCGGCTTACCGGATACCAATCTTCTAAGTTTCAACGATTATTACACTATTCGCCTTTGCCCCCATGCGGATTCACACCGGCGCCCGCATCGGCCGGCCGTGGTGAGAGCCTGCCCGTGGCGACAAAGAGCCCCGGACCCCGCGCGGCTGGCTCGGCCGGGAGTTCGTAATAAGTTGAGCCGATAAACCCTGCTGTAGCGAGATGCCCAAGCATTACTTTCTTGGAGAAGCCCTGGTGGCGATGCCCCATCGTGCGGCGGTACTCATCACGGTCGTGCGCCACCATGTCAATAATCGTAAGTATACCGCCACCCCTGCCTACGCGAAGGATGCGGGCCAGTTGTCCGACGGCTTGACTTACATCATCGATATGATGAAGCACCAGCATGCACACCGCCGCGTCCACGCTTGCGCTGGCGACGGGCAGTTCGGTCACGCTCGCTCGCACGAACTCGACATTTTCGCGGGTGCCCAGCCGCCGCCGCGCGGCATCGAGCATCGGCTCGGACTGATCGACCGCGATCACCCGCTTAACCACCGGCGACAAAAGTTCGGCCACGTTGCCCGTGCCGCAACCGATATCCGCGATGGTCCAATCAGCATTAATTAATGACAGCAGCGCGGCCGATGTAAATCGAGCGCCGAAGAGCTCCGAACGCATTTGATCCCATTCGCCCCGCACACGCCCGAAGAAGTGAATGCTGTCGGTCTTGCGTTCTTCTAACACCGCCGCGGCGCGTCGATCATCTTCCTCGATGTCGGCCGAATCGCCTAGCTGCCCGCGAAGTGCCAGCCAAACGGCTCGCGCGCTGGGAGTTAGCTCATCGCATATTAGTTGATAAAGTGTTGCCGGGCCTTCGCTTCGCTTAGAGAGCCACGCAGCGTCGGACAGAAGTTTAAGCTGACGGCTCGCGGTAGATTGGGCGGTTTGGAAGACTTGGGCTATCTCGCCGACGCTCAGCTCGTGCCGTTCGAGCAGCCGGGCCATGCGCAGGCGCGATGGGTCGCTGATGGAGGCGAGCAGGGAGGCCATGGAAACTGGGGAGAGGAGAGGCTTCATCCGTATATCCGCATATATGGTAGAATCAAAAAGAGGAACTAGCAAGGGCGTGGCCTAATCAAGTTTGTTGAGATTATATTAGAATTTTGTAAGGTTTTGCGAGTTGTATCAGCTTGTGGCGACCGAGATATCGCACGGAGCAGCAATGAACTTCACCCTCCGATCCCTCCGAATTCAATGGCGGGCGATGGGTGGGTGGGGAAATCGGAATATCCCAACTGACGGGATGCGCGAAGAGCACCTCCTTGGCGGCCTCTAGCCCGATTGGGGAAATTGGACGAGAATGGGTGAAGTGGCTAAGTGGTAGCCGCTGAACGGTCCGGACTGGGTAGGTTGTATTACATTTCGCGTTTCAATGAGCGCCCAGGCTACTTCAGCTGGCGGGGGCGATGCAAACCCGACATGGCAACGTAACTGACTTCTGGATCGGCGGATCCATGGGAAGAGGGCGACGTGAAGGATTAGTTATGCTGGGCGTGAACCGGAGCTGTCACCCGGTTTTGTTGAAGCGGATGCAAGGAGGTACGCCTGCTGCGAAACCAGCAAGGTGGCCGTAGTCACCGCTCCCGAGGCGAGTTTAGCTCGTTTACTCTTCGCGCATGAACCTGACTCGAACTCAGTTTGGCGTTGCGGTCGATCTGCCCGACGGTCGTCTATTGCCCATCCGGCATGTGATGGGCATCGGCATGAACTACGCGGCTCATGCCCACGAGCAGGGGAAGGGCGTGCCCGAGCGCCCGGTGCTTTTTACGAAGAACCCCGCCAGCGTTTGCTTACATCGCGACGATATTATAATTCCAGCGGCTTGCATCGAGCCGAGCCAGGTGGATTTTGAGGCCGAGCTGGGCGTGATCATCGATACCCGCCCCGACGGGAGTTTTGTCAAGGATGTAAGTGTAGAACTGGCGCTCTCCTGTGTGCTGGGTTATGTCTGCGTCAACGATGTTTCCGCTCGTTGGTGGCAGCGCGAGGGGAGTGGTGGTCAGTTCTGCCGGGGCAAATCGTTCGATACCTTCTGCCCCGTCGGCCCGGCCGTTGTGGGCGCTGGCACCATCGGTAACCCGCAGAACTTACGATTGCGTTCGCGGGTGAACGGTGAAGTGATGCAGGACTCCAACACCTCCGACATGATCTTCTCGGTAGCTACGTTGATCAGCGAGTTAAGCCGCGGCACAACGCTGCTGCCGGGCACGCTGATGCTTACTGGCACGCCCAGCGGAGTTGGATTCGCGAGGAAGCCCCCGGTCTACCTGCGCCAAGGCGACGTGGTCGAAGTTGAGATCGAGCGAATCGGCGTTTTGAAGAATATCGTCCGCGAGGAACGATGATTCGGGCACGGACCGCGTGAACGGGCGAGACCATCGCCGCGCCATCGAGGATAATAATTACGCAACCCAGCGGCGGCGATCAACCCAGCTAGTTATCCGCACCGCTTGATCGAGGAGCCTCGCGTGCTGGCTGGGCCAGATCTCGCATGGCGGCGAGTGCTTCGCGGAGCGTCTGCGGGTCGGGCTTTGCCTGCTTACTCTGCCTGCTTGTGCGCGGACGGTGCATTGACTTGCGCTCTTCTGCCCGATCCGGCGTCTCGCTATCCTGAGGGATTACTACCACCGTGGCCGCTGGGGGATGGTTTAGACCGGTGTTAAGGAGTGACCCTTCACCCGCTCCCCTTAGCCGCGGCGGGGACGTTCCGGCGTGGGCGCCTTCGCCTTGCTGGGCGACCGCCGAACTCTTAATTTCGCCATCCTTGCCCACTTGGTCAAAGCGCACGCTCACACGGGTGCTGACGCCGCGTTCCTGCATCGTAACTCCATACAGGCGATCGGCGGTCTGCATGGTCCGCTTATTATGGGTAATGACAATGAAGCTGCTTCGGTCGGTGTATTCTCGCACTACCGAGTTAAATCGGCCCACATTGCCTTCGTCCAGTGCCGCGTCGACTTCGTCGAGCACGCAGAAACAGCTGGGCTTACTGCGGAAGATACTCATCAGCAGCGCCACTGCGGTAAGCGTCTTCTCCCCACCAGAGAGCTGGTTGATGCCCCGAGGCTCCTTGCCCGGTGGCTTTGCAACCACTTCGATACCACTCTCCAGCAGGTCGGTCTGATCAGTCTCGATCTTGCGCACCGTGCCGTCGGCATCCTCCACTTCCTTCATCAGCGGCATCAGGCGTACTTGCGCCTTGCCTCCGTTGAAGAGCTTACGGAACATGCCCGAATCGCTGCCGAAGTTATGTTGAATACGGGTGAAGACTTCGCCAAAGAGTGTACGACTTACTTCATTGAGTTTGGTAATTAGCTCGGTCAACTGAGCGCACGCGGCGTCAATGTCGCCTACCTGCTTCACCAACCCTTCGTTACGCTCGGCCAGCGTTGACTCTTCGCCGATAGACTCGATGTTCACGCTCCCCAGCTTCTTGATTGCATCACGGAGGGTATCAATTTTCAGCGCGGCCTCGCTGGTATCTATCCGTGCGATCTCTCCGCCCGCCATTACCTGCTGATACTCGCCGTACTCAGACTGTAAGTCAAGCGAAAGATCTTCCGCGGCCCGCTCCTGCAGATTCTCACGCTTAACTTCGAGCTCTCGCTTAGCGAGTTCGAGCGAGTGCCACGACCGTTCGACTTCCCCGTAACTGTTGCGAGCTTCCATGGTCTTCAGCGAGATTTCCTTGACCATCGCATCGGCCTTCGCCGAATCGGCCTGGGCCGCTAATGACTCGGCGGTGAAGCGAATTACATCTGCCTGCGCGGTAGTGATCTGCTCAACACATTCTTCGATCATCCCGTCCTGCTCCAAGATTCTGGCATCCAAACGCTGAATCTGCGTGTCAAGCTCGCGGGTTTGGCGAGTGAGATCATCGCGAGATGCCTCCAATCGGCCTAGCTCGCGGCGTGCCGCGTGCAACTGTTCACCGAACTTATTGACCTCAATCTTTGCGGCGGTGCTCTGCTCAAGAGCCAACTCGGCCCGGGCATTCATTAATTTCACTTGTGCTTCAAGCTCGGTCGCCGCGGTCTGTTCTTCCTCTTGAAGACGACCCAAACTTTCGGCCCGCTCTCGCAGCTTGGCGCGATCGTCCTCCAACCGCTGGAATCGCTCCTGCAACTGCTTGAGTTCTTGATCGATGCCCGAACGCTCGCGCGAGAGCCGCTGCGAATCGGCACCCAGCCGCTCTAGTTTGTTTTGCTCGGTTAATAACGCGCGTTGCGCCGCCGCGAGCTGCGTCCGCGCTTGACTTGCCGCCGCGCTCATCTGCCCCGCCTCGGCATCGACACTGCGCAGCGCGTCTCGCTCGGTCGTTAGTTCAGCCGTCAACGTCGCAACCGTAGACTGTAACATTTCTAGTTCGATGCGCCGGCGCAGCATTCCCGTGGATTCATCGCCCGCCCCCGCGCTGCCCGCGAAGATCGCGCACCCGAGGGCCGCGCACACGTACACTG
>CAYVFW010000129.1:0-9481 GCA_964450325.1 uncultured Phycisphaeraceae bacterium | reverse complement strand
GAGTCGCTCCCTGAAGAAGAGCCGTAATCACTATAACCACTGTTGCCGGTTTGTTCGTAGCTCGCCCCAGACTGTCCTGACTCGGTGTGCTGGGGATGATCGGAGCGTTCAGAAGGTGACGAGCTTGCCATCGACCCGATCATGAATCCAGGCAGTAGGCCAGAGGAGTTATGATAACCATGATCGACTCGATGGCCGGGCGTGGCACCGATCCCGCTCGGGTCTGAACTCTGGCCGAGCTGGCGGCGATTTTTGCGGGCAAAGTACGAGAATGTCCCTACAAGGATTGAAACCACAGCAACCATTATAATTATTACGAACAAGGCCGGGATGAGCAAGGACTGCATGTGGAATACTCCTGGTTTCGCTCGGTGCGGACGGTTCACGTTTCCCGTCACTCATATCGACATAATTTCGTTAACCCCCGAACGTTGCTTGCACTCCTAAGTTCTTTTTCTGCGGAAGCTGGCTTATTTATAATTATTTTCGATACGCTCGGTATTGTGTAGCTACAACGGCTGGTAGGACGGGGCGACCCCTTGGGTGATGTACGCGAGAAGCGCGGGCGAGTTATAGGGCGTTGCCGGTAGTGGCTCGCCATTTGCCTCGGGCTCTCAACGCCTCCGGCACTCAGCGCCTCGGGGGCCGCGATGCGAGCGCGCAGTGCCACCGGGCTGGTGAGGCGAAAATAATTAATACTTCAACACCGAGTGTACCGCGCCGTAACCGCCCAACCGGGCTGCGCCATTGAGCGATAATAATTCAATTAAAACTGACAGTCCGGCGATCACTGCGCCGCTCTCCTTCGCCAGTTGAGCGCATGCTACCAGCGTGCCGCCGGTGGCTAAGAGGTCGTCCACGATGAGCACACGGGTTCCGGGCTTTACCGCGTCTTCGTGCATTTCAAGCCGATCAGTTCCGTACTCGAGTGCGTACGTCACGCCGCGGACTTTGCGGGGAAGTTTGCCAGCTTTGCGAACCGGAACAAAGCCCGCGGAGAGTGACTGTGCGATGGCGATCCCGAAAATAAACCCCCGAGACTCGGCACCGAGGACGACGTCAACCCTGGAGGTGCGAAATGGGTTGGCCATGAGTTCAACCGCGAGCGCAAGGCCGCGCGGGTCGGCCAAGAGCGGCGTGATGTCCTTGAAGAGGACGCCCGGCTTGGGATGGTTCGGAACATCGGTGATCAACGAGTGGAGGTCGGGAAGCATGGGGCCAGATGGTAATGGGTGCAGGTCCGAAGCGGCAAACTAGAGTTGCTCAAGCGAAGCGGTGAATCTACAGCGTACGCCCAAATGCCGCGTCTAGGCGCATCGCAGCGACTGACGGTGCATGCCGGGCCGATCGAACGAGCAGCCCGAGCAAACCGAAGTTTGCGAATCGATGGCAACGAGCTACCCTCAACACGATGATTGGCTGCGCCCTTGACCCCAAACTGACTCGGAAAGAAGTCGGAGATTTCAAGTTTCCACTCGGGGCTTATCCGATTGAGACCATGACGCCGGTCGCTGGTTACACGCTGCACTTTGAGCCCGCGGATAGCGATAACAACCCGGAAGAGTGGGAGGCGTGGCCAGATCGATACGTCTTCGATATCGTGGTTTCGACCGAACGACTAGAGCCGCTCTGCCGGCTCTTGTTCTCAATGCTCCCATCGCGAATCTTTCCGATCGTGGATTTTCTGGGGCATGACGCGTTTCGGGAAGTCGATCCGTACATGGCTTATGAGCTCGTCCCGCTGGACATGTTTACGGATGGGATCAGGCGGTTTCGAGATTTTTTCTTCGAGGATGGCATGTGCGGCTTCGGAGCGATGTGCGAAGAACCATTTCTTTACATGTTCATCGACGAGCACAAGATTGTAACTATCCGGGTCGACCCCGGGATGAAAGATCGGATCGAACGCGTACTGAAAGCCTTCGGATTAGCCGAGGTGGAGGAGTCGGCGGGATCTGACGCGGCAAGCCATGAGCATCGCAGCGTGTTGTTGGTACGGCCCGAACACCCGGATTTACTCGGTGCTGAGGAGATCGTTGAACGGCTGCGCGAACGGTGGAATCTGGTGCTTAACATCGATCCCGAGACAAACATCGACGAAGAGGGAGAACCCTTAGGAGTAACCCCTTGGCGGATCATCGTGCGGGTTGATAGTAATGTTGCCCCGCGAGCAGATGCGCCCCCCCTGACCACCGAGGATATTAAAACACCAAGCGGCCCGATGAGCGGGGGCACACCGCAGCGAAAACCCGTGCCTGAATTTGTGCAGCACTATGCGCACGTCTTGCTTTACGCCGACAGCCTGAGAGCGGCGGAAGAAACGGCGCAGACTGAGATCGAGCATTTGCTCGCGTCATCGCCACCTCCCAGCCAAACCTCCCAAGCCGCGCCCAGCGCGAGGCGCGCCACGCCCGCAACGGCTGGCGACGAAGTTGAGAAGGTGCCCTATCGGGCCGAAGCCGCAGCGGAACAGGAACGCGATCTGCTGATCGTCGCCGCGATCCGCCTTGATCAAGCCGATTTTGACGAGCTAGCGGGCAAGAAGAAGGGACGAGGAGGAGCAAAGACGGCGGGTAAAGTGGTCAAGACGGAGTGGCTTCAATAGTGAACCGTTCCGAAGCCTGAAGGCCTGAAGCAGGTACTGATAGTATTTTGTAGCGTGTTCGGGCTTAGTTCGTGGGTTTCCCGGGGGCGACACACTCTAGAAGCGACTTGGACGCAACCGCCTGAGTAGCATCCAGGTTTATTTGGCGTCTGACCGTCGCGGCGAAGTGCAGTTAGCGGGCGGATTGGCTTGCTTCCTGCGGGTACGCTGCTATCATCCTGACCCCACTTGGCGACCTCGCCGGGCGGTTTTGCGTAGAAGCGATTTTGAGTTTGTTAGAGGAAAGTGAGCCGGCCGCGAGTCGCGGGCGAGTTCAAACCGGATAAAGTTCCCCATGCCGACGATCAACCAACTGGTCCGCAAGCCTCGCCGCCCGCTCCCCACCAAGTCAAAGGTGAAGGATTTGGTCGAATGCCCGCAGAAACGCGGCGTGTGCCTTATTGTGCGAACGACGACTCCTAAGAAGCCCAACTCGGCGCTCCGGAAGATCGCACGTGTACGCCTCTCTAACGGCAAAGAAGTAACAGCTTACATCGGTGGCGAAGGTCATAACTTGCAGGAACACAGTATTGTGCTAGTACGCGGGGGGCGAGTGCGTGACCTTCCCGGCGTGCGCTACCACATCGTTCGCGGGTCGCTCGACTGCCTGGGCGTTGAAGGCCGCAAGCAGGGACGATCAAAGTACGGCGCCAAGCGCGGCAAGACCTAAATTTGCTTGCAGGTTGGTTTCCTCAGATAGGCTCGGGGCGGGGGGGCGGCTAGAGCATTCGCAATCGAGCGTTTGGCCCTAGAACTTCCGATCGCCGTCGCGCCTTTGAATTACAGTTGGATTCACACTTTTAATCGGCAGTAATCGGCGTGGGGCGTGCCCGCCACGCGCTGGTGAACAGTCACGGAGAACTTTCGAGTTCTTCGCAGCCACAGGAGATCTAAGAGAATGGGCCGTAAGTCATTTACCGCAGCAGATACGCAACTCCGCCCCGATCCTCGGTTCAACGATCGGGTGCTCTCCCGCTTCATCAACTGCCTCATGTTCGATGGCAAGAAGTCGGTCGCGCAGCGCGTCGTTTATGATGCGTTTGACATCATTCAAGAGAAGCTCGGCAAGGAAACCAGCCCCGAAGCTCCCAAGCAGGCGATCGAAGTCTTCACGCGAGCAATCGAGAACGTAAAGCCCTTCGTTGAAGTTCGCAGCAAGCGAATCGGTGGTGCCAACTATCAGGTGCCCATGCAAGTCAACAAGAAGCGCCAGCAGAGCCTTGCGTTCCGTTGGCTTTTGGAAGCGACCCGTGGCGAAAAAGGCCGGCCGATGGCCAGCCGCCTCGCCGATGAGCTCTACAACGCGGCTCGTGGCGAAGGTAAAGCCATGCAGACCCGCGATCAGACTCATCGAATGGCTGAAGCCAACCGTGCCTTCGCTCACTTTGCTTAATCTCTGAACAAGCTAAGTTTCGTGCACACTTGGGCGGTATTCGTTGCGGCAGAACAAGTAGCAGCAATATAACCAAAACCCATCCACTCGTGGATGGGTTTTTTATAGCTGGTCGGAGCACTCCGATGCACCCAGCGAAGAACAGGCTGAAACAGTCGCGAGCAGCGAGAGAGATTTCAATAGCGATGAAAACCTACGACCTGAGTCGCGGTCGTTGCTCAGCCCGCTCTTATCGGGCGCGCTGCTTCTGCACTGCGGGCACAAAGGCGAGCACGATGTTTACCCTTCCCTGCCCGCCTGCAAGCACATCAGAGAGCAGACCATCGGCCAAGGAATACGGAGCGGGGATGTCCGGGCCGAAGGTTGACGCCGGTTGAGGTGAGCCGGGTATTAAGCTCCCGGAGCCGAGCGATATTATAATTAACGACTGGTCGGGCTCGAGCGCTATCTCGCAGAGGAGCCGGGTGAAGACTGTGCCCACCGAAGGGTTATCGCTGGGGGAAGTTTGCTCTGTCGGCCCGCTACCCATGCTCTGAGAACGCTGGTCGATGTGTTGGGGGACGAGATCCAGCCGAAGCACGGTGTCGAGCGTGCTGTCGGCATCGGCCTTTGGCGCGGCGTAACAACGCATCAAGAGTCGGAACGCACCCGTTGTAATGTCCGATGGGCCATCATCGAACATAATAGTCTGGTTACCCGCCGCGTAAGGCCCACGGAAGGCCTGCGACCACGTGGGCGTGATCGGGAAGAATTGTCGTTGCACAGGTCCGGCCAGTCGTAAGCGGGCTTGAAGGCGTTCAACTTCTGCCGAGGGAACGATGAAGAGCCCAAACCCCGACTTTTCCCACGCGGCTTTCACTCGCGCTGGCAGCGGCAGCTGGGCTCCGGCGAAGGGTGCTAAAAGTTCGGCGATGCTTTGGGTGGCGGGCCCTGCGGCGGGGCGGGAAAAGACGCGCGTTACGGGCGGCGGCGACTGCCGATCGTTGATGGCCCATGCGACTACCGCCAAGCCGGTGACCTCCAGTGGATCTCTTATCGTGGCCGTCACTGCTGTTGGGAACGGCGCAGTCTCGTTGACCGGCGCGGGAGCTTTGCAACCACTGGCGAGAATTAGCATCACTCCTAATATTAAGATTGAGATGGGAGCCAAGGATTTACTTAAATCGGCGATGCGTGCCCCGGCGGCGCGTGCGCGAGCGTAAAGGATACGTGGCATGCGTAGCAAGCGGCCACCGATGTGCTCAATGTAATACCGACCAACTGGCCCATTGCGATGACGAGCGTACATCGGTCATTCCCCCGTTGCAGGCTCGAGATCGTTGATGCGGTCGATGAGCCGGCGCAGGATCGCGAATCGGCTGCGGTTATGTTTAAACACCAGGCGGGTGAGGGAGGGGTGATCATCCTCGCCATCCAGCGGCCCGCTGAGCCGCATGCCCCCATCCTTGATAAGGTTGACGAACTCTTTCTCGAGAGCGGGGAGATCGGACCTACGAAGGGGGTTGCGCAGGCGGATCACGAGTTCATCACGAACGTAACGGGAGGAGTGATAGTTACGATAGAACTTGATGATATGATCGGCGGCATCGACCGCGTCTTTGGCGAGGTAATAGATGCTCGTATCTTCGGGGCTGATCCAGCCGCGTGTGCCCAGCTCGGCACGGACCCAGGCATCCCAGTTTTTCCAGTAGTCGCCGCCGGCCCCCTCCACGCAAACGATGGGCATGATCGCGGCTTTGCCGGTCTGCACCAACGTAAGTGTTTCGTAGGCTTCATCCATCGTGCCGAAGCCGCCGGGGAATAGGACTACGGCCTCGGCTTGGCTGAGAAACATCAGCTTACGCGTAAAGAAGTACCGAAAGTTAATCAGTTTTTCGTCGTCTTTAATTACGTGATTGGCGTTCTGCTCAAAGGGCAGGCGGATTGCCACTCCGAAACTCGCATCGCGCCCGGGGCCGACATGGCCGGCCTGCATGATGCCCCCGCCCGCGCCGGTGATCGCCATCCACCCGGCCTGGGCCATAAGTTTACTAAACTCGACACATGCGGTGTAGTCAGGGTGCGATTCGCCGGTGCGTGCCGAGCCGAAGATTGTGACTTTATGCGGCTCTTTATATTTGCCGAAGATCTTGTAGGCATGACGCAACTCTTTGACAGCGTTGGTCATGAGCTTTAGTTCACCGCTGTCGCGGCCGTCGGGGATGAGCTTGAGCGCGGTGTGTATCAGCTCGCGGACAAGGCGGGCATGGAAAGCGGGAGCATTGCCGCTGACACTCGCCACCAACTTTTCGACCTGTGCGAGAATCTCAGGCGCATCCGCCACCCGCGCGGCATCGTTCACCGGATCGGCCGGGGGGGTCAGCGTCGCGTCAGGGGGAACATTTGCGGGGCGGTCGTGGAGGGGCATGGAGTGCAGTGTAAGTGAGCGGTCAGCGTGAGGGTAAGGGGTCCGTCCGAAAACGCCAGCCGGTCCCTAGCAAGGATACGCCGTCACCTTACCGTGGAAAGTGCTGGAGGCCCGCTGGAGCCCCGCCGTGGAAGTATGCAGATTGCGTGAAATCCGCACCAAAGAATCAGGATGAGTAGGAGGTGCGGTCGCGTTCGACTACCCTTTATGCATGTTAAGTAACGAGCTGACCCGTCGCCACCTCATCAAGCGAGCAACCGCCTTCTCCGCGGGTTTCGCGGGGCTTCACCTGCTGTACGCAGCAGGCCAATGCGCCGCGGGCGAGGCGGTGAGAGCTCTCCTGCAATCGCCCGACGACGACGCTGGGAAGGCGACTAAGGTCGCGGAAATCGGCTACGGGCCGCTGACGAAGGATGCGGCGGGAATCATTGACTTGCCCCTAGGATTTAGTTATGCCGTGATCGCTCGACGCGGCGATCTGATGAACGATGGTCTTTTGGTGCCGGGGCAGCCGGACGCGATGGCGACTTTTCCGGGGTCCACTGCTGATCGGGTGATTTTGGTCTGCAACCATGAGCTTTCGGTGGGGTCTGAGAAGTGGTCCGCTTTCGGCAAGGACCTCGAGCACTTCAAGAAGATTGATCCCTCACGGATTTACGATGCTGGCGCGGGCATCACGCCCCCGTGTGGTGGCACCACCACGATCGTTTACAATGTAAAGGAGCGAAAGAAAGAGAAGCAGTTCCTGAGCCTGGCCGGAACAATTAATAACTGCGCCGGGGGAGCGATGCCCTGGGGGGCGTGGCTGAGCTGTGAAGAGGATGCGAGTAATGCCGGTCCGCTGGGTAGCGAAGGATCAAAGCGCGACGGTGCGCTCGAGAAGAATCACGGGTATGTCTTCGAGGTCGCGGCTTCCGAAGCGATGGAGCTTGCGATTCCCCGGCCGATTCCAGCGATGGGGCGATTTAAGCATGAGGCATGCTGTATGGATACGCGAAGCGGCGTGGTGTATCTCACCGAGGATCGCGCGGATGGCATTCTCTACCGTTACCTGCCCAAGAACAAAACTAATCTGCACGAGGGCGGCACGCTGCAGGCGATGGTCGTGCGCGACCGGCCGTCGCTCAATACCAGTAATCTGGGCGAGACCGCGGCGGTGAAACCCGGCGAGCCGATGGCGGTCTCTTGGATGAATCTTGACGAGATCGACGCGCCGAAGGATGATCTGCGGCACCGTGGATTCGCTGCGGGAGCGGCCAGTTTTTCGCGGAATGAGGGGATGTGGTTTGGTAATGATTGCGTTTATTTCGCAGCGACGACCGGCGGAAAGAAGCAGAAGGGCCAGCTTTGGAAGTATTACCCCAGCGCCGCGGAAGGTAGCGCTGGGGAGGAGGCCGCCCCCGGGAAGCTTGAACTCTTCGTTGAGCCCAACGACGGGGCGATCATCGAGAACGCTGATAACGTTACGGTTGCTCCGTGGGGCGACTTGATCGTGTGCGAGGACGAAGCGGGAGATGGAGACGGATTGAACCACCTCGTGGGAGTTACGCCGCAAGGAAAGGTTTATAAGCTTGGAAAGAACGCGATGAGCGATTCTGAGTTTGCCGGGGCTACGTTCTCACCCGATGGCTCGACCCTCTTTGTTAATATTCAGACATCTGGACTTACCTTGGCGATCACCGGGCCTTGGAAAAGCGCGTAGTCTTTCAACAACATAAGTTTGAGGCATCATTAGTTTCGTCCGCGCGGTGGGAGCGACTTCGCTCGGCACGTTGTCGTGTGCGGGCGGCTTGGCTAAAGCTGACGGTGCGCCTCGCGCAGGCTACTTTGTGCCTGAACGAGCGCGAACCTGAGCCAGAAAGTTGCCCAGCAGCTTGGGCCCTTCTAACGTAAGATAACTTTCGGGATGAAACTGGACACCCTCGCAGGGTGCGGCGGTTGTGTCGGCGAAGACGCGGCGGAGGCCCATCACAACCCGCCGGGTTGTGCCGGTGGCGGCGTCCGTCTCATTGACCCAAGCGGACACTTTGAAACCGTTTTGCCCGGGTATAAGCGGCGGGATGGTTTCTTCGAGCACCACGAGCGAGTGGTAGCGCGTGGCGACAAAAGGATCGGATAGGTCCGCAAAGATGCCTTGGTTGTCGTGGTGCACCGGGCTGGTTTTGCCATGCATGGGGACGACATGACGTGTGACGGTCATGCCGTTACTGGCGGCCATGCACTGATGACCGAGGCAGACGCCAAGTATGGGCACGCGCCCGGCGAAGCGATTAATTATGTCGCTGGATACACCCGCTTCGTTAGGGGTGCATGGTCCTGGGGAGATGATAATGCTGCTGGGCGGTCCCCCGGCGTTGATCGTCTCGGCCTCTTCGGCGGTGATGCCATCGTTGCGGACCACGCGCAGGTCACGGTCGATGGTAATACTCCGGTCGATCTCTCCCAAGCGCTGTACCAGGTTCCAGGTGAAACTGTCATAGTTATCGATCAGGAGGATCATAGTGAATGCTTATGATATGCGGGCGGGGCAGAGGAGCAGGGCCGAAATGGAGAGCTAGGGCCGACGTGGAGTTGCGAGAGGGGGGATAGCCCGGACGCGGGAAGTTTTGTTTTAATCCTGACGCCGGGTTACATAAGTGCTGAACTACCCCGGTCCAGCGCTGAATGGTCCAGCGCTGAATGGTCAGGCGCGCACAACCTCGCCGCCGCCCTTGACGATCTCGCCGATGATGCTGACCGTCTCGCCCAGTTTTTCAAGCTGTTCTTTGATCGATTCGGCGAAGGCCTTGCGGACGATGAGGCAGTAGCCAATGCCCAAGTTGAACACGCGGTACATCTCCTCATCGGTCACGTTGCCGTGACGCTGCAGAAAAGAGAAGATAAGCGGGCGGGGCCAAGAGTCCAGCCGGATTCTGGCATCAAGATCGGGGGGGAGGGCGCGACAAAGGTTGCCGCCGATGCCCGAACCGGTGATGTGGGCCATACCAGAAATTACGTTTTTCACTCGGTAGTTACGTTGCAGGCGGGTGATAGAGGG
>CAYVFW010000128.1:0-9514 GCA_964450325.1 uncultured Phycisphaeraceae bacterium | reverse complement strand
CCAATTAACATCGCCCGTCCCCCAGCCATCCACCCGCCGCGGCGGACCCGCCCCACAAATCTCACCGCCACCAAGCCCCCTAGTCCCGACTCGACTTACTAAACATACACGTTTTAGTGAGAATATACCAACCAAACTACAAACATAAAAGCTCTAAACCCCCTTCGTAACAGTTTTGGTGGTACAATGCCCTACCGTAACGATTTTGGCGTCGCCGTATCCGTTTTGATGAGTCTGCAATGGATCAGCCAAAGGCAATGACCCGGCCCGCAGGCTATGCCGAGCTACTGGATCGGTACAGCGTCCGTGCGGTTCCGAACTGGCATCGATCCGTCCTTTCTGAGGGTGGTATACGCCGAACCGACTCATCAGCGGGCGAGGTGGTGGAAACCTACCCGGCCGCGTACTGGCCGGGTGAAAGTCCTGGCGACCACCTTGAGTTCGCCCTGAAGTACGACGGCTTGAACCTCGGCCTGCTTGCGGTCCTTCTGCCAGCGATTGGGGCGGAAGAAGTCACCAGATACGTCGGCTCGAAACCGAACGGAAAATACGCCCGCCGCATCTGGTACTTCTACGAGATGCTGACCGGCGATCGGCTCCCGCTTTCGGATCTGACGCAGGGGAACTATGTGGATCTCCTGGACGGCGACGAGCACTTCACGTCCGATCGCGGGGAACCGATTCGTCGCCAGCGCGTCAACAATAATCTGCTCGGTGATATAAGCTTCTGTCCGACGGTTCGGCGCACCGCAATAATTACGAATTTCATCTCACAGGATCTCGCCGCCCGGTGCAGAAAACTCATCTCGTCGTACTCTCCTGAACTGCTCCGACGAGCACTCAGCTACCTGTACACGAAGGAGATGAAGTCGTCCTTCGAGATCGAGAACATCAAGCCGGACGCATCCAGAACCGAGCGATTTATCTCCCTCCTGCGAGTCGCCCTGAAAGAAGACCTGTGCACAAAGCCTCTGCTGATCGATCTCCAGAACCAGATCGTGGACCCTCGGTTCAAGGACGACGACTACCGCGATAGCCAGAACTACGTCGGCCAGACCGTGTCCGCGGGAAAGGAGCGCGTTCATTATGTCTGCCCAAAGCCCGAGCACGTCAGCGCCCTCATGGCGGGGCTCATCTCCGCGCACGGACGGATGGAACGCGGCGGCATCCATCCTGTTGTTCAGGCTGCCATCGTGGGATACGGCTTTGTGTTCGCTCATCCGTTCGAGGACGGCAACGGCCGCATCCATCGTCTCCTCATCCATAACATTCTCAGTCGCAGAGGTTTCGTCCCCGACGGCGTAATCTTTCCTGTTTCCGCGGCGATGCTCAAGCAGCCCGCCGCGTATGACGCATCACTCGAGGCTTTCTCGCGGCCGCTCTTGGCGCTGGTGGAATACACGCTCGACGATCAGGGGCGTATGACGGTCCACAACGATCCCGGCGTGTGGTACCGATACCCCGACATGACCGTGCAGGTTGAAAGTCTCTTTGACTTCGTCGAGCGGACCATCGAAACCGAACTTGTTGAAGAGCTTGCATTCCTGGCTAACTACGACGAAACAAAACGCTCCGTCCAGGCGATCGTCGATATGCCCGACCGCGACATCGACCTGTTCATTCGCTTCTGCCTCCAAAATAACGGCAGGTTGTCCCAGCGCAAGCGAGAGCCGCACTTCCAACTGCTAACCGACGACGAGATCCAGCGGCTCGAACGAGCCGTGGCAGAGGGATACAAACAACGCGACGACGGCCCCGCGGAAAGCTAAACTAAACTGGGTGGTCGCGCGGTACAACTTACCGTGCGCCGCTAAGATTTCACTTTGGCTTAACTACATCAAACATTGTTTTTGAGTACAGGTAATGAATAATGACCTACCCCAACTTTGGTGCAGACAAACAGTACATAAGCCTACGCCTCAAAGTCCCTTCCACAGAAGTAATTTGGTATTCCCCCCTCCCCGCGCCGCCATGTTTGAGTACATCCAGCTCTTCTAAACCCGCACGCGACTACACGCCGCCCTAAGTTACCTCAGCTCCAAGCGTTCGAGGCCCTGAAAGTCATTTAGAAGTCCGTCAACAAAATCTTGGTCAGGTCAAACTCCACCGCACAGCCTCGGGCTCCTATCCGACCACCTGGTCCACCGGCTGAACCGGGCATCCCGCGAACTCGAGTCCTGCTGGCAGCACTTCGTTCTTCATGACCACGCCGTTGGGAGCGACCCATGCGTCCTCTCCGATATCCGCGCCGTAGAACACAACGGTGTTGTCGCCAATGGTCGCGTTGCGCCGTATGTAGACCGGCGCGAGTTTGAGCACCCGGTCTTCGAAGCTGTGTGCCTGGAAGTTCGCGTTGACAGTCGCGTCGTCGGCGATGTTTAGCATGTCAGGATCAACAAGCTGGGAGAAACCAGGGCCGAGAACAACACGTCTCCCGACTCGCGCTCCCGTCGCTCGCAGAAACATGTTGAGGAGTAATGTGCCCTGCAGCGAAGTAAGTGACCTCGCCGCGTAGAACTGCCACGCGACGTAGAGGAAATCCCAGCGACTGCACCAGCACGACCAGAGTGGGTGCTGCCCCGCGCGAGCCCTTCCGAGCAGTATCCATTTCAGGCCGAGCACAAACAGGCACTCCGCGGCGAGAGCGGCGAACGTGAGCGCTGGCGCGATCAGGAGTGTCATCAACATCCAGCCGGCGCCGGAGCTAAATCGCTGCATCGCTGCGAGCCATGCAATCGAGACAATCAACGGCACGATCGGCAACGCGAAGCGAAGTGATTCCCAAAACACGCGCGATATGTAGCGCATGAGACTCGGCTCGTGCGTCAACCGGCGATCCGCCGCGACCACCTCGCGCCGGGGAAGCTCCATTGCCGGATGACCGAACCACGATGTTCCCGGGTTCGGATAGGCCGCGTTCGCCACGGTGCATACGCCCAGGAAGGAGCTTTCAGGGAGTGTTGTACCCGTCGGAATTACGACATGATTTCCGAGAAACGATCCGCGAGAGATCGTGGTGAACCCTATCGTAACTGTTCCGCGATGAACGACAGGGCCACCCAGATAAATGCCATCGGCAAAGAAGCACTCAGAGCCGATACTCACACACTCGGGCACAACATCTATGATGGTACTGACCTCAGATTGTGGGCCAACACGCATGCCTGCGAGGCGAAGCCAAACCGGCCAGAAGAGCGTGCCGCTGAGCCACCGACTGGCTAAATTCACGCCGTGGGTCTTGTGCCAAATGCGAATGTATGCGAGGCTCCATCGATTAATAACACCCGGCTGTACTCGCCCCATTGCTCGCACCTCGAGGGCTTGCAACGCGAGGACAACAGGCATCCAAAAGATTGGCAGCACGATCATCGGCAGCAGAAGTCCGTTTGACCACGTCGGAAACGCAAGCCACGCCGCGGCTGCCGGGTGCTCGATGCCCACGGCCCACGCGAGTAAGGCGACTCCCATAAGCGTCACCATCGTGGATACTGAGAATCGCAGGATCAACGACGCAATGAGCACCGCCCCGTGTACGCCCGGCGAAAGAGTAAGGCTGGACGTGGCAAGTGGCGAAGGGAGGGGCGCGCCGGGCGACTTGCCGACGAGAATAGCCGGAACGCCACTCCATCGCTCGCCCGCAGGTATCGCTTGACCCGTTGGCAGCCACGAAAGGGCTGTGAGCACGCCTTCAACCTCGACGCGTGTGTGTCCACTCACGCCCGCACGAGTTTCGAGAGTTGCGCGGTCGCCGATGAACACCGGCGCGATGTGCAGGCAACCGCCGCCTAGTTGAACCAGCCCGACCCATGAATCGCAACCGAGCGACACATCGTCGCCGAGCATCAGCAGATCCCAGCCGCCTCGTTGAAGATTGACGCCGTGATGGATATGCACGCGGCGACCCACTTTGGCGCCAAGCATCCGCAAGACGGCGCAATACCCCGTCGTTCCTTCCAACAGGCTCCATGGGATCAAACGTGCCGTCTGTTCGACAATCCAGTGGCGCAGATAAAACCAACTCCATACCCGAGTCACGGTCGGGCGGTAGCGACCGATCATGATCCACTTGACGGCGACCGTCGCACTCACCGCAGCGATGGTGTACGCCAGTGTGGCGAGAGCAACGAGCACAGGCGTCAACAGAATCGTTGGAATGAGACCGGCACGTTCAAGCATCCGCGGCAGAAAGTCAAACACGGTCACGTATCCGGCAGCAGAGATTACCACAAGCAAGATCAAAAGCCACAGCGTCTGGAACACGGTCACGAGGATGAGGCTTGGTACACCCGACCGAGCGTCGGCCGCCGCGGGGCGAAGTGTACCTGTCCTCGCTGGGCGGTCCAAAACAAGGGCTGCTAGTCGGGCCACAGTGCGTGATTCATAAAGGTCGCGCGTCGTAATGCTCGCGGTCTCAGGGCGGGTGCGCAGCTCACAAATTACACCTACCGCAGAGAGCGAGTCTCCCCCGAGATCAGTGAAGAAGTCGGCGCGTGTCGAAACTACCTTGCCGAGCCGCAGCGCTGATGCAAACGCCGACGCGATCCACGGCTCAACTGGGCCAACAGGTGCCTTAAAGGTCGCGATTGGGTCGCACGAGTCGCTCTGGTCCGCCGGTAACTCTGAGAGCGCTTTGCGATCGACCTTACCGCCCACACTCCTCGGCAAGGCGTCGATGGTTCCAAACCGGCTGGGCACCATGTACGCGGGCAGCGCACGACGCAACGCTGACTTAAGAACGTCAAACTGGGGTGGCACCTTCGTATTGGTTGGCACAATGTGTGCGACAAGCATCTCGCCGCCTTGGGGCCCTTGGACACGGCACGCCGCTTCGCGGACGCCCGCACATTGTGTCAAGCAAGATTCAATCGCTTCCAACTCGATTCGGTAGCCGCGGAGCTTGATCTGCGCATCAATCCGCCCGAGATACTCAAGATCTCCATCGGCCTTCCGCCGAACCAAGTCACCCGTGCGATAGATGCGTCCAAGCGTGGGGTGAATCGGGAACTTCGTCGCGGTGGTGTCGGGGCGGTTTCGATATCCGCGTGCAAGGCCTGGTCCGGCGATGCAGAGTTCTCCTTCGCCGCCCTCCTGAACAGGGGCGAGCGTCGCATCAAGCACGAACGCTATATGCCCGGACACGGGTTGGCCAATGGTGACCGGTCGGCCAGCCACAACATCACCCCGAACAACAGTGACTGTACACTCCGTGGGGCCATAGCCGTTGACCATTCGGCGACCCGCTGACCAGCGGTTTGCAAGTTCCTCGGTGAGAGCCTCGCCACCGACATAAAGCAGTCGTAAGTCGGGCAGTGCAGCGGACGGGTTCATGCACCCAGTTGTCCGAAGCAGTGTTGGCGGCGGACAGAACACGCTGATTCGCTCTCGTCGAAGCCAAGGCACCAAATCTGGCCCAAGCCTGCTCGTCTGGTCATCCAAGACGACCAGTGTGGCTCCGGCGGCAAATGCAAGCCATATCTCCTCAATCGAGGAATCGTACGCCGCAGATGAGCCTTGGCCGACGCGGTCAGCGGATGAGAGTTGGAATTCGTCAAGATCGGAGGCAACAAGATTGACGATCGATCGATGCTCAATCATCACGCCCTTGGGCGTACCCGTTGTGCCGGACGTATAAATGACGTACGCAAGGCTGTGCGACGACGGCCGCGCAAGTTCCTGCACATCGACCTCACCATGCCCGACAGCGACGCAGACGTCAAACGCATTTGCGACCCTGATGCCTGCACCGCTAAGGCGAGCGAGCCCGTCGTGGTCGCTCAGCACGACCGATGCAGAGCAATCATTGAGCACTGCACGGATGTGTTCATCCGGGAATGAGGCATCGAGGCATGTGAACGCTGCGCCAGATTTTAAGGCCGCAAGCTGAGCAACGTACAGCCAGTGCGAGTCCCTCGGCAGAAGAATCGCCACCACTGAATCAGAGTGACAGTGAGCTCCGATCCGCGACGCCAACGCCCGCACGAGCAAACTCATTTCGGCGTAGGAGACGCGGATGCGTTCACGGCGACCAAGACCTGGTGGAACATCGACGGCGATCTGATCGGGGTGTCGATCCGCGGCGGCTTCAAAGAACTCATGAAGAAGATCGGGAACAGGGGTGCTTTGGGGTGGCGTCAATCAGGGAACTCCGTCGACGAGAAGTTTCGAGCGAAGGTAAGGAGCCAATCGCGGTGAGAGGGCGAGTTGCTCGCTAGGTGAAAGGTGCTTGAAGCCACGAATGACTCGCCCGGAACACGAACCGCAGGCGCAGGTGAACTGCGACGACATATCGTACTCGGTGGTATTATAGTCGAAGGTGATCGCGTCCCCTCGAGCGATCGGTCGTAGTGCGATAAGAGCGCGATCGACGATAGCGGCGTTCGGGTCGCACGAGTGGTTGAGGTACTGCCAAAGTCGAGAGTCCAAATCATCGCCACCCGTGGTGTCATGTGGAAGCTCGACGTGCAGGCCCTCTCCAACTTGTACAGAGTACATCGATGGACGATCGATCGTGCGCCCCTCAATGATCAGGATCGTCTCTCCATCAGATATCAGACCCAAAGCGATAACACTGAAGGCGCCATTCGCGCGAACGACCCCCACGCGAGAGTGTACGGACTGCGATTGAGGGTAGTGGGGAGGGCACATAGTCGTCGGGTGGGGCACAAGATGGTCCTTACGTGTGGAATTTACCACCGAATAAACGCACAGCCCCCAGAGATATTGCAAGTCAGCCAATACACAGCGTCAGCTCGCCCGCTCGGCAGTATTCATAAAATGCCCCGAAGATGCGAGACGGTAAAGAGCCTCTGTGGAAGAGTTGGTCCCGATCTTTGACAGTTGTGAACCATGCAGCTTCCCAGAAACCCTCGCCTCAGCTCTGTCGCAGGCTTGGTTGACTACGGCGCTGCGTGTCAGAGTTACACACTCCGCGATCAGCAGTCGAAGTGGAACCATGACCGCGCCCGCCAGGAGCGCGTATTTCACCACCTGTTAACGGCGTCGCGGCGTACCAACAAACGCAACGACAGAGCCAACAGCACGATGATCCTGGTGCCGACACCGACGAAGAGCCAGTGCTTCAAGCTCTGCGCGACTATCGCCAAGGCTTACTGCGCGCTCTGTACTTCTCTCATCACTACTGAATGTTCTACCATATTGATTAGATCGTGGTCCGAGAACACCGTTCCCCTCACCCCAACCTTCCGTATACTCAAATTAAAGCCAGAGAAGAGGCCGACGTGTACGCTCCCCGCAGGGCGGCCACCATACTCAGCCTTAGCCCCGTTTAACGTCGCCAGCTCACCCCTGATCGTGCCTCCCGCCACAAGCTCTCAATCGCCGGAAGTTTCCCAGAACTCTTCGTTCGCTAGTCGCCTTTTGTAACCATCTTTGCCCAAAACGCCCGTCCTGCCCCATCTCTCACCTTCGCCAACAGCATCCCTCGTCGCTTGATGCAAGTACGTTGGAATGTTATTTTTGCTGAAAGAATGCCGATGCCTACTCCTGTAATCACTCGTCGCCCCCGCACAGCCTTGTCCCTTTCCCGGCTTGCGTTAATCTTCGCGGCGGGCTGCGCCCTCACCACTGCCGCCGCGAGCGCTCAGGTCGCCATCGATCTCCGCTTTCAGCCCCATGTAATTTCGTTCTCACCCCTAGACCCTCCAGTCTATGTGCTCTTCTCCTTTCTGACGGCGACGGGCTTCTCGGACGAAACCAACCCCGCCAACCGCGTCCGCATCGTCTCTGGCGATGGCTCATTCACCGCTGAAGTAACCCCCGGTACGTTCTCCAGCGGGTCTAGCTCTATCGGTTTACAATCCGTTGGCGAGCTCGAAGCCCTCATTCTTAATACCGGCGTATGGAACATGGAGGTCTACGACGGGAACGACGCCACCACCATGAACTACTCCTTCACGGTGAGCACACAAAACCTCCAGGACGATTTCCTTCGACCCATCTCTGTCGATGCCGTTCCCGATGTCACCATCGATCCCTCGCCCTCCTTCAACTTTTCGATTCCCCCCTCCTTTAACCCCGCGGCGGAGTATTCATCCAGCTTCGCCGCGATTTTTGCGAACATCAATGGCAGCAACTCGGTCTTTTCCCCTTCGCTTTCGATCAACGATACCTCCTGGGCCCCAGACGGCCCGCTCAACAACGATATTTATTTGTTCTATCTCCGGTTTGATCAGCCCGACTGCCCCTCCACACTTGTAGAGGCCACTTACCCAGAGCCAATCGACGGCTTCCCGCTCTCTTCTTTTTCGCAGTCAGTCAGCGCAACCTCTGAATCCCAAGTCGCCCGGCTCCGCGTGGGCGAGGTCGGCAACTACTCCGTGCAGCTCATCGTTGACCCCGCTGTACTTAACTTCTCTCCCTTTGATCCCGCGCAGTACATCTTGGGCGTGCTCCCCTCAGCCACCGGATTCGTTGATGAATCCAATCTTAATAACTACGTCCGCTTTGAGTCCATCCCCTTTAACTTCAGCGGCGATTTATACCCCGCCCGCGGCACGGGGTCGGGAACCACTGGGTCCACAACCCACCCCTCCACCCAAGGCCTCATCCAAGTAATTAATGGTTCTACACAATGGCAACTCTCACTGACCGACGGTACAACCGGCAGCACGTCTGTCTTTAATGTTAATCTTAACTGCCTGGGCTTTGATGATAGCTTCCTCAGCCCCACCATCCTCGATGTAGCACCCGGAGACATCATCTCCGCAACCCCAACATTTAACTTCAGCCGAGCCCCCGCATCAGTCTTCGACGCTGCATATACCTCCGCATTCGCTTTCCTCGTGGGTACCCAGCCCGGTAATAGCTACAGCAGCCCGGCGATCACACCTCTGGATTTCTCTTGGACTCCAGATGGCCCCATCGCCCCCGATACTTACACCGTAATCGTCGGTGCCCAAAACTCTAAGCCAACCGAATCCTACTTCCAAATCGGCCAGCCAACGTTTGCGAGCGGTGCTTCCGCCTCCGCAACCTTTTCTGCTTTCACCACCACCTTCTCAACCACCGGCCAATCCGGAGACCTCGTTTCCCAAACCTATTGCCCCGCTGACTTCAACCAAGATGGTGGCATCGACGGCGCAGACGTCGAGGCCTTCTTTGATCAGTGGAGCATCGCCGACCCTACCGCAGATGTAGATCAGAGCGGTGGCATCGACGGCGCGGATGTTGAATATTACTTCGTCATCTGGCAGAACGCCGGCTGCTAACCCCGCCAAGCCAAGCCCTCGCGAGCACACAAAGACCGCTATTTAGTATCCAACTCGTAACGCCAAGGCACTTTAGAACCGGCGACCGTAATTGTCGGCCCGCCGTTCTCTGAGTCCTCGCCCGCCTCAGCCACGCCGCGAGTGGGGCCGTCGCTATCAATATAAATCGTCTGCACTCCGCCAACCACCTTCGCCGAAACATGGTGACCTGCCCGTGAAAATCTGAGCCAATGCGAGTGAGAGCTTTGGGGGCAATAATTGCTCCAGAAAGGCTCAAACATGAAGCG
>CAYVFW010000127.1:0-9632 GCA_964450325.1 uncultured Phycisphaeraceae bacterium | reverse complement strand
CTCTGGGACCGCCGTAGATAATAATCTTTCATTCATGGTGCCACCCCCGTAGATGGCGATGTTTCTGAAACTTGCGCTGCCCCGTCCGTCGTACTTAACATCTCTCGCAGGCGAATCAACCCGCGGCGGGCGTGTGTCTTTACCGTGCCCAGCGGCAGGCCCGTGGCCCGCGCGATTAACTCGTGAGACAACCCCTCATACACCGACAGCCGCAACACCCGCTGTTGCTCGTCGCTCAACGATTCCAAAGCCTTCACCGCAACCTTCGCCTCCTCGGCTACCTCTACCCCCGCCCCCTCGGTCGGAAGAGTGCCACCGCCATTCAGCTCCGTTAACTCTGCGGAAACCGGCCGACGAGTGATGCGCCTCCGCCGATCAATCAACCTACGCCGCGCAATAATCGCGACGAACGCGGCTTCGGACGCGATCCCCGCATCATACTTATGACCGTTGTGCCACAGCTCCGTGAATATCTCATGCACCGCGTCCTCGAGCTCCGCCTCCGGCAAACCGGCGCGCCGTGCCAGCGACCACACAAGGCCGCCAAAGCGCTCGATGCACTCTTGAATCGCCGAAGACTCGCCCGCGCTTACGCGGTGTAATAAAAGCAAACTCGTAGTACTTGTTGGACCCAAACTCGATGGCCCCAGACTTGGCTGACTTACACCCTTGGAGAGCCGCTCAAACCCAATCGTTCCAGCCGCCGCCAGTTTGGCAAGCAGGCTCGGGGCGGCATGAGGAAGATCATAGTGGCCAACGTTGAGCCGGACCACCGCACCACCTGCCGCATTACCCCCCGCATCCTGCTTGGGCATTTGTTTTCCCTTACGCTTGCTAGCCATCCCCGCCGCTTTGAGTGCAGGAGCACGCCCTATCGCCTCACACACCGCCCTAACTGCCACAACGTGAGCGCCAGAATGCACGTAACCCTCGCCCGCTTGCCCGCGATTCTTCCCCGTTGTGTTGAGCGCACCCGCCTCCTCTCGTCGCACGCCTCTCGCGCCATTGCGCCCGACCATTGAGCACCCGCAAGCGCAACTCGCCACCGTCGCCAACGCGGATTTCTTCGATCCCTTGATCCCGCCCCGCCGCGTTGTTGATTGATCTGCCATTTTTACGCTAACACAACAGCCAACTTCTCCAGAAGCAAATCGCCAGCGGGCTTCTCAGCCCGCTGGCTCATAAGCAATCGGAACTAAACGTCCCGGAAATCACTCAAATTACTTCTTCGCGACGGGCATAATCACCGTGTCAATCACGTGAATCACGCCGTTGCTGGCCTCAATGTCGGCCTTTACAACGGTTGCGCCATCGACCTTCACCTTGCCACCATCGGTCTTCGTCGTAACTTTGCTGCCTTCGAGAGATGCGACGCTCGCACCCTTCGCCGCGGCGTCGGAGAAGACGCGGCCGCTCAGCACGTGGTACTTGAGGATCGAAGCAAGCTGCGCCTTATTCTCTGACTTTAGCAGGCTATCAACGGTCTCCTTTGGGAGCTTGGCAAACGCCTCATCGGTCGGGGCGAACACCGTGAACGGACCCTTGCCCTTAAGAGCTTCAACAAGCCCGGCCTTCTCGAGCAATGTTGCCAGGGTCTTGAACTGACCAGCCGCAATGGCGGTATCAACGATGTCCTTGTCCGCTGGCATGATTACGGTGTCGATCACGTGGATCACGCCGTTGCTCGCCTTGATGTCGGTCTTGACCACGTTAGCCCCATCAACCGTGACCTTACCATCCTTGACCAGCACATCGATGCGCTGACCATTCACGGTGTCGGCGCCCATGGTCTTCACGTCCTTCGCCAGTACTTCAGCGGGCACGACGTGGTACGCAAGAATGCTGGCAAGTTTCGCCTTGTTCTCGGGTTTCAGGAGGCTTTCAACTGTGCCCGCAGGCAGCTTGGCAAACGCCTCATCAGTCGGGGCAAAAACCGTGAAGGGACCCTTTCCCTTCAGGGTTTCCACTAACCCCGCAGCCTGCAGAGCAGCAGCGAGGGTCTTAAAGTTTCCTGCCGCCACAGCGGTGTCCACGATGTCGGCAGCCATAATCCCCATGGAGGCTTGGGTTGCTTCCTTGGAAGCAGAGCACTGGGCGTGAGTAGTACCAGCGACAAGCACGAGGGCGGTTGCAGACAAAGTGATAGCGCGGATAATGTTCATTAATCGTTTCTCCAGGGTGACAATGCTGAGGGGGCGGCCGCGAGCGTGTGTGAAGGGCCGCAAACTCCCCAAACCAGAATACTACAGTGCGCGGTTGCGGTCGCAACAAAAGAACGCACTGCTTTCGTGGGTTTCGTACAAGCTGCTCGTTTGGATTCATCACGCGAGCCACACTCGACGCGGCCCCCCGGGACCCGCCAAATACGAAAGCCCTTGAATCTATCTACCAAGGGTTTCCCCTGGTGCCTCGCTCAACGGCGCGACCGTAGACCGCCTGAATGCAAGAATCTAGGCTCCGCGCCCGCCGCGCGAGAAATATTGACTTGGCTGTTCGTATCCAGCTTGATCCGCGCAGCCGGCTGATACAGCGAAGGGCACTGGAAGATCAAGCGAGGGCACTGGGCGAACCCTGTTAGCAACAGGTAAATGAGTCCTGCATAGGAACTGCCAAGATGACAGCGTAAGTAACAGCGCAGTTAAGCGGTGCGGCGAGCGGCAAAATGGATTCCGCACCGGCAGTCTCTGCCGCTTTAGTAATCCGACATCGAACTAAATGAGCAGATCAATCGTCCGCGACCAAACATCTAAGTATTTACACTCAAGATTTCTGATCGCCACCCGCGCCAAAACACATTGAGGGCCTAACCGCGCCAACCTTATATAAGCTCCCCTGAAACCGCCATCCTACGAGTGAAGCGTGGGTGTAATTACCCCGCAGAAATGCAAAGCATCTCAGGCCCATCACACCGTCGCCCCCGCGGCCATCGCCGGACGCCGACTCTCGTTCAGCAGCCGACGCAGCACGGTCTGGAGTACGCCGCCGTTGCGGTAATACTCGGCCTCGACGGGTGTATCGATCCGGCAGAGCGTTACGAAGGTTAACCGTTCGCCGGTAGGCTTCAGCGCACTGACCTCGACCTCACAACGAGGTTCGACTAATCCCTCAGCGTTCACCGGCATGAAGATATCGAAGGTCTCATCGCCAGCAAGCCCGAGCGACGTGGCGGTCTGGCCCTGCACAAAGCACAGGGGCAGCACGCCCATGCCCACCAGGTTGCTCCGATGAATGCGCTCAAATGATTCACTTATAACAGCGCGGCAGCCCAGCAATAATGTGCCCTTCGCCGCCCAGTCGCGGGAAGAGCCCATGCCGTAATCTTTGCCCGCAAGTACGATGAGCGCTGTGTTGTCCTTGCGGTAGTTGATAGCTGCATCGTAAATATAAGTTATCGCTCCCTTGCCCGTCGAAGACATATCTCGCGTCCATCCGCCCTCCACCACCTTTCCATCGGGGCCAACGGCCAGCCGGTTCTTCACGCGGACATTCGCGAAGGTGCCGCGGGTCATCACGCGGTCGTTCCCGCGGCGTGATCCGTACGAGTTAAACTCAGACTTCTTCACCCCCAGCGACTTCAGATAATCTCCCGCGGGGCTCTTCTCCGGAATATCGCCCGCAGGCGAGATATGGTCGGTGGTTACACTATCTCCCAGGTAAACCAGCACCTTGGCGCCCTTGATCGCCTTGGGCGGGGTCGGCTGCTCGGTAAGGCCCTCAAAGTAAGGCGGATGCTGAATGTAAGTTGACGACGCGTTCCACACATACTGATCGCTGCGTGAAACCGGCACCTTGTTCCAGGTCTCGTTACCGGTGAAGACGTTGGCGTACATCGCGCGGAACTGGTCGGGCGAAAGGCACTGCCCCTTCACCTGCTGCACCTCGGCCCACGTGGGCCAAATGTCCCGAAGAAAAACGGGCTTATTCTCTTTAGTAAGTCCAAGGGGCTCGGTCAGAAGATCAACACCCAAGGTCCCGGCGATCGCGTACGCCACGCACAGCGGCGGGCTGGCCAGAAAGTTAGCTTTGACACTGGGGTGAACCCGACCTTCAAAATTACGATTGCCCGAAAGCACGCTGCTAACGCAAAGATCGCTCTCCTTGATCGCCGCCTCCACTTCTTCGGGCAGTGGCCCGCTGTTGCCGATACAAGTGGTGCACCCATAACCAACGGTGTAGAAGCCGATCGCTTCGAGGTCTTCTGAGAGGCCAGCGCGGTCCAGATACTCTGTTACAACCTTGCTCCCCGGAGCCAGACTGGTCTTGACCCACGGCTTACGAGTAAGCCCCAACGCGCGCGCCTTACGCGCCACCAGGCCCGCGGCGATCAGCACGTCGGGGTTGCTGGTATTCGTACACGATGTAATCGCGGCGATCACCACCGCCCCGTGATGCAGGCGGCTTACTTGGCCATCGGCGTGCTTCACCACGCCACCCTGAGTAAATATTTTGTCCACGCTCAGGCCAAAGCCCGTGTTGCCCGTTGGAGCCGCGAGGGACCTGAAGAAATCCATCTTCGCATTCTTTAAATCGATGCGATCTTGCGGGCGCTTGGGGCCGGCGATGCTGGGCTGGATGGTTGAAAGATCCAGTTCCAGTAACTGGGTAAACTGCGGCTCGGGGGTGCCGGGCTGCCACCAGAACATGTTCGCCTTGGCGTAGCGTTCGACCAAGTCACAGGTGTGCGCATCTCGCCCGGTAAACTTAAGATACTCAATCGTAACCTGATCGACAGGGAAGAAGCCCACCGTCGCCCCGTACTCGGGCGCCATATTAGCAATAGTGGCGCGGTCGGGGACACTCAGCGCGGCCAAACCCTCACCGATGAACTCAACAAACTTATCAACCACTCCCTTGGCGCGAAGTATCTGAGTGACAGTTAAAACAAGGTCCGTAGCGGTCGTGCCCTCGGGGAGTTTACCCTTCAGCCGCATGCCCACTACATCAGGTGTTAACATGTAAATCGGCTGACCGAGCATCACCGCTTCTGCCTCGATGCCGCCAACCCCCCAGCCCATCACGCCAAGCCCGTTGATCATGGTGGTGTGGCTGTCGGTCCCCACGCACGAATCAGGGAACGCCACGTTCTCGCCGTTTACCTCTCTAGTCCACACCGTCTTTGCCAGATACTCAAGGTTCACCTGATGCACGATTCCGGTCGCCGGAGGCACCGCGCGAAAGTTGGAAAGACTCTGCTGACCCCACCGCAAGAACTCGTACCGCTCGTTGTTACGCTCAAACTCGCGTGTCGCATTAATCGTTAATGCAACTTTGCTGCCAAATGCATCAACCTGCACGCTGTGATCAACCACCAGATCGCAAGGGACGAGCGGATTAATCGCGTTGGGATCGCCGCCCAAACGCTTCATCGCGTCGCGCATCGCCGCGAGATCGACCACGCACGGCACTCCGGTGAAATCCTGGAGGATCACGCGAGCGGGCATGAACGGGATCTCCTCCTTAGCTACGTCCGAGGCGTTCCAGTTCGCGAGCCCGGAAACATCATCGGCAGTAACAATGAAGCCATCAAGATTGCGGAGCATGCTCTCCAACAGCACGCGGATCGAATACGGCAGCTCGTGCAGTTGCCGGCTGTGGCGCTGTGAAGCGAGGGCAGCCAAGCTGAAATACGTGTACGTGGACCCGTTGGCTGTCGTAAGTGTGGCGCGTGCTTGAAAGGGGTCGGGGCGGGCGGACATGAAGGCTCCTTAAGCGGTACAAATTCGGGTTCTACCACGGGTCGGTGTGCGAACCGGGCCGGAATAAACACTTGGGTTTGTCCGGTCTGTGATAGGGTATGCAAGCGAAACGGGGAACGTCAACCGGTCGGGCCATTTTAGCACCAGCTTGCGCCCGCACCGGGATTATGATCCTCCAACATGGCCAAACGCACAACCGCGGCGGCGTCACGCGACATAAGCAGCCGCTACACCATTACCAATGGCTCAAAGTTCCGGCTCAGCAGCATCGATCCACAGGAGACCGGTGATCTGAAAAACAGGCAAGAAGGGGAAGCACTTCTGGAACAACTGCTCGAGAGAATGAGCCAGCTTCAGGAAAAGCTATTTGCTCAGAACCAGTGGGCGGTTCTGCTTATGTTTCAGGCGATGGACGCTGCGGGCAAGAATAGCACGATCAAGAACGTAATGAATGGAGTGGACCCGCAGGGCTGCCAGGTCTTTTCATTCAAGGCTCCGACCCAACAGGAGCTTGATCACGATTATCTTTGGAGGTGCATGAAGTGCCTTCCGGAGCGGGGCCGCATCGGGATCTTCAATCGTTCGTACTACGAGGAAACCCTGGTGGTTCGGGTGCATCAGGAGCACCTGGTTCACCAGCACCTGCCCGCCAAGTGCATGACCAAGAACATCTGGAACGAGCGGCTGGAAGATATGAACGCGTTCGAGCGATACCTGACCAACAACGGCATTGTAATTCGTAAATTCTTTCTTCACGTCTCAAAAGATGAGCAACGTAAGCGGTTCCTCGAACGCCTTGAGGAACCTTCCAAGAACTGGAAGTTTTCTGCGGGCGATGTCGCCGAACGCGGGCACTGGGACGAGTATCAGAAAGCCTACGAACAGACTATCCGGGCCACGGGAACGACGCGCGCGCCCTGGATAGTCGTGCCAGCGGATCATAAGTGGTTTACCCGAGTGGTGGTCGCCGCCGCGATCGTCCGCACGCTCGAATCACTCGACCTCGCCTTCCCCGTGCTCAGCCCCGAACGTTTGGCCGAGCTTAAAGGATCGGCAGATGCGTTGCGGGCCGGGGAGTAAACTCGGCCGCTACGCCGGAGCGGCTCTTTAAGCCATAGATTAAAAAAAAACCGGGCGTCTCTGCGAGAGACGCCCGGTCTATTTATAACTATTTAATTAACTTCTGGCGGGCACGGTGGTCAATCCACGGGCAGCCCAAGCCCCTTTAGCCGCCGAGCTTGACCGACTCAGAGAGGCCGGGGAAGAAGCGTTCCTCTTCTTCATTCTGGATAAGGATGGTGGGCTTAAGAAGGATGAGCAGGGTCTGCTCTTCCTTGACCTCTACGCGGTTGCTGAAGAAGCGATTGATTATGGGAATCTTGCTCAGCACCGGCACGCCAGATTCAATTTCCTGCTCACTGATGAGGCGCTGACCGCCCAGGAGCACCGTGCCCTGGTCCGGCACTGTGACGGTGGTGTTTACCTGAGTTACGGTGACGGTGGGACGTTGAATGAACGACTGTGTGGAGGACGAGTTAATCAGACCGCCACCCGCGAGGGCGGTGATGGCGGTGTTCTGGAAGCCTTCGATCTTGGCGACCGAAGCCTCGACATTCAAAGTAACGTAACGACGGTCGGCGGAGATCGTTCCTTCCAGCTCGAGCACCACGCCTTCGTTAACCGTCTGGAGCGTGGGATCAAAGCCGACCGCAGCTTCGCTTACGACCGGCTGAAGATCGCTGACGAACGCAACCTGGGTCGCGACACTGATGAACGATCGCTGGCCGTTGGTAAACGTGAGCCGCGGGGCTGTCAAATTGACCGTCCGCCGATCGGCTTGAGTCGCTTTGATAAGGAAGTCGACCTGGATATCGTCGAGAAACTGGCCCGCGATGCCCAGGGCCGGAGCCTGACCAAGGATGCCGCCAGCGAAGTTGCCGGAGGCGAGCGACTCCGCCTGGCCCAAGCTGTTCTGACCGGCGCCGATGACCGAGAGCGGGCTGGGGTTCACGACCGCAACACCAACCTGAGGATCAGCGATACCATCGCCGTTGGCGTCGGTGGGGGCACCGAAGACGCGCCTTTGAAGTCCGCCACCTGCGAAGTTGAAGAAATCGGAGGGTTGAACCCCGCCGTTGGGGACGGCGGCCCGTGCGGCACGCACTTGGTTGTTGCGACCGTTAAAATAAACATCCAAGTCAAACCCGATCTGCTCAAAATAATCTGTACGGACAAGGAGGAAGCGGGTCTCGACGTTGATCTGCATGGCGCGCACTTCGCGCAACTTGCTGAGCAGGCCGTTGATGGCGCGGTGGTTGGCGGGAGTATTGGTGATGATCAAACTGCCCTGCAACTGCTGAATGTAACCGACATCGCCGCCGTTTTCGAGCCAACCCTGCTCGTCAATGTTGGTCGTGATGATCGTAATCAAATCCTGCGTGCGTTCCTCGAGCGTGCGCCGATTGGCGTCGTCTTCGCCTTCCTGATTTTCACGGAAGGGGCTCTGACCACCGCCGCCGCCGCCCTGGTTCTGGAGCACGCTCTGGAGATCAAACTCGGGCGCTCCGGTCCAGTTGGGAACCTCGATCAAGAGGTCGCGGATATCGTAAATCTGGAGCGACTTAATCTTATTAATGGCCTCACGGGTGGAGATCATAATAACACCGTCGTTGATCGTGTACGCCGCGCCCGAGCCCGAGTCCTTGCTGGCCTTTTCAAGCACGCGTTCGAGAACGGTGCGGACGGGGACGTTGGTGAGTTCGAGTGAAATCTGGGTTTCGCGGTCGATCCCCGTTTCTGTCAGCTTTTCCCAATCGACATCAAAGTTAAGTTGTGTGACGGCGTTGAGGAACGAAATAGCGCTGGCCAGAGGCGTATCAACAAACTTTACCGGAACACGCTTGCGCTCAAGCAGCGCGAGCGCGCTGCGGTTTTCTTCGCTCTCCATCATACCCGTCGGCTCGCCGCGGCGGATGGAGATGGCTGGCCAGTCGGAGGGATAGACCATGACGCCTTCGGGCATGACCAACGCCTCTTGATTGCTCAACTGATAATCGGCGACAGCGCGGTGCTTGGACTTGGTGATCGAGAGGGCCTGGGAGTAAACCTTGGCATCGCTCAGAACGTCGCGCAGCACAAGGCCGATGGGGTTGATGGGGTCAAGGAACAAAATCTGATCAACAACTTGGAGAGCTTCATCATACTTAAGTTCGCGCTGGAGGGCGCGGACGCGGTCAATCGCCTCGTTGATCTTGCGGTCTTTTTCGGAAGCGGTGCGAAGCTGGGCGGCCTCGGTGGCGGCGCGGATATCGGCGGCCTCCTTGGCTTTGGAGACATCGCGGATCTGCTCAGCGCTGAGGTTAATATCGGTGATGAGGTCGTCAACCTGCTTGTTGTAAGCGTCAAGGTCGGTGGTTGAGAAGACTTCCCGAACGGAGTTGACATTCACCCGGGCGGTCGCTGCGAGCGAGTTGGCATTCTGCACATCGCCGGAGGCGAGGGCGGCGCGGGCCTGTTCGATATTATTATTAAACTCGGCGAGTGCCTGATCTCGCTTGATCTTGCGCTGGCCTAGAACATTATCAATTACGCCGCCCTCGGTGCTTACGTTCACACCCATCCGGGCCTTGGCCTCGGCGAGGCGGTTTTCGGCGTGTGTGCGCTGGTCTTGGGTAAGCTGGTCGCCAAATCCCCCCAGGATGCGCTGGTAAAGCTCGGACGCTTCGAGCATACGAACCTGCTCAAAGGCCTGATCGGCCTCGGTGATCATGCTCTGAGCCTGCCACTT
Organism: uncultured Phycisphaeraceae bacterium; assembly: GCA_964450325.1. Classification (GTDB taxonomy): domain Bacteria; phylum Planctomycetota; class Phycisphaerae; order Phycisphaerales; family UBA1924; genus UBA2402. The sequence goes on along the minus strand of CAYVFW010000127.1, from coordinate 149 downwards.
GCGGGCCATTTCAATCGGATCGCCTGATGCTGGCTGGCTCATCGGCACGGCTTCGATTGGAGCGGCGGGTGCCGCGTCGGCCGGAGGCTGGGCGGGCTGGGTAGCTTCCTCCACGGGACGGGGCTTAATTACGCCGGGCTGCATGAGAC
>CAYVFW010000126.1:0-9636 GCA_964450325.1 uncultured Phycisphaeraceae bacterium | reverse complement strand
GGGCGGAGGTGGGCGAGCAACTGCTTTTGCGTTTTCTTTATCGAAGGGCCTTCGCCTTGGCACGTAATGCTGCGAGGGTCGCTTTGCGAGTTTCATCGCGTTTATTCGGGGGGTAGGGGAGCGTATCGACATACGAGCCTGCCAACATTTCCGGCTTCGCCTTCGCCCGCTTGCGATCGAACACACGGGCAACTTCGGCGGCCACAGATGCCGGGAGCCGCTTCCGCCGAGAACGGAAAGCGCTGCTGAAGCGGGCGGGCCACGTCTTACGCAAGATCGGCTTCAGATATGCCACCAATAATGGGAAGTCTAACTCCTTCTCATCCGCGTTTACAAGCACGGGCGCGGCATCATAACGAAACGGTGCATCGGCAGGCGTCCACACGAGTTCGCATCGGTCAATATGAACGACCACTTGGACCAGAGGTGTGAGGTGAACAAGCCGGAAGCCAAGCGGCCCACCTTGGGCGAAGGCGAACCGCACCCCGTTAAGTTCAGCAGCCCGGAGGGGATGCATGAGGTTGCGGGAGTGGCACTTGGTACACCCGAAACTACCCAACTCATAGAACGGATCTGACCGCATTTCCTTTAGGTTGCTTTTCTTTGGCTTGCGGAGATGCACGATGATAACGTTTGTGGTTTTCATATGATAAAGTTCCTTCGGATAAGTGGCACCTTCTGCGCTTCCCACCATGCCATAAATCCTTCGGGATTGCCCAGGAGCGGTGGTGTCGCACTTCGATTCAGACACGAGCTTTTCCAGCGAGCGCCATCGGCCGTGATGAATCCACCCCATGCTGCTTCGACATCCGGGAGGAGGTAGTAGTTGGACCTGTCCTGTCCTCTCTTCGCGCCGATTGGAACGCACCATTCGCACCGTCCTGAGACGCTTGGGCGGGCGCGAACCACAATATCGGCGGGGTGGACGTTGGCCTTTCGTGTGTGGGCATTCTCGTGCCGGCGTGATGCTTCCACAAGCGGTGCGGACTTCACCACCTCATCAATTATGTACACCCCAACGAGCGCATATATCAGATCATTCGCGGAGGGTACGGCCTTGAGCCCAGAATAAAATAAGATGAGATCACCGCCGCGGAACTCACGCAGTGTGCTCCCGCGCTTTGCCCCATTGTCACCGTAAGTGAGGTGCTCATAGTCTGGGTCCAGGTGCATCGGGTGACCACGCTTGGCCTGCAGTCGCCGTTCCCAGGATGCGCTAGGCTCCCCATGCTCGCGTAGAAATCTCATGAGCGGCTCGGCTACTTCATCGAAGCGGCGCTCGCACTCCGGATGGAACGGCACCGTATCTTCGGTGATGGGAATGTAAACGAACCGCCCCGACTCGGTATGGACGGGGGCGTTCCACTTGCCGCCATCGGGAGTTCCGTCTGCACCTACACGAATTAGGATTGCTTTCATGCTATCCGCTTATCTTTGTGATGGGGCTGGGGTTCATAATGTCGCATGATCTTCGCCGCAATCCGCCGATGGTCGGCGTTTTACCGGTGAAAAGTAAATTGCGGTCTGGTAGATGGGCCATTGGCCCGCCCGCCTCACTAGGAAGACAATTTCCGCCTCGATCGTTTCGGTGCCGATCGTTGCTAACTGGCCGTTCATGGAGATGGGGCTCGCTCTGGCCAAGTCAGATTCATGGTTGGATGGTATCTAAGCCGCTCTGGCCTACAAAGGGGTGGAGTGGGTGGCGGGCGTGCTAGCCGCCCAGCACCATCGTGAGGATTGCCAGGATCGATCCTACGACCACCATCGCCAGGGCGTAGAGCCATGGGTTGCGCCCGGCGTGGCGGCCGAAGATGAAACCAAGCCCGAAGAGCATTATAATTGCAATGCTGTGGCTGGCGCGCAGCGCGTGGGTTACGTTGCTCATCAAGATGAAGGGGATGGTCATGGGAAAAGTGGCGAGGAAGACCAGCAGAAAGACGGCGATGGCGGCGAGATAATCAAGGGCGACCAAGCGGGCCACGCGTGGCGGCTCTGGGAGTTGCGCCAGCCGATCATGAAGCACGTCCAAATCTTTGGGCAGCATGATGCTGGCGATGGTGGGTGGCAGGGCATCTCGGATATAACCTCTTGCAGCCTCGCCATCTTTGGTTTCGCGGATTTGCCGAACCAGATTGAGCTCCCGGCCCTTTTGGGCAATGCGCGACATAAGGTACATCACAGCGTCGATAATGCCCCAGGCGAGGTTGCAGCTGAGCGCGGCGATGAGCATTCGATTCACTTGCTCGGCGGCATCTCCCCCGGTGCCCGCGATGCGCAGTGAGCCGGTAAAGGTAATGGTCATAATTAAACCAAAGAGCACCTCCGAGATGCGTTCATCGGTAGTGTAATGCTTGCCGAGCCGTTTGAGCCACATCATACAGCAATCACGGGGGTTGTTGGTGAAGGTAAGGAGAAGGGGAAGAAGGACGGAGAGAGCAAGGGGTGACGGGGGAAGTTGGGGGGAGGTGCAAGATAAGCGGTGTGCAGTTTTCACCCGCCCTCGGCGGGCGGATTAAATCACGAGCCTTGAGATACTGGCTGTGAAAGAGTAAGCTGGACCGGGGGAGCGTACTCGCCTCGGCTGCGCAAAGCTCTGAAATACTACTCACTTCTATCGGGTTATTTTGTAACGGTTATTTCGTAACATGGTGCAGGGCCATTTCGAGCCAGGCATCCGCCTGCGCAACCTGCGATCGAACGGTGAGCCACTTATGACTCGCGCTGCGCTGGGCCTGCCACCAGAGGAGCCGGGCGAGGGGGGAACGCAGGAGCGGGGGGGCGTTAAAGGTGACCCACCGAAGGATCCAAAGGCCGTTCTGGGTGACGAGCTTATCCTCCAGCGAGACAAATGTTTCGACGCTGCCCGGGTCGCCCTGGCGGCCCGCGCGGCCCGCCAACTGGCGATCAACCCGCGATTCCTCGTGGCGTTCGGTGGCGATGACGGCAAGCCCCCCGGCCTTGCGAGAGATGGGAGTTAATATTATATCTGTGCCGCGTCCGGCCATGTTTGTCGCGACGGTCACCACACCCTCGGTGCCCGCGCGGGCGATGATCGCGGCCTCCTGGGGCTCGCGCACGGCGTTGAGAACCTCGTGGGTGATGCCCCCGCCCGTCAGGAGCGCAGAGACCAGCTCAGACGTAACTACGCTCCAGGCACCCAGCAGCACCGGGCGGCCCTGTGCGCAGAGATGTGAAGCGCGTGCCGCGGCGGCGGTCAGCTTCTCTGCCTGTGTTCGAAAAACCCTATCGCGGGCCATCGTTCGGGCGACGGGCTTATGTGTAGGGATCGAGATGACGGGTAGGCGGTACCAGCGCCAAAGCTCAGGAGCTACCTCGCGCAAAGTGCCCGACATTCCGCACAGCTTCTTGTAAGACTGGTAAAAGGCCTGATAGGCGCTCCTCGCGGCGACGGTGGTGGGTTCGCTTACTTCCACGCCTTCTTTGGTTTCGACAGCCTGGTGCAGGCCTAGCTGCCACTGGCGTCCCGGAAGGATACGGCCGGTGGAGCGATCAACGATCATTAACTTACCATCGGAAATTACATAATCATCACCTTTGCGGTAGAGTTCTTTCGCGGTGAGGGCCTGAAGCAACGCCTCCTCGCTCCGACGCGGGCCGGACCAGAACGGTGGGAACGACGCGGCGGCATCCGTAAGCAAGGCGCGTCCTTGCGTTGTGAGCTGGATCACTCTCAAACGTAAGTCGGCGGTGTATTCCACGCCGCGTTGCCACTTCGCGGCGACGGCGGCTGCTGGGCCAAGGCAGGAGAGCTGCTGACCGGAGCGGCCTGGGAGCGAGATGATGGCGGGGGTAATAGCCTCATCGATGAGCACTGAATCCGCCTCGTCGATGATGGCGCTGAAGAGGCCGCGCATGACCACTCGCCTTGACCAGTGGGCGTTTGGGTCCGCGCCTTGCGCGGCGAGTAGCCCATCAAGCAGCACGGTGCTAAGGTGCGGAACCAAGGGTGTGGCGAGGCGGTCGCGCAGGTAATCAAATATGATCTGCTTATCACTGCAATAGGTTATATCGGCGGAGTAAGCGCGGCGCCGGTCGGCGTGCACGGTGGACTCTTGGATGACGCCAACACTTATTCCAAGCCGCTGGTAAACGGCCGAGGTGGTCTGCGCATCGCGGCGGGCAAGGTAATCATTCACCGTAATGATGTGGACGCCCTTACCAATCCAGCCGCCCAGAGTTGCGGGGAGGATGGCGGTCAGGGTTTTCCCTTCGCCGGTGGCCATCTCAGCGCAGCAACCGCGGGCCAGCGCGAGCGCGCCCAGCACCTGCTGAGGATGAAGGCGTAGGCCCAGTTCGCGGCGGATAGCTTCGCAGCAGACCGCAAACGTTAAGTTAATGCTCTCTTCGTGGTGCGCGTTCATCAGCACCGAGTCGCGGGCGGCGGCAACGGCGTCGTCGAAGGCGGCCTGAGAGTGGTTCTCCAGCGAGGTTGCGCGCTTAATAATTACATTTACACGGGTCCAGTCGGGCTTGCGCATTCGCCGGTTTGCGATCCAACCGCTCACTCGCTCGCCCAAGAGGTCCGCTCCCTTGGCGGGCTCGGTACGCCGCGCCGTTTGCACCGACGAAAGGCTGGACCAAAGGTGCGAGCTCCCGATCAACGCAGATTCCTGAGCGGCCCCGATAGTTGACAGCGAAGACTCGTCTCGATGAGACTCGTCTCGATGTGAGTCGCCACGCGGTGGCTCACCGCACTGTTTCTCGCCCCGCGGTGCTGCCGCGCTGGTAGCGTTGTGCTGTGTGACGGGAATGACGGCGGGAGGGATCATTAAATATTACGTTCTGTTACGTTGCGCAAACCGCTGCTGAAATGACCGCCACCACTGCGCTGCTAAGGGTGAGGGGGGGTTGTCAAAGCGAATTCTGGCGCGGAGGCCCGCTTGCCAAGCGGCACGCTGCTGGCTTGGTGCAAGCTCGACGACAAAGTGGGGGCTACGAGAAGTAAGCTGATCGGGATCGGCCGGGTCCATATCAACCTCGCCGCCGGAAGAAGTAGAGAGGGAGCGCTGCGACATCGACCGGGTGGCCATGGGGGTAGCGCGTGAGATCGTTGCGGTAGTTACTACTCCGGCGTCGCCGCGGACGCGGAACGAGGTGGGGACGGCGGACAAAGCGCGGTCGGAGAAAACGTAAGCATACTCGGCATCGTCAACCAGTGCCCGCACCACGAGCTGGTCGGAAGAAATAACCGTGCCGAGCAGCGTTCCCTTACCAATGAACCTCCCCTCCAAATCGGCGGGGCGAAGGATTGATGCCGAGGGGGATTGGGCGGAAGCGGGCAACGTGGTGGGGGTGAACCGGCCCCCTTCGGCGGCCAAGATGGTAAGATTATGAACGCGGGCTTCGAGCCGCGCCCGTTGCTGCTGAGCGGCGACGAGTTGCAACTGCGCCATGGTGGATTCAGAAGTGCCACTGCGGATGGCAGCGCTATTACTCTGCGCGAGTGCGCGAGCTTCGGTGGCGAGTGCTTGCTCAAACTGGGTACGCAACTCGGGGCTTCGTAATAGAAACAGCGGATCGCCGAGAGCGACTTCCTGCCCTTCCTTTACGAGAACTTGCTCCACAAACCCATCCTCAGCCGGGCGGACGGGTGCGCTGCGGACGGGCTCGATGGTACCGGTTGCGTACGTGGGCGCGGAGACGGGCAAGAGCGATAAAGGTAATATAATTATACTGGCGAGTGCGCCGACGACCAGGAGAGCACGGGCACGACGGCCAAGTAACTTTGGGGAGGCGACGAGAAATCCGATGAGCTTAAGTGCGGGCCACACGATCCAGATGCACCCGGCGAGAACCGCGATAACGGTTCCCACCGTAAGGTACTGGTCACTGCTCCAAAGGGCCAGCACGATTCCGGCGGTGACGAGCAGCCGGTAAGGCGTGGCCAGCATGTCATAGAGCAGGAGCAGCCAAAAGTTAGCAACAGAAGTAACTGTCGGCGCTCGTGCTGAAGCGACGCGGAGCGCAAATCGCAACCATAAGTATCGCGTGAGTTCCTTGGCCCGCTGCGCGAGGTTGGCGACCCCCGTCATATCTGAAAGGATGAAGTAACCATCGTAGCGAAGGAGGGGATTAGCGTTAAAGAGAACGGTTGTGACGCCGGATAAGAGCACGGTGTTAAAGAGCAAAGTTCGGGCAAGGGTGTACTCTGGAGCGATGTTTGCCCAGAGAATCGCGGCGAGTGAAGCGATGAAGGTTTCAAAGAGCATTCCCCCGGCAGAGACAATTACCCGCTTGTAAACCTGTGGGAATCTCCAAGCCGACGAGGTATCACAGTAGGGGAAGGGAAACAAAAACGCTATCAGCATCAGGCCGATCTCGGTGCATCGGCCGCCCATGGCTTTGCACGCCGCGGCGTGGCCGAGTTCATGCCACCCGCGCAGAAAGATGAAGAGAAGACTCATCCAAACCAAATTTTCCGGTGCGAGTGAGCCGTTGAGGTATGCGCCCAGGCTTTCGCGGTGCGCGAACAGGCTGTAAGTGCCCGCCGCCACCGCGAGGAGATAACAAATCAAACCGGGGAGCGAAAAGATGGCCCGCAGAAGATAAGCGATTGAACTGAGAAATCGTTCGGGGTTTATGAGCGGAATGGAGAGCGAGAGCCCGAGTGCGCCGCCGAAGCGCCGGCGTCTGCGCCGCTTGCCAACCTCGACCTGGCGGCGCTCGACCATCGCGGTTGAAAGCGGCAAATCGCCGCTTAACAACCCGTAGTATTGAAGTTTACTTAACACGTCGACGCACTCTTTCTGCGTCGGAGCTGCGTCCGAGAGTTGGGTGCAGCAGGCCTCCCATGCCTGTTCAACGGTGGCCTGCCCGTCGAGCAGACCCACAAAGAAGTAAGCGGATTCACTCAGGCGGTAGAAGCTGCCACCGGCGGGATCCTCGATAATGTAAACATTACGTTCGCCGAACCGCTGGGGGGTGAGGCGGGCGTGAGGGGCGAGCCGCGGCGTGGTGAGATTCACCCGATACCAGAGGTCGCTAAACGAGGAGGAGATGTCTTCCCGGATGAGTTTGAGCACGAGTTTACTGCGGCGGAGTGAGCGTTAAGTAAAAGAGCAATTCACCACCAGAAACGTAAGCGGGCTTCATCAATCAAGGGACGCAGTACCCGGACGAGCGTTGTTGTCCAGCCGTCCTCGAGCTTGACGGTCCCGGTCATTCCCGGGCGCATCGCCGCAAGCAGGGCATCGGCCGTGTCGGTGGTGGAAGGCCCAGGGGTCTGCGTCAGGCGCAGCTCTACCTGATAGGTGTTCGCGCCCTGGTGGGTCTGCGCGAGCGGGAGGATGCGTTCGACCGTGACGTTGAGTGTTCGTCCGGGGAGTGCTTTGCTTACAAAGCGGCCCATCTGTCCCGGCTTCACCCGTTGAATATCGCGCTCGTCAACATAAGCAATAGTAATATTCTGGCTAGTTACGATTTCAAAGAGTGATTGGGAAGTATCAACACGGGACTGGATGAACTGCTCCAGCTCGCCGCGACCGACGATTCCATCCACCGGGCTTGTGATGCTCGCTCGCGATAGCGCATCTTCGAGAAGTTCGCAGGTCGCGCTTGCCTTGCGAGAGTCGGCTTCAAACTGCGTCACCCGGGCAAGGTCGGACTTAAAGAGTGCCTCATCGCGCTGCGCTCTGAACGATGCTAAGTCGCCCTGGGCCTGCGCAAGTTGCAGTCGTAAGTCGGAAGTTACCATCTCCGCGAGCAACTGGCCCTTGGTCACGACGTCACCGGGCCGGATCGAAACAGATGATAGGTATCCGCCGAACGGGGGTGAGATCGTGCGGGACGCGGCGGCGCGAACTTCCGAAGACGCAGTGACGCGCGACGGAACTGGAATTAACGTCGCGGCTAAAAGCGCGGCGATGAAGAGCATGAGGACGATTTTGACTGCGGTGTGCCGGGGTCCGACCGCGGCCCGGGCGAGGCGGCCCGCGCGGTCGCGTGCGACCGCAAAGATGCCGCGATCGGCCATGCGGCGGGTCCAGAGGGCCGGGCCGATCGTCTCCGCCGCGAGTCGTAACAAAGAGATCGCGGCGAAGGGGAATGGATCGCCCGAGTCTCGCTCCAGCAGCACCACGCCCACCAAGCCGCCATCAACACGCAGCGGAAGACTTACGATTGCAGCGGGGCCAAAGGAGGCGGAGAGGTGAGCGTGCGCGATAGTAACGCGGCGGTGTGCGGGGTCCGAGGCGGTTTGAGGAGTGGGGGGATAGACCACTTCGGAGTCTTGCGCAGCGCACTCTTCGAATGCAGCTTCGAGCGCTTCAACCGCCGGGGCGTTAGCATCGACTTCATCAACGCCGCTGGTGGCGGCGAGTTTTATGAAACCTGTCCTGCCTTTGGCGAGCCCGAGGGAAACTCGCGTGCAGCCAAATCTCCGCTTGAGCTCCTGAGCAACAACAGAACTCATCGAGGTGGCATCGTGGGCACGCTGAGAAGCGTCAAGCAGCTCAACGGTCTCGCGGAGCATGAGCTTTTGTTGCGTTTGAACTAAGCACTGCTCTCGCCACAAGTATGTTTCAAACTGCATCGCAACTGCTGCGAGAACTCCCAGCACATGAGCGTCGCCATTGACCGGGCGATCGCGAGTTAAGATTGCACACGCGCCTTCGCAGCGTCCATCTGCGGTGAGCGGTGTGGCAAACACCCGCAAGCGTGGCTGTTCGCCGTACATGCCTTTGGCTTGTGGCAACTGCACCGAGTCGCTCGCACCGGGGGCCCGGTCGCCGCGTGGCGCGCTGCTCGCGGCGAAGGCGATACGCTCCATCCGCTCGAGTACTGAGCCCTTGAGCAGATCGGCTTGGCTTTCCTTACGTTGGGGCGAAGCGGGTGGAAACTGGGCCGCGAGTCCTCCCATGCGGTCTTGGGTCACTCCCAAAAAGACCACGCCAGCTAACCCATCGGAAAGGGCGATTTGTTGCTGCAAGATGGTTTCAAGGACTGCCGTCAACTTCGCAAGTTGCAGCGGGTCGTGAGTCGGTGAATCTTGGGCGGGTGCGGCAACTCCAGAACTTCCGCTGAAGCCGGTCGCATCGGGAGGTGGCCCAACTGATGGCGCGGCAGCAGCTTCCGTCGCGTGGGCGTGGACGGGTGCGGTTCCAACGGAAGGAGCGGGGGGTGTGAGTGTTCCCATGAGAGAAAGAGCTGCCGCGATCTGGAGCGCACGGTGCGCACGAAAACTGTACGGGTGATCGGGGGCTTGGGATGCGTTCGGGTAGCTCTATTCGCGTTCGGCGCGATGGATGACATGTGGGTTTTGAGGAACGAGGTGGGTAAATGCCGACATTCACTAAGGATATCGATGATCGGAGCTGGCCCAAAGGTGGTCAGCCGACGGCGAAGGCCGACGGTACCTCAAGTCAAAGCAGCAGGGCCGCAATCGGCAACGGCTCCTGTGGGCGCGGTGGCAGCACGGCGCGTAATGCGACTCTTGCGACCGAATAACTATTGAACCGAATCGAGAAGGAAGCTAGGCGAGTGAATTAGAGTACCGGTAAGGAAACCATGATTTACATCAAGCCGCCCTTGAAGGTCACTTGGCGAGATCTTTCACGCAGGCGACGAAGCGCGGGTGTCTCTTTGCGGATCTCTTCTTCGGAGCGGCCAGCAATTTTC
>CAYVFW010000125.1:0-9637 GCA_964450325.1 uncultured Phycisphaeraceae bacterium | reverse complement strand
CTTCAAACGACTCGAAGGCTGGGTGCGAACAGGCAAGATTGAGGCCCACCCGGCGCTCATTGAGCGCGCCGGTCGATCCGTAGGCACCGCTGTAACATTACGTTTCCAGGGCATTCTCATCGGACGAGGAGTTGCGTGCAGCGATGATGGACTTACGTTTGTCAACGCTGCTCGCGCCAGCTTGGAAGAGGCCGCCCGCCGCCTGCCCAAGCCACTCGGCCTGGCTCCCGAGACCAATGCTTTTGTTCAACAACTCTCTATTCAGCTTGAGCTCTCCGGCACGCTTATCCCCATCTCTCCTAAGACTTACGGCGAACTCGATCTCCAGCTTCAACGTGGCGTCGAGGGCATCGCCATCCGCTATCAAGGCGACCTCACCGCCGTCTTCCCCGCATCGATGATCGTCAACGACACCTCACCCGGCATGGCCCTAGCCGCGGCGATATCAACTGCTTCCGGCGATCCCACTCTTGCGCTGCGAGACAACCCCCAGAGCCAGCCCCCCGATTTCACCCGCCGAACCGGCGCAACGATTTATAAGTTTTCAACTCAGACACTGGCACAACCCACTGTTGCGCAGCCGCCCACCTTTCTCTTCCGCGGCCATAAAGTAATTTCCGACACAGAAATTACGCTACCCAACCTTCGCGCTTTCGCCCACAACCTGGCCCAATACCTGCTCCGCTGGGGTTCCGCCGTCTCACGCTCGCCAAGCAGCACGGCAAACTGGCCGCAAGGAACGTATCTCCCTACCCGCGACTCGTACGCCCAGCCTGCGGCGTCGCTCGCAGAGTTCGCGGTTGTAACATATGCCTTGCACCGGCTGATGGCCGTCGAAGCCCGCCTCGGGCCGCTGGCCGCAATCGACCCCGCTTCGCCTACGTACTCGCCGTTATTCGACATTACACCGCGGTTTAATATCGCAAGAGTTGAAGAACTCCGCAAAGCCCTCGATACTCCACAGACCCAAGCCCAACTTACGAGCCAACTCACCGGCCCAATGGCCAGCTGCCTTCAAGCACTTATACTTATGTCGCCAATGGAAGGGGTGAAGCCCGCCCTTCGATCCCTGCCAGCCCAACTTGTCGCGCTGGATCCTCAACTGCGCACTGTCTTTGATCCGGTGACCGGTTGGCACGAAGCCATTCCGGAGGGCGCACGAGCATTCGCCGCCTTTGTGCTCGCCAAGCGTGCGATGCTTATGGAGGATGAGTCAGGTCCCACGCGAGAGACAGCCACGCAAGCCGTTCGTTCAGTCTTTAGAGAGACCAAGCCCACGATGCTCGTGATGCACATGCCTTGGCTTGGCTGGGCGGAACTTACACTCGCTGAAGATGCCGCAGGCCCCGTGGGCGCCACAGGCACACAGCGCACAGCTGTCCCGGCCGCCGCGGCGTTGCGCGACATGCGCGACCTGATCGAGAAGTTTCAACTCACCGAAAGTGATGCCGGTGTTGAAGGCCCCGACCTGGTCGGGGGCATCGTTTTTACGAGTTCACTACAGTTACTTCCCAGTGCCCACTCACTCCGTCCGCTCGCCTTCCTCGCGACCATGATCGGCGAGCCACGACTGACCGACGAAAGCGAGAAAATGGCGCACCTGGCGAAGTTACTTTCTGGCTTACGCTTCACGAGACAACTGGCGCTTGATCAATCCGCCGCGTGGTGCGCGGTTGATGCTCCGACCGCTTTATGGGGAATACGGGCGAGCCTTTGGGACACGCGTCAAAGCCCCGAGGCAACGGCACTCGCGTTGCTCGCAGTGTGCAACACACTCGATAGCCTCACTCCACGCGAAACGTCGCCGCGACAGAGTAAGTAACTCACAGTTACTGCATAACAAATCGGTCGACGTCGCCGCCCACCCCACTCCAGCGCTGTCCGCCAATGCCTTACGCCCGCAGAAGCGGAACTACTTCCCATTTTTGAATGTAATCTCACGGCGCGGACGCGATTCCTCGCTGAAACAGCCACGCCGCAACTATCGCGCTACCCACCCCGTCCCCCCATCCAAACTATGAGGTCCTGCTTTAGCCACCCCAGCTCAACCAATGGCCCCAGCACCTCCGCGAACATCACTCCCCCGAAACCCCGATTCTTGTTCATAACACGCAAGTCCAACTTAGCCCAAAATGCCCGCTTCCGACCGCTCGTAGAGCGGCACGATTCCACCCTCAAATCGCGCAATTTATAATCACCCTACCTACCATTGTTTTAGACTATGACGCACGCATTCTGGCCCTTGTTTCACGCATCTTTCCCGCTTTGTAGCCCAGATGCGCCCCCCCAGGCTACTGGCGACGCAGGTAGCGCTGGTGGAGCAGGCGGTTTAGGTGGAGTTGGCGACGCTGGCGGTCCGCCCGGGGGCTTGCCCGAGGGCTCGCCGCCCGAGCAGCCACCCGTCCCACAGCGCGTCGTAGACCAGGACATTTTGCGTGAGCTGAAAGATTCTTACCTCACCTACGCCATGAGCACCATCATGGATCGGGCACTGCCCGATGTCCGCGACGGTCTCAAGCCCAGCCAGCGCAGAATCCTCGTGGCAATGAATGATCTTAACTTACGTCCTGGACGTAAGCACCTTAAGTGCGCCAAGATCTGTGGCGATACCTCCGGTAACTATCACCCCCACGGCGAATCGGTCATCTATCCCACGCTGGTAAACATGGCCCAGCGCTGGCGCATGCGCACCCCCCTCATCGATCCTCAGGGTAACTTCGGCTCCATCCTCGGCGATCCCCCCGCCGCGATGCGATACACCGAAGCCCGCATGCTCTCGAGCGCGGTAGACATGCTCGCGGACCTGAAGCTCGACACGGTAAACTTTCAGCCCAACTACGACGACCGTCTGATGGAACCGCTCGTCCTGCCGGGCCGCTTCCCCAATCTGCTAATTAATGGCGGAGTCGGCATTGCCGTGGGTATCGCCACCAGCCTCTCTCCACATAACCCGACCGAAGTATTTGACTCAATCATCCGCGTTGTCGAAGGCCGCCTCGCCGACCGCTTCGTTCCGCTCGAAGAACTCATGCGCGATATCACCGACGAACACGGCAACATCACTCGCCAAGGCATCAAAGGCCCCGACTTCCCCACCGGCGGTGTCATCATGGGCCGCCGCGGCATCCTCGATGGATACCTCCACGGCCGGGGTAAAGTCTCGGTTCGCGGCGTCTGCCACACCGAGGAGATCGAGAAGACCGGCCGCCACCGTATCGTAATTGATGAGATCCCGTTCATGTTAAGTCAGGGCGGGTTGTTTGAATCAATCAAGCACGCCGTTGAAGAAGAACGAATCACCGACGTCTCTTACGCCAACGACGAGTCCGGCCGCGAGGCCTCCACGCGCATCGTGCTCGAACTCAAAAAGGGCGCGGATCCGCGCGTAGTCGAGCATCAACTTTACGAGTTTACGCCACTCCAGCAGACCTTCAGCATGAACCATATCGCGCTGGTAAGCAACCAGCCGCGCACGCTCAGCCTCGTCGAGATGATCGGTTGTTATATTGATCACCGGATTGTCGTCATCCGCCGCCGCACCGAGCACCTCCTCCGCGAAGCCAAAAAGAAAGCTCACATCATCGAGGGAATGATCTACGCGGTCTGCGATATCGACGAAGTAATCAAAGAGATTCGCGCCAGCACCACTCGCGAAGAAGCCATCAACCGGTTAATGGACCGCCGCTTCTCGATCTCACCGACTCATAAGTACGCCCCGCTCCTTCCCCGCCGGCTCATCGAGCGCCTCGACCTCGCCAAGGCCGTGGGTGGCATCGCCCTCTCACGCGTGCAGGCCGAAACTATCGGCGCCATGCGTCTAATCCAGTTGGTGGGCCTGGAAATGCAGCGCCTCACCAACGAATACAACGCGATCATCGTTGAGATTGAAGAGTTCGAGCGCATCCTAAGCGATCCTAAAGTTATTCTCGGCATGGTCCGCGATGATTGCGTCGAGATGCGAGTACGTTACGATTCACCCCGCCGAACCCGCATCGAAGAAAGCGACGGTGATATTAATATCGCCGAGCTCATCCCCGTCACCGACGTCGCCGTCACCATCAGCCAGACCGGTTACGTGAAGCGCGTGCCGCTTGACACCTACCGCCAGCAGGGCCGCGGCGGCAAGGGCATCCGCGCTGGAGACGCCAAAGACGACGACTTTATCCGCCATGTCTTCGTCGCCAGCACGCACGACGATCTCCTATGCTTCACCAACACCGGGCGTGTCTTCAAAATGAAGGTCTACGAAGTTCCTGAAATGTCCCGCACCTCCGCCGGACGTAATATTATTAATTTGGTCAACCTCGGCAAGGACGAACGCACCTGTGCCTATCTCTCGGTCAAAGACTTTGAGGCAGGCAGCGATTATCTTACATTCGTCAGCTCCGCCGGTATAGTCAAGCGCACCGCCCTCAAAGATTACCGCAACGTAGGTAAATCGGGCCTTATCGCCGTCGGCCTCAAAGAAGGCGACTCGCTCTTGGATGTAACTACCACCGGCGGACGCGACGATCTGCTCCTCGCAACCGCCAACGGAATGGCCATCCGTTTCAGTGAGGAGGACGTTCGCCTCATGGGCCGCCCCGCGGCGGGCGTCAAAGGCATCGAACTTGAAGAGGGCGACCGTGTCATTGGCGTTGTCGCCATTCCCATGGACGTCGATGCCGATGGTGACAGCATCACCAAGGACCCGTCCCTCTGCCTGCTTACGATCACTGATCGCGGCTACGGCAAGCGAACCCCCATCGATGAATACCGCGTCCAGCCCGAGGTTGGCAAAGCCCGCAGCCAATCACGCGGCGGCAAAGGCCGCGCCGATATCAAGACCGGCGACCGCAACGGCCTCTCGATGGCCGCGATGGGCGTCCGCTCCACCGACGATATCGTCGTAATTACCAAAGGTGGTCAACTCGTCCGCACCCCCGCCGTCGAAATCCGCGAGTGCGGCCGCGGCACCATGGGTGTCCGTGTCGTCTCCCTCAACGAAGGTGACAGCGTGGTCTCCACCGCAAGAGTTCCCGAAACCACGATCGTACCTTAACTCGGTCCCCTCGCCCCCGCACCTCGGCCCGTCCGCGTGTACAGCGCGCAGACTCCGCGCTTTTATGGCCGATAATTGCGGCATAACCTGCGCAAGTCCCTGCGCCGGTAGGACGGCACCGCGGGTACACTTACGTGTACCGCCGACTAAACAAAAGCGTGGAGACCCTATGAGCACGACGTCCACCCTCAACTACCCATGCCCTGTCTGCGGCTACGAGAATGAAACCGCACTGAGATGCACCGAATGCGGCTGCGACTTCTCCCAGCTTGTCCCGCTACAGGCACGAAGGCTGGTCATAGCGGGGCTTGTCGCTGCTTGGATGATCTCGCCGCTTATGAATTATTTCTTTCACCTCTACTCGCCCACACGCAATTCCTTCTTAACTCCGGGCCGATTCGACGGTGCCGGGTGGTTCGCGGGCGCTGGGTGTGTGCTCCTCCTCTTCGGCCTGCAGCAGAGCGCCAGACCGCAGATAATTGCTGCGGGCACCTTTGGTGGATGGCGCCTCTGGCTAGTTTTAACTCTTTTTGCGATCACAAGTTTCGACTGGCTTTCAGGACTTGATCCACTCGCCCGACGCAACCAGCCTCGCACCAGCATTTACAACTTTGCGGGCGACCTCCTCTTTTCCGCACAACTCTTAATCGCCGCGATACTCTCACATCAGTGCATTCGCCTCTCACTGGGGAAACCGTGGACCATTCTAACCCGCTTCTCTAAAGGCCTGTTCGTCGGCTGCTTATTAGTTACCATTGCGACGATAGCTATCCGTGCGAGCTCGTGGACTACGTCATTGGCTTACCCCGGCAGGCCACCGATCTCCGGATTCTTTCTCTCCCCTGAGCTCAGTCAAGCTGTACGCTCCATCGAAACAATTTTGGCCGCAACCTCCCATTTCGCTACTTTTTTACAGTTCTGCGTCGCCGCCGCGGCGTGCGTTTGGATGCTGCAGCCTGTAGTCCTTCTGCGTCGGCCAGAACGCACCACGTAACAGCACTCCCCTAAGTCCGCAGGATCCAGCCCGCCCACCCCCAAAAAATGAGCAAGCCCCCGGGTGGTGGATCCCGGAGGCTCGCCAATGGTGCAGGGTTCAGTGACCTCAACATAAGTGCCCTTGCAACTTAGGTTGGGTCGGCGGGGGTGGGCCGCGCTGGCTGATACCCTGCGGTGGTGGATCTAACTATTGCGATCATCCCCGGCGACCGTTTCGCGCGGAGGGAAAGAACTGGGGGTTCACTCGCGGCTGGCAAAGCAGAGACCGCAGGTAGCGACTGGGTTGCAGAACAAAAGAAGCACTCCGTGGCGATCGTGTCCCGCGTGGCCTACGCGGCACCTTGGTTCGTCCTCGCAGCCGCCCCGCCCACCGGGGGCAAAGGCAACCGCGCCGCCTATGGCTTCCTCTAATCCGCACGAGCGTTGAGTCGGCATCGGTCCTCGAAAGTCCGACCCCGCCGGGGCTTCCTACTCCCCGGCGACTCATCCTAATCGCCAACTATCTCCGCGCACCCTGCCGCGATGAACACTTATGTTTTCGCCCAGCCCCTTCCGCCGCGCGTTGTAGAGCGCAATCTATTCATTGTTTTCAGTTATGTTCCTTTCGGCCTGATTGTCCAGCCAACCACCCAGGCGCCGGCATGCCAGTCCACCACTCGTCCGCTTCAGAGCAAGGCGACACTTATATTAAGATTAAGATCAAGAATAAGACCGCTGCCGCTTTTTAGCTACAACCCATGCTATTCCCGCAGTTCACGCACCTGTAGCACGTCCCGTTGCGGACCGTAATCGTCCCGCAAACGTCACACGCTGGCGCATCACCCACCGTGCTCATATACTCACTTAATGTGCTGCTCAGTCCGGTTGCGCTCTGCTCCAGCGGCTTCACCTGCACAACGCTACCCACCGGGCCCTGCTTAACTTTGCTCCCGGGTTCGCCCCCTCCTACAACTGCCACGGAAGTGTCAGGCTTTGAAATCCGCGCCAGCGGTGGAGCCTCAGCAGCGCCAAACCGCGACGTGCTCTGCCAAATCCCACGAGATCCCTCGAGCCCGTTACTTACCTCCGGTGCCCGATCATCCAAGTACGCTCCGCCCCGGGCGGGCGCGTTTGCCGCCCGGTACCCCGGCACAAACTGCATCCCCATCCAACGAAAGATATAATC
This sequence comes from uncultured Phycisphaeraceae bacterium, assembly GCA_964450325.1. Lineage (GTDB taxonomy): Bacteria > Planctomycetota > Phycisphaerae > Phycisphaerales > UBA1924 > UBA2402. Next base: position 2,435 of record CAYVFW010000125.1, on the reverse strand, counting down.
AACCAGGCTCTTGGCCATGGGGATATCCGCGTTCTCCGTGATCCCCGCGGGTTCAAACCGCTGGTGACTGAACTTGTCTACCAGGCTCCGCACCGGAACGCCGTACTGCAACGCAACACTTGTAGCCGTCCCCAGCGAGTCCATCAATCCTCCGATCGTGGACCCTTCCTTGCTCATTGTTATAAATAACTCACCCGGCTGGCCGTCATCATAAAGCCCAACCGTCAGGTAGCCCTCGTGCCCCGCAACATTAAACTTATGAGTCAGGCTCCGCCGCGTATCCGCCAGCCGCCGCCTCGCCGCTTTCGCCGGCGCTGGGTTCACAGGCAGCTCCGCCGGCGCAACCGCCGCGGCAGACAAAGCCTCACTTAGCCGCTCATCTCGTAGCTTTTCTTCCAGCGGCTGCCCCTCGCGAGCCTGCCCCGCCAGCACCACCGCGTGCGGAACAGATGATGCGTCCTTCACCTCACTTGTTCCCCGCTCCTCCTTCGCCGTCTCCTTCTTGGCCTCGTCGGAGGTCGCCGAAAGCGGTTGACTTAACTTACACCCATCGCGGTACAGCGCGTTGGCCTTGAGCCCAAGCTCCCACGACCGCCGATAGCACGACTTAATATCAGCCACGCTCGCATCGTTGGGCAAGTTAATCGTCTTGGAGATCGCCCCGCTGATAAACGGCTGCGCCGCAGCCATCATGTAAATATGCCCCGCCGGAGCGATAAACCGCTTGCCCAGCCTCCCGCACTTATTCGCGCAATCAAACACCGCAAGGTCCGCGTCCTTCAGCCCCGGCGCGCCCTCGATGGTTGATGTCCCACAGATCTTAATGTTCAGCAGATCCATGTCGCTCTCACTGATCCCAAACTTGTTCAGCAAGTTAAAGGACGGGTCTGCGCTGGCCGCCGCCGCATCCACCCCGCAAGCCGCCAGTGAGGCCGTTGGGATAGCCCACGATGCAAACGCAAACGAAAGGTCAAACACGCCCGGCAGACTGCCGGTTATACTCGCCAAATCACCCGCGCTCAGCCCGTGCCGTAACAGATAGCCGCTCAGCAGCTCGCCCTTCCCAACCCCCCGCAGCGATGCCGGAGCCGCAATGTCCAACGTAAGCTCGCCCAGCAGATGCGCCATCATCCCCTTCACCTGCGCCGGGGTGTACCCAAGTGCATCTAGCGCAGGACGAACCGATTCATTGGCAATCTTGAAGTAACCGCCCCCCGCCAGCTTCTTAAACTTAACCAATGCAAAGTCCGGCTCCACGCCCGTGGTGTCGCAGTCCATAAGCAGCCCGATCGTCCCCGTCGGCGCGATCACCGTCGTCTGCGCGTTGCGATATCCGTGCATCTCGCCCAGCGTAACCGCATCATCCCAGACCGCAACCGCCCGGCTCAGCAGCTGCGCCGAGTTAGTTATATTCACTCGTTCGGCCTTGATCAGCCCATGATCAATCGGCACCGGCCGTATCCGCAAAGCCTCGTACGCATCGCTCGTCCGCGCCTCCCCTCGAGCCGCCGCGCGATGGTTCCGCATCACCCGCAGCATGTTCTCTTTGTCAGACCAATACCCGCTAAAAGCCCCGTGCTCAGCCGCGAGCAACGCCGACATCCGGTACGAACGACCCGTCAACACCGATGATAAGCAAGCGCACACCGCCCGCGCCTCATCGCTATCGTAAGGTATCCCAGCCTGCATCAGCATCGCGCCAAGGTTTGCATACCCAAGGCCCAGCGTCCGATACTTGAAAGATAACTCCGCAATCTCGCGGCTGGGGAACGCCGCCATCAGCACGCTGATCTCCAGCACGATCGTCCACAGGTCAACCCCGTGCTCATACCCCGCCGAGTCAAACGTCCGCGTCGTGGAATCGTAAAACTTCATTATGTTCAGCGATGCCAGGTTGCACGCCGTGTTGTCCAGAAACATGTACTCCGAGCACGGATTGCTCGCGTTGATCCGCCCACCGTTGGGGCACGTGTGCCACGCGTTGATCGTCGTGTCGTACTGCACGCCCGGGTCGGCGCACCGCCACGCCGCGTACCCGATCTCATCCCACAGTTTTTCAGCCTTGAATGTCCGCGAAACCTTCCCGCTGATCCGCCCCGTCGTGTGCCAATCGGCCCCCGCATCCAGCGCATCAAAGAAGGTATCAGGGATCCGCACCGAGTTATTACTATTCTGCCCGCTTACAGTCTGATACGCCTCGCCATTGTAATCATAATCCAGCTCGAGCTTAAGCTCCTTCGCCTGGGCGGCCAGCGCGGGGTCGTGCTTCTTGAGCAACGCAAACCCCTCCACCATCGCCTGCACTTTGATCTCCTCTCGCACCTTCCAGTTGACAAACTCCGCGATATCCGGGTGGTCCATATTCAGGCACACCATCTTCGCCGCCCGCCGCGTCGTCCCCCCGCTTTTGATCGCCGCCGCCGCCCGATCACCGA
>CAYVFW010000124.1:5779-9645 GCA_964450325.1 uncultured Phycisphaeraceae bacterium | reverse complement strand
TGATTGATGAATGCGTTGGCTTCGTCGATGCTCGCGTTCATTTCAGCGATGAGGCGATCAACATCGGAGGAGATTTCGCGTGCGGTGCCCTCGAGGCCGGCGATGGCCCGGGCATTGAGCTTATGTTTGAGAAACATAACTTGATCGCGGAAGTTGGCCAGCGGCTTTTCCATCTTTGAAGCGGCGGACTTCATGCTGCTCAGAAGGCGGGTGTACTGGGCTTTGGTTGCGTCCAGATCAGTCTGCGCGGAGGCCTTCATCGCTGCGCTGGAGTACTGCGTCATCTCCTTCTCCCATTCGCTAAAGAGGGCGGTGGCGACGCGTTCGACATCGGCGATGCGGGTGTTCACGGTTTTGGCAGCGCCCTCGCTGGCCTCGGCCTCGCTCTTGAATCGCTTATATTTAACTTCGAGATCGCCGCCGTCTACTTTGGTGACGCTCATGAACTCTTCGAGGGCTGACTTAAACTGCTCTTTTGCCTGCGACTGGCTGTCGCGAGCATCGGTGACGCGGGCGACCATCTGCTCGCGCTTGGGTATACCCATGTATTCTTTGGCTTGGATCATCGCCGAGCCGCACCCGCTTAATGTTGGCAGAGCGGCGAGCACGAGAACGGTTGAGATGATTCGCATAGCAAGGAAATGGTAGGTGCATCAGACCGGCGCGACCTGGGTGGCGGCTGGGAGGGCGTGCGGGCGCGGCGGCAGGGGAGTAATTACGTTACGGTGTCGGGGAGTGCCAGATCGGGAACGTAACGAAAGGCGATGCCTCCGCTGGCTTTTGTTTTGGCACTCTGCATCGACGCCGCGTAGACGGTGAGGGGGCCGTGCTTACGGTCGAGCTGATCAATCAGGTGAGAGAGTGCTTCGCGGCGTTGGTCGGGGGCGAAGAGTGGAGCGGTGACGCTGGTGGAAGGCAGGAGTTCGCTGAGCGTGACGCCGACGAAAGCGGGGGTGCCGGGTGGACGGCGCTTCCAGAGCGAATGTAAGGCTTGGGTGAGCGTAAGCATGTCCTGCCGCCCACCTTCGAGCCGGGCATCGGCGTGCCAGGAGGTGCGGCGTTGGGGAGTTGATGGGGTGTCCGGCGCTGGCTCGCCGGCCCAACCCCACGCGGCGGTACGCGGGGCTCTGCCGGTTTGATCTGTAAACTTAATTGAAAGGCAGAGGCGCTGCGCGAAGTAACTTAGACTTCGCATACGGGAGGAGGCTTTGTGGAGAAGCCGTACCACAACCGCCCAAGCCGCTTCCTGGTTACGACTGGCGGGGCCGAGCACGTGCTGGTGCCCCATGCTTCGGCGACGGCTAGGACGCGACGCGGTTTCGCCCCCGCGCAGCCAGGTGTGCCAGTAGCGGCCCACGACAGAGCCCCAGGCGTTATGGAGGTCGGCTTCGGAGCGAGAACATAACTCACGGACAGAGTTAATTCCGGCTTGCTCCAAGTGGATCGCCATGCGCGGGCCGATTCCGGGAAGGTCCTGCAATCGGAGGCGATATAAGCAATGAGGGAGGTCCGCGGGACGGATGATTATCAGCCCATCGGGCTTTTGCATATCGGTGGCGACTTTGGCGAGGAAACGGTTGGGCGCAATCCCGATCGAGCAACGCAAGCATTCTCCGACACGTGAGGCGATGGCGGCCTTGATTTTGCGAGCGAGCGACCGGGCCGCGGCGTCGGTCTGGTCGGCGGGTGAGAGGCGGCAGCACATTTCATCGATGCTCATTACCTGTTCGACGGGCAGGCAAGTCTCGACCGCTTGGATAATGCGGTGGTGCATTTCTACGTAGGCGCGGTGCTGGGTTTTGACGAATGTAATGTCGGGACATAGGGAGCGAGCTTCACGCACTCGCATCCCGGTTTTAACGCCGAAGGCCTTGGCTTCGTAACTCGCGGCGACACAGCACCCGCTGTCGGCCAGCACGGGAACGACCGCAACGGGGCGGTTGCGAAGCGCGGGGTTTAGTTGCTGCTCAACGGACGCGAAGTAGGAGTTTAGATCGAGAAAGAGGGCCGAGAGCGGCGCGACCTGAGAAACCGGGGGGTGGTGAGTGGGCAAGCCGTAGGCTGTCGCGGGTAACCTATCGAGCGTCGAGTCGGCGGGGGTTTGATCAGAAGTTGTGTTAGAGGGCCGGTCCACAGTCAATTGTGGCCGAACCCTAACGGACAAAGCAAGTTGGGCGGGCTGAAAATCGTGCTAAAGAGCGCGGAGGGCTGCGTTTCTCAACGGTCGGCGACGCGAGTGGGTTGCGCGAAACTGATCCAAAACTCGGACGAGTTACCCTGAAGCAGGGCGAGTTCATCTGCAAAAAGAAGTATTTGATGGTTATAAAGCATCCAGTGAACGGTGAGACAGAGCATGACGAACGCGATGAGCCAACTGCCGATCTCGGCGAACATGCTTCTTCGGAGCCAGATTAGAATCGCGATGCCCGCGCCTGCGGTGAGGGCTTTCCATAGCACAATTAGGAGCGGGGAGCCGGAGTTCATGACCATACGCGCGAGTGGATTCATCTCCATCATTCCGATGGTGGTGGCGTACGTAAGTGTCATCAAGAGGTCGGCGATGGAGGCGAAGGCCACAAAGAGCATAAGGAGCGAGATCCGGCCCGGGCGCTGGAAGACGAACGGAACCGAGCGGGGCGTGGCCGCGATGAGTGCATTTGTAGTAGTAGATAGGCTCGCAGTGAAGGAACTCATACGGATGCCATCGGTTCGGGGTGAGGTGATGTCAAGAATTTGACGAGGTCTTTTCTATTAAATCTGTGCGAGGAGATGACCGGTGGCGGTTGCATCAGCGTAAAGGATTTTGCCGTTTGACAGATAATGCGATCTGAGGCCCGAGGCGCTGCTGCTTTGGAGGAAGTACTTGGTGGTTAGGGTCACGTACACTGGTCTGCGTGTCGATGCAGATGTGGACTGGGCTCAGAGGCCCGTGAGAAAGCAATAATGACAGGTGGCCGATCAATGCGTGGCGGTTTGACCAGACTTCTCCTTGCACGGGCATTGCTTGTGCTCAGTAGCTGCTTTTTGTCGGCAGTGCCGGCGCAAGCTTTGGGCCAGCAGCGAGCGGTCTACCCCGATGATTCGGTGACGGCGCGTGATGCGCTCACACGGGTGAGGGAGCTTCACGCGTCGGGGAACACGGGTGAGGCGGTTCGGGTGTTGCAGGGAACGCTTGACTCCGAAGCTGAAAAGATGCTCCCGGCGATTTCGTCCGAGGCTCAAGCTGGTACTGAGGCGGCCGACCTTCTCTATCCTGTTCGTGCTCACGTCACGGGGTTACTGCTTGCCGTGCCCGAACTCTTGCGGGCGTATCGAGAGCAGATCGAACCAGCCGCGGCCGCGCTGCTAGCCGCGGGCGAGCTTGTGCGGGTCGAGCGGTCGATGTTTTGCACACCGTCAGGATTTGAGGCCACACTGCGGTTGGCTCAGTTAGCTTTGGAAGAAGCAAACTTTGAATCGGCGCGGCTGTATTTGGAACAGCTGGAACAGCACCCAGAGCGACAGGAAAAGTCGACCGGAGCCGCAGAAGCAGCGGGGCTGGCGAGGTTATTGGCTACATACATTCCTCGTGAAGAGATAACTCGGCTCGCGGCCCGATGGAGTGTGGAGGCGGGGCTAAAGGAATCCACACTTGGCCAGAAACGCCGAGCATTTCCCGCGCTCGCGTTGATGCGAAGCGTGAACTCTGCGGATGATCAGCTGCCTCCGAGCGAGCTGCCTTCGGTGCCGCAGCCTTTGCAGTCGGCTGCATTGGAACCGCTGGGAATGGGGAGGAGCGATGGAGGGGCGCGCGGAGGGGTAGCGAGTGAAGAGTCGCCCTTTGCGATGGGTCAACGGGGAGCGTCGGGGTCAGCGGGATCATCGGG
>CAYVFW010000124.1:0-5679 GCA_964450325.1 uncultured Phycisphaeraceae bacterium | reverse complement strand
TCAGCGGGATCATCGGGGGGCAGCTCGTGGATCTTTCCGACGTTTTACGGTAACGCGATTTACATCAGCGACGGGCTGCGGGTGGGAGCATGGGATTCAGCAACGCTCGCGCCGATCTGGACGATGCAGCCCACGGGGCGGTCGTTATCACAGTTATATAACGTCGATGAGCTGTTTCAGTATGGGATGTCGTCCAACCGGGCGGGTGTTGAGGACAGCTCTACGGTGACGGTCGGAAGCGGGATCGCCGTGATGGTGGGCGGGGTGGCTTACAACAACGGGAGAGTGGGCGACAACAACGTTTATGGGTTCGATGCGCTTACCGGCCGTCGGCTTTGGGCGATGGATGTGGGCGCCATCGACATCCGAGCGGGCGCCGCGGTGGACCGTCAGGCAGCGGCGTCGGTGCGTGGAAATGCTGTGATTGACGGGGGCACGGTGGTGCTGGCACTTCGGCGCGGGGGTCAGACGCGACGGATCAGCAGCTTATATCTAGTAGGATTGGACTTACGTTCTGGCCAAGTACGATGGACCCGGCTGGTGGGGTCCTTCGGCACCAATGCATGGGGGCGAGGGTCGACGCGGCCTGAGGGTTTGCTTTTGTCTCAAGGGGTTGTATATCGGTCTGACGACATGGGCGTGAGCGGGGCTTATGAGGCTGCGACGGGGCGGCCGGTGTGGGTAAGGTTGTCGCCGACGAAATCGATATTCACGTTCGGCAGCCCCAACGAGGAATCTCCCAGTCCGTTCACGATGCATCGGCCCATCGCGGTGGGAAATGACGTGGTAATTATCGAGCCCAAGGTTTTGAACGAGCCGGGGCGGGTGATCAGGGTGGATGCCCGTACCGGCGTGGTTACAGCGGCGCGAGATGGATCGGCCCTGAACGGTCCGGACTATCTTCTGTTAGTGGGAGATTACATCGCGGCGGTGGGGAGTACTCGGGTCGCTTTTGTCCGCGCATCGATGCTGGGGGATGGGACGGTGCGGTTGAGCGATTCGTACGCGACTAACCGGATAGTCGGGCGTGGGGTGAGCGCGGGGGACAGACTGCTTTTGCCGCTGGCGGACGCATTAATTACGATAGATCCGGCGGACCCATCCGCTTCGACTCGCCTCCCGATCGCGATGTCGGGGAACATCGTCGTGGCTGGCGGGGGTGAGAGTTTAGATGGCGCGCCCGGCCCGCAGATAACGGGCGGACGCGGAACTCACGTGGTAATTGCGGACAATCAGGGGGTTCATTCATACCTGGGTTGGTCATCGGCCCAGCGGTTACTGACGGAACGGATCGCCATGGCACCCCTTGATCCGAGTCCGATATTAACTTATATTGATCTGTGCACACGAGTGGGGAAGGCTCAGACGGCGCCTGAACTAGCGGACCGAGCGTTGTCTCTGGTTGAGAAGATGACGGACACTACGGAGGCATCCGTACAGCGTGGGCGGCTGTTTGACATACTGGCCGAGGCAATCTTAAGCGGCCGGAAGGCGCTGGCCGAAGTTGCGGACGGGGAGCCAGCGCAGGTGAGCGGCTACGGGCGAGTGGCGATCACTGATCTTAACCTATTAGATGAGATGCTGTTGAGGCTTGAGCGTGCTGCGGGAGGGCCAGAGCAACGTGTGCAAGTTGCGTTTGAGCGGGCATGGCTGCGGATTTCGCAGAAGCGTTTTGCCGATGCAGTGGAAGCGTATCAGTCGGTTTTATTAGAACGGGTGCTGGCGGAACAACCCGTATCTGCCGACCTCGTGCTCTCGGGTGTGGGTTCCTCATTGCCATCGGCGGTCCAGCCCGCGGGCGATTTGGCGAAGGCCAGCCTGATTGAACTACTTACGTTGCAGGGGCCGGGCGTTTATGCGGCGTTTGATGAAGAAGCGACGCGCGAGGCGGGGCAGTTACGCCCGGATGGGCCGGGGGTCGCTGCGGCATATGCGGCGCTGGCCGACCGCTATCCAGTCGCGGCTGTCACACCTGAGTTGTGGCGAAGCGCGGGAGTGGCACTTGCTTTGGCGGGGGATGTTCCGGGGGCCCGAACAGCGTTCGGCGCTGGGGTCAGTGCAGCGGAGCTTTCTGCGATCATCGGGCGAGAGGACCAGTCTGCGACACTCTCGCGACTAGCGTCTGATCTGTGCGGAGTGTTTACTGGCGTAAACGACACGGAACCGCTCTATCACCTGATGATGCGATTGGCGAGTGATTACCCATCCACGATATTAACATTACAATCGGGTTCGGTGGCTCCAGCGGATTATGGGCAGCGCCTGGAGGCGCAGTTGGCCACCCGGACCGAGTTGCCCCGGCTGGGGAGCGTCGAAGCTATGAACAGCTCAGGTGCTGGTCGGGCGGCGCAGGGCGGTGCGTCCGCAGAGCGTGAGAATCCTGCCGTTCAGGCCTTGGCGGGGTGGGATCCTATGTCGCCGATCTGTAAACGGCTACCGGGCACGCCGTATGGCTCGCTGGTTATGATCAATCGCTCGCTCTCGCGGATTGGGTACTGGGCCACGGACGCGCTTGACGGCCGACTTCATTTAGTATGGAGCCGCAAGTTTGAAGCGGCGCCTGCGGTTGTAAGCTTGTCTCCCGCGACCTCGGTTTTGTTCTGGCCCACCTCGAGCGGAGGTTATCTTGAGTCGATCCGCAACTCCGGAGGAAAGCGGCAGGTTGGGGTGGTAAAGTGGAAGTCACAAGACTTCGCGTCGATCTTCCCTCCGGCCCAACTGTCTGAAAATCCGGTTAGCCTCACGGACCGCTTCAACACGCCTACCGACGGCAAGGTGCGGCAGGATGATATGTTAGTATTGGCTGGGGGCGAAAAAATTATGCTGGTGCAGCGGCGCGGTGTGGTCGCCGCGTTTTCTGCTGAATCGGGCAAAGTGGAGTGGAGCCAGTCTCTGGATGTCGTGCGTGTCTTTGAAGCGGAAATAGCGGGGGCGCACCTGCTCGTGGCTGGCACCTATCTTAATAAATCAGATGGACGCTATGCGGCGTTGGTTGTTTCGCACGCGTTAGTCGATGGTGCTAAGGGCGCATCGCTTACGGCTACGCAACTGGGCGATCACCCGCGATGGCTTCGGGCTACCGGCAAGGGGGACTGCCTGGTCGCGGGCTCTGAAATGCTGCTGCGGTTTGATCCCGCGACCGGCGCAGTGGCTTGGATGGTTTTGCAGGCGGACGCGGTTAAGTCGAGCTTGGGGGCGTGGGTGGTTGGTGACACGGCATTTGTTCTGGGGAGTGGGCCGCGGCTGTGGGGCGTGCGCTTGGTTGATGGAGAGTTTCTCGAAGCGCCGGTGAATACGCGCGATCACATCAGCTTCCCGATGGCGGCAACAGTCCACGATAGAGCACTTTATGTCACCGGGGGCGAGGGTTTTGCGGTGATCGATGAACGGGGAGCTTTAATAGGCGTCGATGCGCTGGAATCCAGCATTGGCTTGATCGCACCGCAGCCTTCTGAAAGTTATATCTTCGCGGTGGAGAATCAGACGCTTTTGGGAGGAGGAGACGACCCCGCTGCGGATACGGCGAGGCTTTTCTGCTTTGAGAAGCCGACCGGCCGGCTGATCTCTACGCGGCGTGTGCGTCTTTACGATGCGCCGCAGTCGCTTATACTGATGGATGGGAAGATCATGATCGCGACACCTACGGTTACGCTAATAATAGATAGCCCTTAAGGTGCGGTCGGGCGAGTGCGCATGCCTGCTGATGCGGCAAGCAGACCGATCGGGGTTGGCCTGATTAATGCCCGAGCGGCAACGCGATTGTGTTGCGGGTTGCAGAAGAAGCCTGCCACAGTGTCTGGGCAACGTAAAGGGCTTGACCAAGGAACTTTTTGGGCTGTGACCGGTCTGAAGGAACACTACGCTTTAGCCGATGGAGCGTGCGAACCGACGTTCTATTGGGCCTCGACCTCGCCGTGGGGGTGGGGGCCGCAGCGGCTTTAGAGTTCACAAACGCGGAGCCGTGGTTGGCGAGGGTGTGCGAGCGCGAGGGCTGGACGGGCGCGAGGCGACTTTGGCGAAGTTAACGAGAAGACTATTTTTTATGACAACGAAACTCAATCACTGGCCGCATGCTTTGACGCGAAGCCTGATCTCGATCGTTCTGCTCGTCGGAGCGGTGGGGACGGCGGTAGGGCAGGTGGAGAGCAGTTCAGCCCCGAGTGCTGCTACATCGGCTGAAAAGTTGGTCGTCGGTGGCCCCGCGCCGCTGCTGAAGGTTGAGAAGTGGGTGAAGGGGGAGCCGATCAAGGAGTTTGAGAAGGGCACGGTTTATGTTGTTGAGTTCTGGGCGACCTGGTGCGGTCCGGTCCGCAAGAGCATCCCGCAACTGACGGCATTGGCGGAGAAACATAAGTCTAACTCGCTGAAGGCCATCGGCATATCGATCTGGGAGAGCGCCGCGCCGGATGGGACATCCGCGTTGGTGGGGGTGGAGCGGTTCGTAAGCGAAATGGGCGACAAGATGAAATATAATGTTGCCTATGGTGGCGACAAGGGCGGGATGGCCGACACGTGGATGAGGGCCGCGGATCGAAGCGGGCTTCCGACATCATTCATCGTTGATAAGTCGGGCAAGATTGCCTGGATTGGCAACCCCAACAGCGAGCGCGAGGGGATGCTGGTGACGGTGGAGGCGGTGCTGGCGGGGACGTTTGATCCCAAGGCGGCCGCGGAAGCCGTGCGGAAGGCGGAAGAAGGGAAGGCCAAGGCAAAGGAACTGGGAAATAAGCTAAAGGGTGCGCTGCAGGGGGCTCGGGCGGAAGAAGCGATGGATATCGTGCGTGAGATGTTGCGCGTAGATCCGAAGTTATTCCCAAATGCGGTTGGTGTAACTTTCCAGCAGGTTATGATCAACATGGGGAAGCAGGACGCGGCGTACGCCTTCGCGAGGGAGATGTTCAATGGCCCGGCGAAGGACAGCCCGATGGATCTGAACACAATGGCCTGGGTGATTCTGGACGACGCGGCGGTGAAGAAACGCGACATCGAACTTGCCTTTGAGCTCTCCAAGCGTGCTGTGGAAGTGACCGAACGCAAGGACGGGCCCATTATGGATACGCTCGCGCGAGCTTACTTTGAAAAGGGTGATGTTGTCAAGGCACTTGAACTTCAGATAACGGCGGTGGAACTGGCGAAGACCGATAAGCGCATTCCGGCGGCGATTATCCAGCAGCTCGAGGCGACGCTGACCAGATATCGGGCGGCGCGATAGCACGATAGTTGCCGAGTGAGTTTGGCAAGCGAGTTAAGTCTGGTGGTTCAATCTCCTCACCCGTACCTGCCCGGAGAGTTACCCGCGCGGGCAGCCGCGTTCGAGGTACTTTCGCGCCTGCGCGGATGGCCCGGGGCGGGGGGATATACCGCGTACTTTGCCGGTGGTTGTGTTCGTGATGAACTGCTGGGGCGAGAGCCCGAGGATTACGATGTTGTAACTACGGCGACGCCGGCGGAGATCGAGAAGGTGTTCGGCGGGAAGTATGCATCGCACGTTGGGGCGCATTTTGGCGTGATGGTCGTGCGAACCCAGGGCCAGATGATCGAGGTGGCCACCTTCAGGCGCGACGGTGAGTATACCGACTTTCGCCGGCCCGATTCCGTGGTTTTCTCTGACCCCGCGCAGGATGCGGGTCGGCGAGACTTTACGGTCAATGCGCTCTTTCTTGATCCGCTGGCGAGGGG
>CAYVFW010000123.1:0-9646 GCA_964450325.1 uncultured Phycisphaeraceae bacterium | reverse complement strand
GGAGAGGTACACGCGGTTGTTACGAGTTATGCTCGCGCCGGCATTCAGCAAAAGGGCCAGCCGTGATGCCACCGCCTGTCGCGCTCATCACCGGCGCGAGTGGTTACATCGGCCATCACCTGGCAGCCCGCTTGCTGCGCACGGGTTGGGAGGTACACGCGGTTGCGCGGTCAACCTCTGACCTGCGCGGGCTGAACGTCCATCGCCACGACTGGGATGAAAGTTATACGAGCATGCTGGGGGCGGTGCGGGAATCTTCCCCCGATATTGTATTTCATCTGGCATCGATGGCCGTGGGCGAGTGCCCCGGAGAGAAGATCGCCTCGCTGCTGAGTGCTAATATTACGTTTGGGGTTCAACTGCTCGAGGCGATGGCCCAGCACGATTGCCGCCGCCTTGTCAGTGCTGGCAGTTACTGGGAGTACGCGGCTGATGGGAGTTATGACCCCAACACGCTGTACGCTGCAAGCAAACGAGCCTTCGCGGATTTCATCCCCTTCTACTGCCGCTTCCACGGGCTTTGCGCCATGACGCTTACGTTGTTTGATGTCTACGGGCCCGGCGATTGGAGGGGCAAACTGCTTTCGCTGCTGAGGGCCGCGGCTTCAGATGGCCGCGTGGTGGCGCTGTCGCCGGGCGAACAGGTCACGGAGATGACGCACGTGAGCGATGTCGCCGCGGGATTCGTGCGGGCGGCGGACCTGCTGGCGCAGCAGGAGCGGCCCGGCTATTTAACTTATGCTCTGGGCGGGGGGGAGCGCAACACGCTCCGCGAGGTTATCCAAGCGGCTGAGCAGGCTTGGGGCGTGCGGATCAACGCTTCGTGGGGCGCGGTGCCATATCGAAGTAATCAGATCATGCAGCCGGTGACGACACTTCAGACGTTACCCGGCTGGAGGGCGGAGATTTCGCTTTCTAAAGGGCTAAAGAGCGTCGGTGCTGGCGGCGACCGGGCGTGACCGGGCGTGACCGGGCGTGACCGGGCGTGGCCGGGCGGCTGGGCTTACCGCCGCGAAACCGGTATCTCTTTCGGTTCAACTTCGATGGTTGCGAGCACGGGCGTTGTCGCCGCGGCAGCACCGCCACATCGCTCCATAACGATGACCGATGTTGAGCCTTTCAGGTGCTGATAAATGCGTGCCAGATACTCGCCGATGATGCCTAGAAATAGGCCGTTGATCCCCATGCCCAGCAGGATGAGCACCACGGTAGTAGTAAAGCCTTGGGGCCATTTCGAGCCGAAAAAGAATCTTGAAACAGCGTAGCCGCCGATCATTAGCAACGTAAGCAAACAAAGGGCCAGGCCCATGACCGTTGCTATCCGTAGCGGCACCACAGAGTGGCTCAGCGTTGCGTCCAACGCTAGGCTACAGAGGCGCCAGAAGTTAAACTTACTTTCGCCGCGAAGTCTGGGCTGGCGATCATAACTGACGCCGGTCTGGCGGAAGCCCATGCTGGCGATGCGGCCCCGGATGTAAAGGTGCGGATCCTGCACCGTCCGCAGTTCTTCGATGATGCGCCGGTCGATCAGTCGGAAGTCCCCCACATCACGCGGCAGACGATCCTCGCTGATCTTGTCCAGCCCCCAGTAAAAGAGCTTGCGGGCCTTCTGAATATGGACAGGCTCGTGACGCGTGCGACGGATGCCGTAGACTACATCGTTCCCCTGCTCCCACTTTTTGAGGAACTCCCCGACCACCGCGAGGGGATCCTCAAGGTCGCAATCAAGCTGGACCGCCGCGTCGCCCTTGGCATCGAGGTAGTTGGCCAGAATTGATCGCTGGTAGCCGAAGTTACGTGAGAAGCGGATCGCGCGGACTCGCGGGTCGCGGGCGGCGAGTTCTCGCAGCCGCGTGAACGTCTGATCCGTTGAATGATTATCAGTTACAATCCACTCCCAGTCATACTGGGGCGCATCGCGCTCGAAGAATGTTCGCACCGCATCATAACAGGGCCGGATGTTCTCCTGCTCGTTGTAAGCGGGGGTGCAGATGCTGATAAGCTTGCGTCTGCTGCCAGGAGCATCGGTTGGTAAGGCCCCCGTTCCGTCTTGCGAAGGCGCAGGGCTGAGTGCCCAATCCGTCGTTAATCTGGAACCGAGCGAGTTCACCGGCAGAGATGTCTGAGAGGGTTCGTTCATCAAGGACCGCTGCGTTGGGGCCATCCCGATTATAGGATTGCTGTATGAAGTCAAGCCGCGGCTTTAACGTCCGGGAAGGACAATGTTTACATACGGGCCCGCTGTTGGCCGGGTTGTTTAGGGCGATTGCTCTTGGGGACACAATCCCGCTCGCGTCCGGCCTCGCCGCCCCGAACAGCTTTGATTGCACTATTGGCAGGAGCGACCTAGTCGCAGACGATAGCTTGAACATAACTTTTATCTACTCGAAGGTGGGGGCGAGCTCGACTCCATGACGTTAGCCGCAACCCAGAAACTGGCACATCCAGCAGGAGCGCAGGCAGCGCTGATCTGGGCAGTGCGCTCGCCATCTGCACGAAGTATGCGGACAAAACCGCCAACTGCCAACCCATTTTCGAGGAAGTTTTCAAGGAAACTGGATCTTCTGGCTGTCGGTCCGGTAAGTTTTGAGCCTTCCGGGGCTAAAAGTCCGCTGCGAGCATTCCCCGCGTGTCTTTACCGGAGAATGCGGGGACCGCGCGGACTCTCTTGGGCGGCCAGATGCTACTCGCGCGGGCCGACCGCTATCCTTCGGTTTTAGCGTCTTGTAGCTCACGGACTCATTCCAAAGTTGGCCCCCCTATGCAGACCTTCGGAAACTACCAAGTCGTCAGCGAAGTCGCCTCGACCGGCCCCGTTACGGTGTACGCCGCGAGGCTCGCCGCGGCGGGCGGTGGCGCCACGCACATCGTCAAAGCGATCAGAACCTATGACGATTTCGCCCCCGCGGATGTAATCACGGCGTGGGTCGAGATGTTCCAGTTGCGGGTCGCTCGGCTTAAGACGCTTGCGAAGGCTTCGCCAGCCACCTTTGAAGAGGTGCTGGAGGAAGATCGAACGCAGCGAGAAGTATATTATGTTGCGGTTCAGGCGCCGCTCACGGCACAAGGATTGATCGACACGCGGCGTGACCTTGCGAGCGAGGATTTGCTCGGGCTCCTTGGCGGGTTGAACGATGCAGTGGCGGTTATCCGGCGCGGCGGATTTATCGCGCACGGGAACCTTAAGCCGACAAACGTATTATTAACTTCGACTATTCCGGCCATCGCCAAGGTTCGGGTGACCGACCCGTTGGTGGCGTCAAAGCTCGATGATTCCTCGCCCCGCGAGGACATTCGGGCCATCGGCGAAATTCTCTTCGCACTGGTGGCGCATCGCGATGCCCCCAAAGGAACGCAAATTCGCACGGGCGATGAGTGGTCGCGACTGGGCGTTCGCGGGGAGCCCCTGCGCAAACTCTGCGAGGAGTTGCTGAACCCCACGGCGGGTCAGGAGCTCACTCCGGAGGCAGTAAAAGCGCGGCTGGAGGGCATTTCGCGCCTGCGCGACAAGATGCGCAAAGGCCCCATTCTTGCAGCGGTCGCGGCGATGTTGTTGATCGGCGGGGGTGCCGCGGCGTATGTTCTTTTCAAACCAAGCGGCCCGACGATAGTGCTGAAGGATGATCCGGAGTTTAAGGATCGCGCGGCGGAGTTTGAGAAAGAAGTTACGCAAGCCCGCACCGCCGTCCCCGCTGATGCCACATTCGCACCGATCGTGGCGGCCTTTAAGACTCTGGAGGATTCCAAGAGCATCGTGCTGAGCGAGCCTATTACCGATAGCACACGTAGCGCAGCGAAGGAACAGTTCGATCAACTTTCCAAAGACTTCGAGCAACTCAAAGCGTTTGTGAAAGCTCAGGGCGAGTGGACCGCAGTGGCGGGCAAGATAACAGCACCACTGGACGAAGCAACGGCTGCTCGGGATAAGCGCATGCCCGAGATCGTAAAGACAATAAGTGAAATGCCTCAGACGCCTGAGTGGGATGGACCGCGCAAGGTCGGCGGCGAAGTTGGCACGGAGTACGAGCAGCACGTGGGCGGGTTAGTTACGCTGGAGCAGACGTTGAAAGCAAAAGTCGAGGCGAATCAGGCGACACTCGCTGGATACACACCACGCTCTAAAAAAAGCGATCCGCTGCCTACGCTCGCCGCGCCCACCAGCCCCGACGAGGCAATTGCTCAACAGATCACGGCGGCGGGTGAACGATTAATTGAGATCAATCAGCGTTTTACCATCTGGAACAAAACTTCTTCGGAGGTTCGGCTAAAGCTTAACGCCGCGGTCGAAGCCACCACTGCCAAGATCGTGGGAAACGACGCGATTTCGATGAGCCGCGATGAACCGAACTATCGTAAGCGAGCGAGCGAGGCCGTTAAAAAGCTAGCTGAAGATGAGGATTTGCGTAACGAGGAGCAGCTCAAGAGTGTTGCTGAGTCGGTGAATACATTTATTAGTTCCGTCAAGGCGATCGGCGACGTCAAGGCTCCAGCCGCCGCCCTGCCGGGCGAAAGTAAGCTGACATTGCAGCCGCTGGTGGCGCAGATGATTCTCGCTTCGCAAGCCTCGATGTATGAGTCCAACGACGCGAAACCCAAGCAGGCCATCGACAAGCTCAAGAGTAAATCTGGAGGGGCGGGCGGCGAAGTAAACATGGCCCAGCTTATGGATGTGGCAATCGCGCAGACCCAGGAAGCGAGGACGAGTCTGGACGCGCAGGTCGGGCAGTTGGCGGAGCTTTGGCGGAGCCACATCGCGCTCGACACGATGCTCGCCAACGGTTTCGCACTGAACGACCTTAATAGCGATAATGTAAGTATTGAATCGCTCCTGGCGGCGGTTAAGCAGAGTGAAGGCGATAAACTTCTTACTACGCTGACGCTGCCAATGCAGGAGACTTCTTTCAGTTCCGTCTTGAAAGAGCAGGCGAGCACCATCATCACACAGCTTGAGGCCCTGACGCTGCGCGCTACTGCGGTAAAACAGACCCAGGCGCTGCGCGATCGCGCCGCTCTCCAAGGGGTGTTGAAGCAGGAGGAGGAAGCCGCACCGGGTAAACGTAATCTTTCAAGGATGCTCACGGCGTGGGACGCTCTGATTGCCGCGGACTACCCCGCCACCCTCGCTGAGTGGGAACAAGTGAAGGCCGCCAAACCCGGGCTGTTGCAGGCCGCCGCGGCGGCCCCGGACCCACAACGTAAGCAGGCCATTGAGAAGCGAGTAAACGATTCCGTCAGCACCGCATGGTTCGCCCTCGCGAACGAGCGGCTGATGGGGACCGCCAAGGAAGACCTGCGCGGATTGTTCACCGATACTCAGATGGCCGAGGTGAGACTGATGGCGGAGGAGATCAAAGCGAAGCTCAAGCCGCACGCGGCACTGAACCTCGCTCGCATTCGGCTGGAAGTGGCGTTACAGCAGGAACCCGCTGCGGGGGATCGAAAAGCCCAGAATACGCGGCTGGGGCAGTTACTCTCCTTGCCCGGGTTCTTCGCCGAGCTTGATGCGCAGGCGGGCGAAGTCGGCGGGCCAGCGCAAACGATACTAGATAAGTTCCGCAAGCCCCGCCAAGGCGATGGTTTTGTTAACTTGGCTGAGGAGGGGCCGGGCAAACCCGCAGGTAAGCCGGGCCAGCTCGCGGGCGAGTGGGTCGCAAGCGAACTCGCCGAGGATGGATCAAGGGTTACATACACGTATACTAACGCGAAGGGGCTAGCAACCACGTTGGTCTTCGGAAAAATCGCGGGTGATGACAACTCCGCTACTTACCTATGCACGCATGAAGTTTCGGTGGGTGTTTTTAGGGCGATGCTCGAGTCGCGCGATCAGCTACCTGGTGCTGGCGGGAACATGAATATCGGCAAGCTATTCCCGGAACCGGGGGAGTTGCCCAAACTAATCGGGCCGCGGGCGTGGACTTATTTTAATGACAAGGCGGTGTCGTTCCGCCTTCCCTCACCGCGTTCGCCGGTGCCGTGGTGTAACAATGAGACCTCGAAACTGCTCAACGGTGCGAAGTTTTTAGTTAATCCAGCCGCCGCTCCCTTATCGACGCTCCTTTCGCCGATTACGTTCCTCAGCGATGATGCTGCGATCGCCACGGCCGCGCTCTTAAACTGCCGCCTTCCCACCGCGAGCGAGATGCGGGCGGTTCTCGCGGGGGGCGAGCCGCAGGACAGTAACCGCCGCGATGAGACTTGGGGCACGCAGTTTAACCATATTAAAATTGTGGTCGGGGGCATAGCAGGAATGGAGTTAAAAATTGCGGAGTTTCTTCCCAACCACCGAATCTTTCGTCCAAAGGACGCGCTCTCTGGTGCAGAGGATTCAGCATTTATTGCGGGTAAGACCGATGGCTCACTCTGGTTTCAATCGGTGGGTACTGGGTCGACCACGACGATCCAGGGGCTGAACGGCGTGACTTTTAACCACCTTTATGGGAATGTCGCCGAGTTCGTGACCGAAACCGGAAAGCCTTTGGTAATGGGCGCATCCGCGCTCTCGGCACCGACCGTCTCCCCGGACGCTGCCGGTGTCGCGGTACCCGGGGAGACTGATTATGGTTACAGCGACGTGGGCTTTCGCCTCGCTTTTACCACAGCTGGCGGGGGTATGGGTGGTGCGGGAAACACCGCTTTCGCTCAGGCGTTCAGCACTTTGGATAAGTTTGAGTTCTTCTCGCCCCCTGGAAAGTAATACCCATCGGGCAGCTCGACTGCCACGCGGCGGAGACGTACATGAACGAAGGGCGTAGGCCGGTGATCCGTGCTAGTATTATAGGGCGTAGGCGGCAACTTGGTGTGACGCTATAGTGTTGCGGAGCAACAGCAGTCAAAGCGGGCGCGCTGGCGGGCGGTAGGTTTTCTTAACTTGAGTGCGGCGGAATCAGCTGGTGAGAGTTTGGTCATCGCCTGCGGGTTTACTTCGCGTGGGCGACGGGGCATGCGATGAAGCACGCGTGACTGGGGCCACTTATGAATAACGGTATAATAAAAATTATATTGGCAGACGACCATACGCTCCTCCGTCAATCGCTCGCGCGGATCTTAAACGAAACCTCGAACATGACGGTCGTCGCCGAGGTGGGCACGGCGGACGAAGCCGTCGACACCGCTATCCGCACCAACCCTGACATTGTGGTACTCGACATCGACATGCCCGGAATCGCCGCGTTTGACGCGGCCCGCACCATCCAGGCCCGCTGCCCGCAGGCACGAATTATCTTCCTCAGCGCGTTCACCCACGATCGGTACATTGATGCTGCGCTCAAGAGCAATGCCCTGGGCTATCTCTGCAAGACCGAACCCCCAGAGAAAGTGGTGCGGGCGATACGGACTGTCGCCGCAGGGCAGTCGTACTTTTCGCCCGAGGTGCAGGCCCGGCTGGTGGTCGGTCAGGCGGGAGTACACCTTGGCGTCAACCCTGAAATTAAGCTCCGAGCCTCCTCGCTCACCGGACGCGAGCTTGAAGTATTAACTTATATCGCCAAGGGCCACTCCAAGAAAGAAATTGCGAAGTTAATGCACCTCTCAGTGAAGACGGTGGAGAACCATACCGCCAGCGTAATGACCCGGCTTGACATCCACGACCGAGTGCAGCTCACGCGGTTCGCCATCCGCGAAGGGCTCATCGAACCGTAACTAGCCCAGTGTCGGACTAGGCCGCTCGGCCGTCTCCGCGGAGGAGATCATCGCGCCGTGTACCCGTGTTGATCGGGCGTACGACTTGGTTCACATGTTTTATTATGCTGCTTGCTTATGATGCTTGCAGTTGCTGGTCGGCCACTGCAAGCACTTTCCCCGACTTTTCGTCCTGAGCGTATATAACTAACCTCGCCCGCTCGGGCTTGATACCGGCGGGAACTCTCAGGGTTACATCTACACACTCTGCCGGTTTGGCCTTGATCATGGCCCGCGCTTTGCCTCCACTAGTTATACTTATATCCGAAGTCTCCTTCGCCGCGTCGTCCAAGGCCTTGCGCCCACGAGCTTTGTCCGATCCGACAAACTCGGTGCGGCCGTTTACGATCATCTGAGGCGTGTACGAAGCCCGCACCCCCAGCGTTTTGCCATACTCCTTCTGGCGGGTAGTGAAGGCGGGCGAGGCGAAGAGATCAGCCCAACCTTGGTAATCTCAATAATCAACATGAAACGCAACAACAACCGGCCACGGCTCCGGCCCTTTGCGAAGCTCACTCGCCACTGCATCGGCAAGCGGGCACCAACTGCACCCCTATGAGTTAAACAACTCAACGAGCACCGCGGCCCGTGGCGCGGTCGCCGCGGCGTCCGACGGGGTGTCGCAGCTTTGGCTGCCCATGCGGGCCGCGTTAACCACGAGACAGGCACGCAGACCGCCGCCGAACGCAGGACCTCCCAGGAACCTGGGCTTGGCACGCTTTTGAAAGATGTGGGTTCGAGACTGCACTTGACCCACAGGTCACCCACAATGCCCGATTTCAATCCCAAGTTCTAAGTCGTGAGTAACATTTTCTCTCGCGAGCCTCGCCCGCGCAAGGCCCGGATGCGGGGTAAATTCCCCACAACAGGGGTTACGGCACTCTCCGATGGGTAACGCACTCGTGCGTAAGTCCTTATGTATAAAGGGTTTACGGCGTTGCTGAGTGCCTCTTCCCCCATTCCGGGATTGGGGTTGAAGTACCTATCAACGCTTCAGTAGGGGGACTCCGATACTTCTAGCATCTCATAGACGGCATCTTCCGCTTGGTGGCAGGGACAATCGAATCTCTCTCCCGATTGTTCCTGGGTTAGGTTTTAGTGTAGTAAACGAGCTTCTCTCTATCTGTCCGGCGGTGGAACCGGGCTAGTTCGTTACTTTAGTGCGGCGCGTCTATTGAGAACAGATAAAGGATCTGTCATGACGACCATGCAAAGCGCAGTAGCTGCGGAGCTTCTTGGCGGCAACGTTACCGCAAGCCGATTCGAAAACAGCGGAGCGCAGGTTGCAGCTCAGCGT
The DNA here is from genome assembly GCA_964450325.1 of uncultured Phycisphaeraceae bacterium. GTDB lineage: Bacteria > Planctomycetota > Phycisphaerae > Phycisphaerales > UBA1924 > UBA2402. The sequence goes on along the minus strand of CAYVFW010000123.1, from coordinate 672 downwards.
CCGGATCTTGTAAATCGGGTCAGCAATGCTCAAGGCCGGGTGCTTGAGTTTCTTCTGGCGGGCTTAACCGAACCCCAAATTGCTGAGAAGATTGGTCGCAGCCGTCACACGGTACACGATCACACCAAGGCCATTTATAGCGCGTTGAATGTTAACAACCGCGTACAGCTGGTCCTCCTGTTCAGCCAGGGAATCAATGCTGGCATGAACTACGCAGCTCCCCCCGCGGCAGCTCCGGCGGCTCATGCGTTCGTGTTGGCACCCCAGACCGCGTCCTCTTCGCCGCTCGCGACGATCTCGCCTGCAATGGTGCAAGCCGCGGCCCCCTTGGCAAGCAACCGCGCAACGCCGATCCCCGCGTCGATGGGGAGTGGGCCTATTAACGACGTAGTCTTCACTCAGGCCCGGCCACTGGGCCCAGCGAAGAACCTCGCGGTGGCGTAAAAACCTTCGGAACATACAAGCATTGCCGTTTACGTGACTGGTCTTTAGTCTGGCGGATGGACTCGCCCAAACGTAAGCTGATGATCCTGTCTGCCCTGTCTGCCCTGTCTGCCCTGCGCGCTTCTGCTGCGGAGCGGGGATTCTCAGCGGCATAAAAGTCTCTTCTCTCTCTCCTCCAGAAGGGCTGGCCGCTTAACGTGGCCGGCCCTTTTTTATTATGTTGTGCGA
>CAYVFW010000122.1:0-9741 GCA_964450325.1 uncultured Phycisphaeraceae bacterium | reverse complement strand
GGGTGCGGGTGGGGGTGGGGGTGGCGCACGCCGCGATCAACTGCGGATCGTAATTGTACCGTTGCTGGTCTTTACCTTTGCGGTGGTGCTTAAATCACCCAGTTGGAGTGTTGCTTGATTCGGGGTGGTATGAACGCTGACTGCATTGGGGGCTTGCACGCTTACGCTGCCGTTGCTGGTTTCGGCCTCGACGCGGCCTTGAAAACCCGCGAGATTAAGTTCGACTCCTCCGTTGGAGGTTTCGATATTAAACGGTCCCTGGGCATCCTGGGTGAAGCAAATACGCACCGTTCCGTTGGAAGTATCTACATCAGCGGATGATGCGCCGCTCAGGTCGACGTCGCCGTTGCTTGTACGGGCAATGACGCCGCCGCGATGACCCTGGGTGGTGATTGATCCGTTGCCTGTCGTAGCGATTACATCCCCGTCGAGGTTCTTGATTGATACGGAACCGTTTGACGTGCGGAGGGTCTGGTGGCTGGCGTTGGGGATTTGGATGAGTAGCGAGGCGCCTTCGCTAGACTTACGTCCGTCGGGCCACACCACACGAATGGTCAGGGTGTTGTCCGGATTCCGGGACGCCTCAACCGCAACCCGATCGGCACGCTCTGATGTGCGAGCCCGTATATGCGCTGTGATGAGCACCTGATCGCCGCTTACCGTTGTAACGTCAATGCTGCCATTCTCGGTGGAAACATCGAGCGGGCTGTTGGGCAGGTGTACCGCGGTGACTACGCGGGTTGAGGTGGCCGAAGCGCTGGAGTAAGACGTCGATCCGCCGCGGGCGACAAAGATGCACCCGGGCGCGAGCAGAAGCGATAATCCCAGCGTTGCGGCTATCGCGACAGTGGAAAGCAGTCCGAGGATCTCTCGCGATGCTCTCGGAGAAGAGTGTAAGTGGCGGGGGGTTTGATCGGTCGGTGCGTTGAAGCGTTGGTGGTGGGAATATAACATAATAATGCTGCTTCTTTGGGTTGAGTCGCGCCGGCTGGCGTGCGATATTAGCGTGACTGATCTCGCGGCCTACCCAGCCCGGCATGTTTGAATGGCGATTGGGTACTCTGCCGCGACGCACCTGAGTTGTGCTATCAGTTCGCAGTTCTCATCGCGGATATGGCACTTCTCAGGGCGGAAGGTGAGCGACCCCCGCTCGCCGCGAGTGGGCGTCAGGTGTTTTTTGAGGAGAAAGATGAGTCGCGGCGACGAAGAAATCGCGTGAGCCAAACTTGAAACAGTTACAAGCAGGACGAATAACCGGCCAAATCGTCTGGGTGAACAGGAATCGTTGAGAGTCAGCTTCATCGGAGGCGAAATCGAGCGACAAAACGGGTATCCTCTAGGCCCGAAAGTTCGCTGAGTAGGGAATAGCAGACGGCGGTGATGCGTCGCGGTGAAGCACGCTCGTCGCGGAGTTGAAGTGGTTCATGCGTTGCTTGGGCGGGGCGGCGGACTTGGATCAGATGAGCCGCCCAAGGGGGAACCGCAACTGCGAAGGTCAGAGGTTGGTAGTGTTATGATTATTATGAGTTCAGCCAGTGCACCAATCAATTAGATACAAAAAACGAGCGTGGCGGTGGGATCGTCGGCCTACCGGTGTTGCGGTTGACGCGGCGGCCGGTGCTGCGCTGGGGGTGCGGTATGTTGATCCGCTGCGCGCGGGACCGGATCTACCCTTTCCGGCTTATGTTGAGTCGCTGGTAAGCGTACCGGCGGGCGAGGAAGTAAAACGGCGGGTGCAACCGCGTTTTTGCGGGGGTGCCAAGTCGCGGCGTGGCGCGATCTCGCTGGTTGAGGTGTTGGGGCTGGAAGGTTGCTCGCTTTACGGCACGGGAGAGCAGGCGGGACCGTTGCTCCGGAACGGAACCATCAAGACACTTTGGAACAACGATCATTTTGATTACACTGACAAGAGTGCCAACTTATATCAATCTCACCCGTATGTGATGGCGTTGCGGGCCGATGGTTCTGCGGTCGGCGTGATCATCGAAACAACTTTTCGCTGCGATATAGATCTTCGCGGCGGTGGTGGGACGGATTTGACCGGCACCACCGGTTCGGGGGCGGGCGCCCGGATGCGAGTGCTGGTACACGGGCCAAGTCCAGCGGTTGTTATTATCGAAGAACGGAGCCCTCAGGCTCTGCTCGCGGTGCTGCACCGATTGACGGGCAACATAGCGATGCCCCCGCGATGGGCGCTGGGGTATCACCAGTGTCGCTGGAGTTATCAACCCGCGGGGAAGTTTCTTGAGCTGGCTCAGGAGTTTCGGTCGCGAGGAATCCCTTGCGATTGCCTGTGGTTTGACATCGACTACATGGACGGGTTCAGGTGCTTTACCGTCGACGAGCACAAGTTTCCCGATGCCAGGGCCCTCAATGCGCAGCTTGTGGAAGATGGCTTCCGCACTATTTATATGATCGACTGCGGCATCAAGGCCGATGATGCGTACAGCGTTTATCGCGAGGGCAAAGAAGCACAATATTATATTACGACTGCCGATGGCCTTGAGTATCACGGAGAGGTCTGGCCCGGTGCGTGCGCGTTCCCCGACTTTACCAGCGAACGGGTCCGCGCGTGGTGGGCATCGTTATATAAAGAGTTCATGGCCCTGGGTATCGATGGTGTGTGGAACGATATGAACGAGCCGGCGGTCTTCAAGGGCGTGCAGAAGACCATGCCAATCTCGAATCTGCACCGCCCCGATCTGGCGATCAGCGGCGCCCTTAATGACTGCTCGCACGCCAGGTATCATAATTTATATGGTATGCTTATGTCGCGGGCGACACACGAAGGTATCACAGCGGCAAACCCGCACAAGCGGCCCTTTGTTCTGACGCGAAGTAACTTCCTTGGCGGCCAGCGGTACGCGGCGACTTGGACGGGTGACAATCGCAGCGACTGGAACCACCTGCGCTGGTCTATCTCGATGGCCTTGAACCTATCGCTGAGCGGTCAGCCGTTTGTCGGCCCGGATATCGGCGGGTTCATCGGCAATGCAACCGGACCACTCTTTGCCCGATGGATGGGCATCGGTGCGCTGCTTCCCTTCGCGCGGGCTCACAGTGAAAAAACCACGCTGCCCCATGAGCCTTGGTCGTTCGGCCCCGAGTGCGAAAAGACCTGCCGGCTCGCCCTCATGCGTCGCTACCGATTGTTACCTTACATCTACACGCTCTTCTGGCGTGCGGCAACTTTGGGGGAAACGGTTGTGGCTCCCGTCTTCTTCGCGGATCCAAAGAACAAGGCGCTGCGCGCGGTGGATGATTCATTTCTGCTCGGGCCAGACTTGCTCGTTCAGTGCTCGGTATCCCCGACTGCGACCGCTCGCCCCGATCCGATGATTGGGGGCTGGAAACCGATTACGATCCTTGAATCAGACCAAGATCGACACGATGAAAATATGGATGAGGACCTCCCCCGCCTCTTCCTGCGGCCGGGTGCTGCACTCCCGTTAGGTCCAGCGAGGCAGTTTACATCTCAAGCTGGCTTGGATGAACGCCTCGAACTCATCATTCACCAGAATGAAGACGGCATCGCCGAAACCGAGGTTTACCAAGATGCCAATGACGGATTCGGTTTTCAACGCGGCGAAATGGCCGTTACGAAACTGCGCGTGGACCGAACTCTCAAGCTGATCAAACAAACGCGGGGCGACGCGGCGTTCGCGGCGGCGGTGCGAGGCGTGCGGTATTAACTTGAAACGCGCAAGGGCGCACCCCCGCTTGACCAGTCCCCCGTCCAAGAGTCCAAAGTAGCAAGGGGCAAGGGCTATCGTAATTATATTACGTTATGGGCCGGTACATCGCTTCCATCGCGTCCAGTATCGTCTCTCGGTCAAGAAACCGCAAAGCCCACTCGCGTCCGGTGCGCCCCATTTGCTCAAGCCGAGCTGCATCGCCCAGTAGACCTTGTAACGACTCCGCCAACTGCGGGATGAAGCTCTCGCCGGTGCCGCGGATAATCGTGGCACCGCCAGAGGCCTCAAGCTCCGGCCAGATATCCACTCCCGTTGTTGTAAGTATCGGGGTGCTGCAAGCGAGGGCCTCCAGCAGAACGTAACCAAAATTCTCCTGGCTTGTGGGCAGGACGAAGAGGTCGGCGGCTTGATACAACGACCATTTTAGATCGCCGGTGACCATGCCTAAAAAGTGGACGCGGTGAGAGATCCCCAATGATTGCGCAACTTGCTGCAGGTGCGCCAGGTACTCAGGCGGGTCTGCGGGCCCGGCCAACAAAATCTCAACCGGGGATCGCTGGTTAAGCCGCGCGGCGACGTGGAGCAGAGGCTCTACGCCCTTCTTAACGTTGAGCCTGCTTAAAAATAGAAGTTTGGGGTGCTCCGATCGTGCCGCGGCGAAGGCCGCTTTGGCGAGCGCATCGCCGGGCAGGGCAAGCATCGGGGCGGTATCAAAGAGCAAGGGAACAGTGACGGCACCTTTACTTTCTCGGGCGGGTGAAAGCCACTTGATGGCTTGGTCGCGCTCGGCCTGCGCCGTGCAGTGAATGGCACGTGCGCGGTTTAAGTTGCGCCCGGAAACCAGGGCAAGGTGCAATCGCTTCTTCAGTGCCCCCTGTGCCATGCTCCAATCATCCAGCATTCCGTGCGGAGATATAACATAAGGAACCCCCAACGATCGTGCCGCGCTGATAAGCTGGTGATTTACATTGGCCCACGCGCCGTGGACGTGCAGTACATCGGTCTTCTTCAAAAGTTGCCTAGCCAGCCGCATGGAGTCTTTGGGCAGATACTGCGTCAGGGTGTCACGAGTTGCCTGATCCATCGTGCGGCCGCGTCGCTCAAAGAGAGGGTCGGCGAGCCGCAGGCACAGGTTTCGTGGCAGCATCAGAGCGGCACCTGCCTTCCAAGATTCGGGAACGCCAGAATCGTCCGCACTGAGCGCGGTGACTTCATGCCCGCGCGAGGCAAGGCCAGCGCACATATCCAGCACGGCGCGAACCGTTCCGCCGTCGCGCAAGCGCAACCATTTAATAAAATGAACGATCCGCACACCCACTTGTAGCCAGCGTGGAGCTCGCAGGCCCGCGGGAGCAGAAGAATATCTTGACGAGAAACCGCAGCCGGGCGGGCAACGTCACTTGCGCGGTGAACGGGGCCACCCCAAACGTCTTGACAAATCTCGCGCCACTATACTTGACCCTTATGACGCTCGCCACGTACACGCCGGGAACTAAGGTCCGCATCACTCAGCAAGTGCCTCGCTTGACGGGCGTGATGGTGACGACGATCGAGGGTGCTGTCGTGAAGTATGAACAGGCCAAGACTGGTTCTTGGTACGCTCACAGCAAAGATCACAAACTGTGGATGGACCGGATCACGCTTCGCAAGCATGACGGTGAGCTGGTTGTCTGCAATCTCGACCAATACTCAAGCGTCGAAGCACTCGGCGGTTAAAAGCCAAGTGTGCCGGGGCCGCTCGGGCGGGCGAATCCGACGCATACTAACACTACTCCCCACGTTCGATTGGCGCGCCGACGAGGTTTCCATATTCCGTCCAAGAGCCGTCATAGTTCCGGCAGTTTTCTTGGCCGAGGAGGTACTTCAGCACAAACCAGGAGTGGCTGGATCGCTCGCCGATGCGGCAATAGCAGATTGTGGGCTTTGACTCAGAGAGCCCGGCTTCACCGAAGTATAACTTGTGAAGTTCGGCTGCGGTCTTGAAGGTGCCGTCGGAGTTCACCGCGCGTGACCAGGGAACGCTCTTGGCGCCAGGGATGTGCCCGCCGCGTTGGGCGGTTTCATTCATACCAGCCGGAGCGATGACCTTGCCAGTGAACTCATCCGGGCTGCGAACATCGACAAGATTCATGGAGCGGGTTGCGGAAATCTCAAGCACGAGCGGCACCTTAGCGCGCAGCGAATGATTGGCGGTGCTGGCCAGGTAGCTGGTGGGAGTTACGATCGTCTTGTCGGTTGTGAGGGGCTTATCTTCCTCGTTGAGCCACTTGCCGCGTCCGCCGTTCATCACGCGTATGTCGTTGTGGCCATAATACTTCATGAGCCAGAAGCCGTATGCGGCGAACCAGTTGTTATTATCGCCGAATACCACCACCGTATCGCCGGGGGAGATCCCCGCGGCGGACATCAGCGATTCGAACGCCCCTCGGCTGGGCAAGTCTCGAGTTATCTGATCCTGCAGTTGCGTCTGCCAGTTAAAGGCGAGGCTCCCCGGAATGTGGCCGACTTCATACTGCTTGGTGTCAACGTCGATCTCAATGATCCTGACACCGGGGGTATTCAGATTCTCTTTTACCCAGTCTGTAGAGACCAAAACGTCGGGCTGTGCGTAATCCGCCATGGAGCGAACTCTCCTTAGATTTCTGTGCGCGCAGGAATCAGCCGCCGCTATCGCGGTTACTAAAAACCACCGCCAGACTATTTTCTCCTGCTCCAATGAACCGGCCGGGCAAACACACCGGACTTCGATTGCTCCAATGGTACGAACACGCCCGAGGCAGGTTACCCATTCCCCCCATATTACTACGGTAAATTATCCATATTCGTGATTTAGTCGCGGATTGGCTTCAACTTCATTGAATTCTTACGCACCGGTGGTTTCACCAACGCGCGCAGAGATCTCTCAAGCCAATTCGCTCGATGTGACTTAACGTCCGAGAATAACAGCGACATTAGGATCAGGGCGCGAGTTCACTTGAGAGCCGCGGCCAGCCGTTCCGCCTCGGCTTCTTCTGTGACCGCGCCCGAAAGCTCTTTTGTTCCGCTTTCGGAGGCGTGCCGAGCTAGTCGTTGGTTGCCTTAGCAGTGTCTTCAATCGATAGCGAGGTGAGCCCGGCGTCGAAGGCCTTTTTTCCGCTGCGGGTGTGGAAACCCTGCGTGGCTCTCGCTGGGGGTACCCAGATCGGGAACTGAGTAGCAGATTTCTCCACGGCGGCGGAGTCAATATAAGTAAAGGTCGCGTCGGCCCTAACGCCCTTCTTGATACCGCTGCACATCTCTTGCATCGTAAGCCCACCCTTGGGCCCGATGGCGTTGTACACGCCCGTAATATTACGTTCAATCGCGCGGATAATCTAATCTCCGAGGTCTCGCACATTGATCACCTGCACCGGATTATTGGGGGTGCCGGGTACCGCCACTGAACCGCCTCGAGATATTCGCCGGGGCCAGTACGTAAACCGCGGGGTAGGGTCCGCGGGGCCGACGATGTAACCGGGACGAATCTTTGCGACCCGCCCGGGCAGCGCGGCTTCCGCCGCTTGCTCGCACAACGCTTTGAGCGGTACGTAGTTACTTCCACCGTCTCCCATGGTTTCAACGGTGAGATCGGCGATGGTTCCCAGCGTCGCGGATTCTAGCGAGATCCGGCGGCGCGAGAGGCGATGTTTTCATTCGAACAGAGGTACGAGGACGAGGAGGAGGAGGAGGACCGCCATCGGTATGTCCGTACGCCAAGTCAACATTGCGGTCTTGTCAAGTTCGCAGGGGGCGCCAAGGGAATGTAAGCGAGTGCGGACCCAGCGGGGTCGCTACCTCGTGCAGCCATCCTACAAGCCACTCAAAGGCGTCAACAACTCGAGGACCAGGCCGGTTGAACATCTGGGTACCGTCTACGACCGCTACACGGCCGTTGCGAACGGCCGGAAGGTCGTTCCACCACGGCTGGAGAGCGAGAAGCTCCGCCGCGGCGAACGATTTTTCAAGATTAAAGCCACAGGGACAGATGACCAGCGATTGTGGCAGGCTCGCCAGTAAGGCCTGCGGCGAGACAACGAATGAATGACCCGCTTTACGTTCGCCATGCTGAGGACCCGCGGCGGCACCGGCGTGGGGCGCCGCAATAGTGGTTGGGTTCAGGGGGTGGGTCGCGCCCGCTCGTTCTATTAACTGTACCGTCCAGTGGCCACCCACGAAGAGCGGATCAGTCCATTCAAGAAATGCGAAAGATGGTCCATCATCGAATGGATTAACAAACTCTCCCGCGGCGAAGAGGCGTTCCCGGAGCGCGACAACTGCATCGGTGGCGAGGCCAGCCAGACCGACTTGGTTTCCGATACGAAGCAGATCGTCCAGAATGTCTTCAACGGTGCCCGGGTTCAGACTTATAACTTGCGGACGAGAGCTCATCGACGCGGCGATGGCCGTAACGGTGTCAAGATGTATGCAGCAAACCCCGCAGAGGTCTTGAGTTAATATAATATCTGGAGCAAGCTGGCGCAGGGCATCCTCGTCGAGGCGGTAGAGCGATTGCGCGGCTGGAGTTTCATCGGCGGTGTGGGTTGAATGCTCGCGCACGAGCGCATCGATGCGAGCTGAGTCGGTGTCGTGGATGCGCTGAGATGTAACCGATGGTAAACGTAGAACGGAAGGGGGCCAGTCACACTCGTGGCTTCTGCCTACCAACAAGTGTTCGCCGCCCACCGCGCACAAAGATTCGGTGGCCGATGGAAGAAGACTTACAACACGAGGGTGGTTGGTCATGCAGAGGGGGTGGTGGCGAGGCGGATTAGCGGTCGGCGGTTATCTTTGGTTGCGAAAACTGGTAAGGCATGATAAAGAAGCCGCGGACATGGATAGTGCGCGTGGCACCGACGTACTGCACACAGGTTACTTCAGGGGGCTCAGCGGGGGCTGGGTTCCCACCAGCACCTAAGGCAGGGGATGAGAGGGCGGACCGCCGAGGGGGAGTAATCCGTAACTCGATGTCATCGCGACCGGGAAAATTAGGATCATAGATCCGGATTCGATCATAACCTTGGTTTACGCGTTCGCCTTCCACTTTCGTTGGGCTATCTTCGCGCGCGGGCACGAACTCTGCGGCGAACGCGAGCACCTGATGATTCTCCCACGGCATGCCCGCGTGGCCTGCGTTTGCGGCAGCGGCCTGCTTGCCTTCTGCGCGGCCCGATGCTCGCCCGGCTTGGTTCTTCTCGTCGGTCCGGCCTGGCTCTCCCTTTTTTACATTACCCTCTTTACTTACGTCTGGTTTGACCATGCCGGGTGCATAGACATAAACCAGACCGAGGGGCACCAGTTCGCCCTGGCGTAAGCGAGAAATGAGCGGAGCCACCGATGTAAGCGTACGTGAGGCTGCGGAATGCCGGGAACCCGTAAAGGGCGTTGACTGTGTACCGCGAGCGATATCCGCTAAGCGATCGGGCAACAGCATGAACTCCATGAATGTCGCGGCCTGGACAGCGAACGGTCCTAGCGAATCTATCTGCCGCTGCGCAATATAATTATAAAGAGCAGATCGCGGCCTTGGTGGGCGAGAGGCACCGGGGCGGTCCTTACGAGCGAAAAAGTAATCAGCCGCCGCGGCGGACATCCCTCCACACTTGCCGTGGATCGCGGGTGCATCCACGAGCTCCTCCAAACCTAAATCTTGCAATGGCTCAGGCAGGGGAGAGCCGGTAAAGGCATTTTTAAATGCAAAACCGTGTTTTGATGGGAAAAACTCGGTGTTGGATCGAAAGGGTGCGGGCTGTACGGCGGGGCGATCTGGCTCCGGCGATCGGGTGGGTTTGGGCTCAAGAGCTGTAGCGGCCGCAGATACCTGCGATAGCATCATCGTAAGTAACGCGGTAAACAAGCGGAGCACGAGCATGGCTTAAGTGTAGTCGCCTCGCGGAAAAAGCGTGCATGCGGGCGAAGGAAAGCCCGCAAAGGATGCCCGCGAAACAGACGGTGAAGAGCCTGTGAGATGTTGCCTTGGCTTCGCGTTCAAGCGTCCGTCATTGAGGCGGGTGCGGTGGCGGAACTGGCG
>CAYVFW010000121.1:0-9788 GCA_964450325.1 uncultured Phycisphaeraceae bacterium | reverse complement strand
GCCCGGCCCCGCTAGGCCCCACGTGCCCCCAGCCCTCCGTCTTACTAGGCGCAAGCGATTCAAAAATCGGCCGCAGCCTCTCTACCGCTTCCTTGGTGCCCCCGATCATCATCGAGTATCCGTTGTTCAGCCCCCAGACCCCACCAGATGTTCCGCAATCGACGAAGTGAATGCCGCGCTCCCCGAGTTCCCGGGCACGGCGCTGCGAGTCTTTATAGTTACTATTGCCGCCGTCGATGATGCAATCGCCCTTGGTGAGCGCGGGCAGCAACGCCGCGATCTCACCATCCACAGGCTTTCCAGCAGGGATCATCAGCCAGACATGCTTAGGACCAGTCATCAAACCGGTCGCCGCGGTGGCCGAGGCCGCCGTCTTGCCGCCCAGCGAACGAATTCGCTCCACCGCCGCAGGCGAGGGGTCGATTCCCAGCACGCTGTGCCCCGCACGAATAAGCCGTTCTGCCATGTTTCCGCCCATTTTTCCAAGACCAACAATCGCGAGTTCCATGCGCTCGGCTCCCTTCAATATAAATCTTAACCTGTATCAGTAATGCGATGGTCACTATAGAACCACATTGGCGGGCTGGAAGTTAGACCAAGCCCGACGAACCTTTACCGATGCCGCCCGGAGCGGTCTGGTGACGATTGTCATCCACGAAAATCACGCCCCTAGCGCAACCAATCATGCCGCAATCAATCGCACCCCCGCCGAATCTCCCCTACTTTAGTGGTCCATGGCACTCGCTCAACCTGAAATCCCCTCACCTCAAGAGTTGCTCGCCGCGGCGAAACGATTCCGCGACGATTTCGCCGCCGTTCAAGCCCAGATCGGTCGAGTGGTTGTCGGCCAGCGCGACATCGTTGATCAGGTTCTGATCTGTCTGTTCGTGGGCGGCCACGTATTGCTCGAGGGTGTGCCAGGGATCGGAAAGACGCTTCTCGTTCGCACGCTGGCACGGGCCGTTTCACTTAGCTTTGGCCGCGTCCAGTTTACCCCGGATCTGATGCCCGCAGACATCACCGGCACGACGATCGTCGCTGAACGCGAGCTCGACGATGGACGCAAGGAGCGAGCATTCACATTTCAACGCGGCCCGATCTTTGCTCAGATCGTGCTCGCAGATGAAATTAATCGCGCCACTCCCAAGACCCAGTCGGCCCTGCTAGAGGCGATGCAGGAACGCAGTGTTACAGTCGGGGGTACGAGCCATATGCTGCCCGATCCATTCATGGTTCTGGCGACGCAGAACCCCATCGAGCAGGAGGGGACTTATCCGTTACCCGAGGCTCAGCTAGACCGCTTCTTCTTCAAACTAATTAGCCGCGCCCCAAACCGCGCAGAGATGAGCGAGATTCTAAATCGAACCACGGGGTCGGATTCCAGCGAGGTCTCTCCTGCAATCTCGGCAGAGGCATTGCGCGGCCATCAGCGCCTGGCACGATTAGTTGCGGTCGCCCCCAGCATCCAGGACTACGCAGTGCGCATGGTGCTGGCCACTCACCCAACCCCAGCCGATACCACCGGGCCCTCGTTCGCAACTCCGCAAGTAGATAAGTTCGTGCGGCTGGGTGCTTCTCCCCGTGCCGCCCAAACCTTAATTCTCGCGGGTAAGTGCCGCGCACTGCTCGATGGTCGCGCGGCAGTAGCCACCGACGATATTAAATCAGTCGCGCTCGCCGCCCTCCGTCACCGCCTGATACTTAACTTCGAGGCACACGCGCAGGGCGTGACGGCCGATTCCATCGTAACTTCACTCATTCAAACGCTGCCGCGGGAGGCCGCGTGAAGCGCCCCACTCGCCGCGCAGGCGCGTTCCTCATTGCCCTTGCAGGCCTGGGAGCCTGTTCCGCGAAGAAGGTCCCAGATACTCCGTTCGGGCTTGAACCCCAGGTCGCACGCACTGACGCCCAAGCATTAGCTGCTTACGCCGCCGCGGTTGAACCCGGCTCTTTCGGCCGCATCGACGCCATTCCAGGCCGCCCTCTAATGCTTGTGCTTGGAAGCCAGGCACCCCGGACTGAAGACCGCGCGCCACCAAGTTACTTCGCGAAGACGCCAGATCCGCTTGCGATTCGATCAGCCCGTCTCTCCGACGGTCGTGCGCTCGGCGCACGCACCTATGCAGTCACTACAACTTCGCCACTTCCCCCGGATGCCAACCCTGATTCCGCGTTCATACGCTGGATGAATATAAGTAACGCTCCCCCCATTGGTGCCTGGGCTTCAAGCTCGATCGATCAGTCATCACTTACGCAGCCCTCGCTCCGTATCGCCGCGATCGAAATTCCCCGCGATGCCGCTGGCCCTTCGCTCTGGATCGATGAAAAGCCTGCCAACGTGCAGTGGCTTGTCGATCCCGACACCATTCTTCCCCCAACCCAAGTCAACTGGCCTCCGATGCTGCCCGCGGCAGCCTCCAACGATACACAACTCATTCGCACCCTCCGGGCCGTCGCACAATCGCCCCTTGAACGCTGGCGCGTACGGTTGTTAATTGATGGGCTGGCTTTAGCAAAGCCCGACCCCTCACGTGGCGTGAGCCCCTACGCCGATCCGATTGTCGAGGCCATGGCGATGCAGGTGGAACACCGCTGGCGACTCGCGTTGGCCCGTCTGGCGCAAGTTGAAGCGCCGCTCGCGGCACAAGTAAAGGCCAGGCTCTGCGCCGTCATGAAGTTGCCCGGTGAAGACAAAGCCCATGTCTGGGTACCCGCCTGGCCCACGGATCAGGACGCCCTTGAACGCCTCCTTACCGACCTGCTTGACCCCAGCATGCGTCGCGGCGACTTACCCGCCCGCGCCTATCAATGGCTCCGCGAGCAACAGCAAGGCGCTATCTGGGTGTGGGACGACGGCGGAACACTCTCTACCGTCAAAACAAAGCCCGACGCGGCATCACTTAAGAGCGGCATCGCTGAAGATAACAAAACTCTGACCTCAGCAGACCAGGTCGATGCGGCACGGCTCACCAAACGGGCCGAACCTCGCCCCTCGCCGATCGTCTTCATCGGAGTTTCAAATATGACCGACCGCCCAGAGACGGTATGGGCGGCCTACGCACCGCCCAGCGATGCAGCGACTACCCAACTCGAAGTTACGCGCGTTGCACCCTCTGAAAGTGTTATTATCCCGGTTCAAACCCTCTCGCTCAATCCCGCCCAAGTCCGCGAACTTACCTCGGCCGCCGTGAAGCTCGGACGTTTGACCGCCGATGTACCGGTCCGCACCACGCTCTTTCAGGCCACGCCACCCGGCTTTAATTGCTTCGGCTTCGCGCCCGACCTCAGCCTTGAATCTTGGCAGTACGGTCTTTTATCACGCGTGCCAACGGGCTGGGAGACCACCGCTCGGATCGTCCGCGTCGCGCCCGGGGCTGGCCCGGATATTGATGCTCAGGAGGATGGAACGGCGGGATGGGAAGCTATTGTTACCTGTCGCTTCGTTCCCGATCAACATAAATTAACTTCGCGCCCCGAGGATGAATACGTGGATATTTTTCTGGGGCCAAGCGCTGGTGTTACGATCGCCTACCGTGTCGCTCGCTCGGGCAGCGTCCAACAGATGAATCTCCCCGAAGCAGCCGAGGGTCCACAACGACAGCTCAAAGTGACGCTCGCCCCACAATCCTGGTCGTTCCGACTGCCCCTCTCGGCCTCCGCAATTCAAGAAGGCGTGCTCCAGCTTACGATTATGCGGCACGATGCGCTGAGACGACGCTCAACCTGGCCAAGGCCCCGCTTCCCCTGGCAGAGCTCCAACACCGCCGGGCGCGCAGCGATTGATCTTTCCACCTGGGATGAGCTAAATTAAGAACATCCGCCGCGGCACCACAGAGCGGCACTCGACGATCTTCCCCCAAGCGAAAACCGCAAACCACTGGTCTCACCAATGAATAACGCCGGGCATTACCCGGCGTTATTCTTAAGGCATTTGCCTTTAGTTCTTCGTTTAGAGTGCGCCCAGCTCCGCATTAAAAGCAGCCGGGCCTACTCGGTCTCGCAAATTCGGCTTAGGTGGAGAGGCGGGGGCCGCCCGCCCCACTCTGGCGGGGACCAAGGTTGATCTCGCCCGCACGCTCTTCATACTGGCGGACCACTTGGCCCAGGCTGATCGCCAAACGCTTGGCACCGGCCCAGTTGAGCACAACGCGGCTGCCCACGGCGAACACAAGCACCGGCTCGTTGTTCTGCCCGGGAACCGGCAAGTTCATGCCGAAGTCGAGAACGACTTCATCTTGGGTGGTCGAAGTACGGATGGTATTCGCGTACGTCGTGCCCATTTTGCTCTCGTCGATGCGGAGTTGGATCTGACGTTGTTCGTTCTGCGGGGTCTCGCTCATGTGCCTGTTCCTTACCTTCGTTCGACGACGATCACGCTCGGTGACGCCGCCTTGCAGCCGGAGTAGTGAAATCTCCCCTAGCTCAGCCCGGCGCTGAAACTGGTCCCCTCCTTCATCCAAACATGGACCCATCTCCGACTTTCGGAGGCTTTTGGGGGGAGCTTAGTGTACGCCTGTTCGACACCCATTGCCCACACGGAAACAACCCGCCAGAGGTACGTCAATATCCCCACTGGAGCCCCCAGGCATCCGTAGGAAAAGCCGCGATGCGGCTCACGTTAAGAAAGGATCTCGCGGTACTCGCCGGTTCTCGATGAGGCGGCGGGTCTTCTCCCATACTGAGCCGATCCCAGAAGTTTCAGTCGCTAGACCAAACTAGCTGCATGGCCCTCGCCAAGTCTCGTTCTCCAACATAAATCGCAACTCTGAATGCGTTACACGGTGTTACATCATGCGCCCCCGCTTGATTCAGACCTGATGGCCGCTATGCTGCCATCCCGTTAGGAGATCCACATATGCTCACAACGGAATCGCTTCAGGATGTCATGATCGCCGCGACCCACGCCGCGTCCGCTCAGGTCGCTCCATCCACTGACGTTGGTCAAGTGGTTGAGGCCGCTACCCAGCCTGCTACGCAACTGCAGACCATTGACGCTGGCAGCACCGCATGGATGCTCGTGAGTAGCGCCATGGTGCTCCTCATGGTCCCCGGGCTGGCTTTCTTCTACGGGGGCCTGGTCCGACGCAAGAGTGTGCTTACAACCATGATGCATAGTTTTGTTGCGATGGCCGTCATCGGAGTCCAGTGGATCGTAATTGGATACGCCCTGGCCTTTGGCAAAAGTATCGGTGGCTGGATCGGATGGAGCCCGCACGCCATCGGCTTGCACGGCATTGATCCGCACACCTTGCTGGGCAACAAGGGCATCCCCGAGCTAGTCTTCGTGATGTTCCAAGGTAAGTTCGCGATAATAACAACCGCGCTGATCAGCGGCGCCATCGCAGAGCGGATGAAGTTTAGTAGTTACATCTGGTTCATTTTCCTCTGGGCTACTTTCGTCTATTGCCCGCTGGCCCACTGGGTGTGGGCGGAAGGTGGCTGGCTCTACAAGATGGGCGTGCTCGATTTCGCGGGCGGCACCGTCGTTCACATCTCCGCGGGCTTTTCCGCCCTCGTGCTCGCGCTGCTCGTCGGCCCACGGCGCGACTATCGCCCGGGCGTCGCGACGGCCCTCCCACATAACTTAACCTTAACACTTCTGGGGGCGGGCCTGCTGTGGTTCGGCTGGTTTGGCTTCAACGCCGGCAGCGCGGTCGCAGTTGAGTTTCCCGTCGCAGGTTATTCCGCGGGTCTCGCCTTCACAACCACCCAGACCGCCGCCGCCGCTGCCGCCCTCGTCTGGATGCTCATCGAATGGGCCCACCAAAAGCGGCCCACCAGCTTGGGTTTGGCATCGGGAATCATCGCCGGATTGGTTGCGATCACCCCCAGCGCGGGTCACGTCTCACCCCTCTCGGCGCTGCTGATCGGGTCACTCGCGAGCCTCGTCTGTTACCAGGCCGTGCAACTGAAATCCAAGTTCGGTTACGATGACACGCTCGATGCCTTCGGCGTCCACGGGGTCGGAGGACTGCTGGGCGCGCTTCTCACCGGCGTGCTCTGCTTTACCCCGGTCCTTGGGCTCACCAACGGCGGGGGCTTTAGCCAACTTTATAAGCAGGCCATCGGGGCAGGGGTCGGGATCGCGTACGCCTGCATCGGAACGCTCGTGATCGCGCTCATACTCAGGGCAACCATCGGCCTGCGCGCCAGCGACGAACACGAACGCGATGGCCTGGATATCGCAACCCACGGCGAGCGAGGCTACCACAGCGGCGTCAACTCGTAATAGAACTTGACTCGCAGGCCAAGACGCCATCGCCCCGTGCTCTCATTCCGCCACTCAACTCCACTCCCCTCCGCCAGCCACCATTCCCAAACTAAGTTAATTTTATGAAGCTCATCATCGCCATTATCCGTCCCGAATGTCTTGAGGCGGTCCAGAACCAACTCCAGCAGGTTCTCAACGAGGGCGACAACTACCGCATCACCGTCGAGGCAGTCGAAGGGCATGGCCGCGAAGAGGGCGAGGTCGAAATCTACCGCGGACAGCGCGTACGGCCCCGCCTCATCGAAAGACTTAAGATTACACTCGGAATCAACGACGCCTACTGCGAGCCCGCCGTCCAAGCCATCATCCGCGGCGGCCGAACCGCAGATGCCAGCGGCGGCGTGGGCGACGGTAAAATCTTCATCCTTCCCCTCGAAGATTGCATCCGCATCCGCACCGGGGAACGCGGCGGTACCGCAATCTAGTGCCCGCGCGAGACTCTGCAGCCCAATTACCCCTCCTTCTCAGACCAGCAGCGATATCACAGCGCGTCGGCGGTCAATGCTCCAGACCCAGCGACCCCAAGTGACCCCAAGCGACCCCAAGCGAAGGTGATCGGGCTGCCACAGGTTGTTCGCTGTACGCCACACCGTGCGTATCCTCAACCCGAAATGCTGAACACAACAGACTTGATCGCACACCCGCCTGCTACTTTCAAACGACCCTGGCTCGGAGTGCTCCTGCTGACCCTCGGAGGCGGCCTCGCAATCGGCCAAGTTACCGCACCTCAGGCACCCCCGGCATCGATACCTGCTGCACCCTCACCAGTAATCGCTGTGGAGCAACCGCTCAACCTCGCCGCGCCACTTCCACAAACTACCGCTTTCATCAACGCCCGGATTATCCCGGTGGTGGGCGATGAAATTGAAAACGGAACCTTAATTATTCGAGATGGCAAGATCACCGCAGTCGGACCCGCTGATTCAACCCCGATCCCGGACCTCGCTGTAAAGGTGGACGCCGCAGGCAAAATCCTGATGCCCGGGCTTGTCGATACTCATAGCCACGTAGGCGGGGTAAACGGGGCTGATGGGTCGGCGCCCATCCAGCCCAGCATCCGAGTTTACGACGCCATTAATCCCTTTGATGCCGGATTCCGTCGCGCGGTCTCGGGTGGGCTCACCACCCTAAACATTATGCCCGGCAGCGGCCACCTCATGAGCGGACAGACCGTTTATGTTAAGTTGCGGCTGATTGTGGACAGCCCCGCCGGCCCCGTCCGCAATAGCAGCATTGATCGGTTGTTCATTACGGATGATCAGGGCAACCCCATGGGCGGCATGAAAATGGCTAACGGCACGAACAGCCAAGGCCCCGCGCCCTTCCCGGGAACTCGCGCCAAATCAGCCGCGCTGGTGCGCGAGCAGTTCATTCGCGCTATTGAATATAAGGCAAAGCTGACCGCGGCCAAGGACGCGCCCGATAAAGCCCCGCCCCGCGACCTCGCCCTCGAAGCCATGGTCGAGGTTCTCGATCATAAGCGGGTTGTGCATCACCATACCCACCGGGCGGACGATATTATGACGGTCCTGCGGTTACAGAAAGAGTTCGGCTTCCGTGTCGTGCTCCACCATGTAAGTGAAGCCTGGAAGGTCGCCCCCGAAATCGCCGCAGCGAAAATCCCCTGCTCCGTGATTGTAATTGACAGCCCCGGCGGCAAGCTGGAAGCGGCGGAACTGCAGTGGGAAACCGGAGCGACATTGGAAAAAGCAGGCGTCGCGGTCGCGTTTCACACCGACGACTGGATCACAGATTCCCGGCTCTTCTTGCGTTCCGCCGCCTTGGCCGTGCGCGCTGGAATGACCAGAGCGGGCGCGCTGCGTGCCCTCACCATCGAAGGGGCCAAGATTCTTGACCTTGAGCCCCGCGTAGGTTCTCTGGAAGTCGGCAAGGATGCAGACTTTATCGTACTTTCGGGCGATCCTCTCAGTGTCTACACCAAGGTTGAGCAGACCTGGGTTGATGGAACAAAAGTCTTCGACCGTTCGATCAAGGAAGATTATCTGTACGCTGTGGGCGGTTACGGCGCGGGCAACCCGCTCAAGCCATACATGTGCTGCGAGGAACAGGCCACAAGCGGGCTCGGCTATCTTCGTTCCAACAACTAGCCCCTCGCGCGATTGATCGTAAACTAAATAGTCCTCTCCTTCACCCTCGTTCCGCCCCTACAACACACCCCTCTTGAGCACACGCTTTATGATGAAACAACTTTTCCGCCCCCTTGCCTCCTCCCTGTACTCAGCCCTACTGATCGCACCGCTCCTGTTAAGTTGCTCGCTTACCAACGCTCAAGTCGCTATTAAGGCTAAGACAATTTACACGATGACCACACCCGGTCAGGCCCCGCTCCTCGACGGTGTAATCATAATTACCGATGGCAAAATCGCTGCCATCGGCCCCGCCGCTTCCACGCCAGTTCCGCAAGGGTACAAGCTCATCACCGGGGCCGTCGCTACCCCCGGTCTCATCGACGCTCGCGGCACAGTGGGCGTCTCCGGTATCCTTAATCAGCGGCAAGATCAGGACCAGCTCGAACGTTCCGCCCCCGTCCAGCCCGAGCTACGTGCCATAGATGCTTACAATCCGAACGATCCCCTGGTCGCGTGGGTCCGTTCTCTGGGCGTGACAACAATCCATACTGGCCACGCGCCGGGCGAGTTAATTTCCGGCCAAACTTGCATCGTCAAAACCGCACCCGGCACCATCGATCAGAACGTGCTCGTTGAGACCGCAACCGTCGCCGCCACTCTCGGGCCTTGGGGCCAGCGCGCAGGCAACGCCGCGCCCGGCACCCGCGCCAAAATGGTCGCCATGCTGCGAGAGGAACTGACCGCCGCGCGCGAATACGATAAAAAAGGCGGCCAGGTCCCGCTCCCCGGATCTCCCGAATCCGAGCAGAAGACCCCGCCCGCGCGAAACCTTCGCACCGAGACGCTCGTCCGTGTCCTCAAAAAACAGGTGCCGCTGATGGTCACCGCCAACAACGCGCAGGACATCGCCAGCGCACTCCGGCTCGCCAAGGAGTTTGAGTTTGACTTAATTCTCGACAGCGCGAGCGAGAGTTACCTGATGATCCCCGAGCTCAAAGCCGCGGGCACCCCGGTCATTATCCACCCCACCATGTTCCGCATGTTCGGTGAGATGCAAAACATGAGCCTTGAAACCTGCGGCAAACTCATCAACGCTGGCATTAACGTAAGTATGCAGAGCGGGTTTGAAGTCTACGTCCCCAAGACCCGCGTCGTTCTCTTTGAGGCCGCCATCGCTGCGGCCAACGGCTGCACCTTCGAGCAAGCCCTCGCCACCATCACCACCCAGCCCGCGAAGTTATTTAAGATCGACGACCGGGTCGGCTCCTTACGGATTGGCCTAGACGGCGACGTCGCCGTATTCGATGGCGATCCATTTGAGTATACGACCCACTGCACCGCAACCATTATCAATGGCCAGATCTACCCGGGTCGTTAGTCTGCCACAGGTCTGACCCAGTTTAACTTAATTTGCCCCACCCCCGCTC
>CAYVFW010000120.1:0-9891 GCA_964450325.1 uncultured Phycisphaeraceae bacterium | reverse complement strand
TAGATAACCATCCAATGTTGTACTTTATTATCAGCAAGCTGCTGAGCAGTTTGTCGCAAACAGCGTTAGTCAAGCGTAACGATGAATATGTCGAAGTGCCTCTCGCCGGGGTGGGCAAAGGCGAGTTGGTGCTCATCAAGCCAGGCTCGCGGGTGGTGGTGGATGCGGCGTGGGGTTGCGGGAAGTGTTCGCTTTGCCGCGGGGGTATTGCTTATCTCTGCCCGGACCGCACCTGCCCTGGATTACGTTCCCCCGGCGGGAGGGGCGTTGGGCTAGCGTGCCCCGACGTGCAGATACCCGCGGCCGTCGCGGCGGTGGTTCCCCCCGAAATAGGCAACGACGCCGCGGCGATCGCGCAGACGCTCGCGGGCGCGATCCACGCGGTGCGGACGGCGCTCATCGACTCCAAACAGTATGTTACGATTCTGGGCGATGGGCCGATAGCGGTGCTCACGGCGATCATCGCCTCGCAGAGCTGCCCCGGCGTGCGGCTGCTGGGCAAGCATCCCGAGCGGTTCGGACTTTTAGAGCGTGTAGGAATACCCCATCGGCATCTCGCCGAGGTGGGCAAGCGCGGCGATCAGCACGTTGTAATTGATTGCACTGGCGACAGCTCTGGGTTGGCCGTCGCCGCGTCGCTGCTGGCACCGCGCGGCAGGCTGGTCATCAAGACCGCGCCAAACATAAGCAACGAGGCGATGAGCGCGGAGGGGGCTGCGGTGCAGCGGCTCGCGAGTATCGAGGCGACTGTGGTGGGGGCGGGGGCGGGCTACGTGCGCGATGCCATCTCGCTGCTGCGCAAGCGTTCAATCGACGTAGGTTTAGTTATTTCGAGGCACATCACGCCCGCGGGTGCGGGCGGCCTGCTCGATCTACTTCTGGACAGTCGTAACATGCTCGTAAGCGTGGACTGGCGAGGCGACGTGGGAGGGAGCAAGGCGTGAAGATGAAAGTAGCGGTGATCTTTCCGGCGGCGGGCGCATCAGCTCGGTACGCGCAGGCTGGTGGGCTGCGGTCCAAGCTCGACGAAGATCTGGGTGGAAAACCCATCTTGCAGCGCACCATTGAGGTGTTCACCAAGCACGACGATGTAAGTCAAATGATCGTCGCGGGGCCCAGCGACAGCGCGGCGTTCGCCGAGTTTCGCGCCCGCCACGGGGATCGGCTGGGGCTGCTTGGGGCACGGCTTGTGCCGGGTGGAGCGACTCATCGGTGGGAGTCTGTGAAGCTCGCCTTGGCGTGCTTGGAGGACTGCACGCATATTGCGGTGCACGATGCAGCGCGGCCGTGCGTCTCTTTGGAGTTAATTGATCGCGTCTTCGCGGCGGCGGGGCGGTTTGGCGCGGCCATCCCGGCGTTACCCGTGCCCGACACCATCAAGAGGATTGTGCAGACACAAGAGCCCCTCACTGATATTGATCCGGTCGCGGCGATACTAGGCATCAGCGGCGAGGACCGAGCCAAGGCGCGAGAGGTGCGAGCGACGATTGACCGGACTGACTTGTATTTGGTACAAACCCCGCAGGTGTTTGAGCGATCGATTCTGCTCGCCGCGTACGCCCAAGAGAATCTGGTCAGCACCGACGATGCGGGGTTGGTGGAGCGAATGGGTGTTAGGGTGGTCGCGGTTGAGGGGGATGCCAGGAACATTAAGATTACGTTCCCAGCGGATGTGGAGCTGGCGAGGGCGGTGCTGGGGCTGCGGCCCCCTGAGGGTCGTGCTACGCACAAGAAGTTCTGACCGGCTGCGCGATTGGGGAGTGGTGAGGGATGATGAGGGGCTGGGGTCGCGGACCCGGATGTGAATTAGGACGGAGGTACAGGCTGGTTCCGAGGTGACCGAGTTCTTCGCCCAAGGGTCGGCAAGGGCCTACTAAGCAACCAAGCCGCAGGGTGGTGACTTAAGCCTTAAATCTTAGTTACAAATTAGGCCGTGCAGTGCCGCGGCACCAGCGCCGCACTGGCTGAAATACATTCAGCCAGTGCGGCGTGCGGCGTTTTGGAGCAGGTAACGCCTTGCCGGGGAAGCGGTGCGAGAGGGATTCGAACCCACGAAACCTTTCGGTTTACTCGATTTCAAGTCGAGCGCCTTCAGCCGCTCGGCCATCACACCTTGGGGGCAAGTATAGAGCCATCGCCGGGGGAGCGTACGGGCGGGGTCTGTGTGTGCAAACTGGGCGGGCTGACTCCCTTAGTTGCGGCTAGTCGCGGCTAGTTGCGGCGATTGAGCTTGGCGAGCAGCTTAAGGATTTCGAGGTAGAGCCAAACCAGAGTGACGAGGAGGGCGAAGCCGCCATACCACTCCATGTACTTAGGAGCGCGGTTCGTGACGCCGTTCTCGATCATCTGAAAATCGAGGACGAGGTTGAGCGAAGCCAGCACCACGACAACCAAGCTGAAAATAATGCCGATCGGACCGCCACCGTGGATGGCACCGAGGATACCGATGCCCATCATGGAGAGGACGAAGTGAGCCAGATAAGCGATAAAGACGCCGCCGGTGGCAACAATAATTACTTTAGTCATGGTGCCGCCGATGCGCACCAATCCGAAGGCGTAACCGCCGAGCAGCGCGATAAAGATTCCGAACGTAAGCATGATCGCCTGGGCGACCAGCGCGCCGCCTTTCGGTCCGGCCCGCTCAGCTACAGCAAGTGAGATCGCGCCGACCAAGACGCCCTTCACAACCGCATAAACGGGCGAGAGATAAGGAGCAGTGCGCGGAACAAACCCGACGATCAGCCCAAGGACGAGCGAGCCGATCGCCGAACCAATTACAATCGGCATTGATGCCGGGAGGGCTCCGTTCTTCAGTGCTACGGCGGTGAGAACGGCTACACCCACGCACAGGAAGAGCAGGAACGAGGTTTTTACGACCGTGCCGCGGATCGTCATCGTGGTTGATGACACCGCAGACTTGGCAGGCGTGGATCCAAACGTCGGACCATCGCGCAGATCTGCGGCGATTCCGCCCCAGTCGCGGGGAGCGAAGGCGTCGTTTCTAAAAGCTGGGTTGCTGGTGCGCATTGGGGGATTTCCTAGGTTTGTTTCGCATTTCTGCTGTGATTGGCGGCATTATATACCCACTCTGGGCGGATGAGGTGAAGCGACAGGCTTGGCAAATCCGGCTGCGAAATGCATGCCCGCCGTCAATGCGACAACCAGCGCGGGGAGGGAGGTGAGAAAAACTCGTTCCAGCCGCGAGCGTCCGCAGCGGTGAGATTAGCAAGCTGAGGTAGGAGCAACGGCCGGAGCATCGCCGCGGCTTGGGGCGGGGAACCGGCCGGAGGTTTGCTGACGTAAAGTCGAGCGGAGCTCGAGGCGCATTCGTTCTGACTCCTCGCGGAGGCGCCGTAGCGCAGCTTCGGGGCCATCTTTGAAGAGTTCATCGTAAGCGATGGGCGTGCCATACTTAACATACACGCGGCAACCGAACAGGCGCGGGAACAGGGCGGTGTGCGGCCACGCATCGAAGGCGCCTTCGATGGCAACGGGCACGACCGGGCAGCGTGCTTTTTTCACAAGGAGGGCAACGCCCCGCTTATAAGCTTCGATGGCACCATGGCTGCAGCGCGAGCCCTCAGGAAAGATAAGCACTGCACTTCCCGTCTGAAGGCGAGTGATGGTTTCCTTGATCGCGGTGATATCGCCGCCCTCGTCGTTGATGGGCAGCGCGTTGAGCAGTGAGATAGCGGTCGCCAGGGGCTTAAAGTTAAATAAACCAGACTTGGCAACAAACGTAAGGTGGCGTTGACGCAGGCCAATACCGATGAGCGGGGGATCAAGGTTGCTCTGATGATTAGCCGCTAGGATGAGGGGGCCGCTCGCAGGGACGTTCTGAGCATTAAACGTCCGTGCGCGGTAAAACAGCGAGGATAGCACCCGGAGGTTAAGGCACATGAGCTCGTAAAAGCAGAGGCGAAAGAGATTCGCGCCGGGCTGCTTACGTCGTAACGTTTCAAACACGGCCGAGACCTTTGGCACAGAAGTCTGTTGCGGTGATTGATACCAACATGCGGTGGGCGCTGGACGGCCAGAGCATAAGCAAACTCAATCTTTTTCCTGAGCTTTCTTGCGGACGATTCGCTCAAGCTCATCGACCACGGCATCGAACGTGTACTCGCTGGTGTCGAGCACTACGGCATTGAGAGGTTGAGTGAGCGGCCCAACGGCTCGGCCCATATCGCTTTTGTCGCGAGCGTCGATCTCCTCCGCGAGGGAGTTGAGCACCGCCGCGTCGGCCGCGGATTGGGGATCGAGGAGTTGTTGAGCGCGGCGGCGGGCCCTCTCGCTGCAACTGGCCGTCAGATAAAACTTAACATGTGCACTGGGAAAGACTACCGAGCCTTGATCCCGCCCCTCGGATACCAGCCGGGGGTGCTGCATTGCGATCAGCCGCTGTTTCCGGACCAAGTGTTCCCGGAGCAGGGCGATTCCTGCGATAGGGGAGACGACGCGAGTTACATCGGCACTGCGGATGCGCTCGTTCATCGGCTGGCCCCACGCAAGCATCGCCGGTGGATCTGTGGTCCAGTCAAAGTGGAGGTCGGCGTTGGCCACTTTTGCTACCAGGCTGGCTTCATCGGTAGGATCCATAGAGTGGTCGATGCTGATCGCCGCGGCGGCACGATACATCGCCCCAGTGTCGAGAAAGTCGAGGCCGAGGCGCTTGGCGAGTTCTCTCGCTACGGAGGATTTACCTGTCCCCGCTGGCCCGTCAATGGTGATGATTACGGGTTGGTCGAGTCGAAACACCGTGCGGTCCGAAGTGGCTGGCGCTGGGGGAGCACCCAAAGAGCGAAAAGGTACGCGGGAGACAGCGGAATCGACTGGCAGCGTGCTAGGCATGATCGAGTCTCCTGAAGAGTTGCCCCACTGGTCAGTACAAGCGTACGCCTACTTCTTAATGGCTTCTTTCTTCTGGGACTCCATCAGCTTGGCGTAAGCAAAAACCGTCATCGCTGCGGGGATGAAGGTCTTCTCGCCAGCTGCTCGCGACACGGACTCCAAAGAAGACAGTTTGCCCGATTCAACGTCAAGACGAAGGTCAATAACGACCTGATCGAAGACCTTAATGATCCCCCCAAAAATCTCGAACTGTTCTTTAGTCCGTGGCATGAAGCTGCCCATGCCCGGGAGGTTGATGGGAAGCGAAAAATACCATTTTGAGTCAACGGAATCGCGCCTCATGACCATCCCGATGGGTGGCAGGATGGGTTTTTCGTCCCATAACAGCGCTACAGAATCGTCGGTTAGGAAAGTGGAAGTGAGACGGGTCTCGCTCTCAGTTAGCCACCCGTAAGGGTCAGCAAAAAGCGATTTAAGGGCGTTGTCAAAAGCATCGCGCGCGTCGCCGGTCGAAGGGTTGGCAAGACTAACTTTGGCTCTGCGGTTACCCCGGACCTGACCGGCGATCTGGGTGAGCAGGGAGGTAGATTTTCCCTCTTTGACGGCCTGCTCAGTCTGAGCTTTAAGCGTTGAGACTTCGGTGGGGAACTTGATTTGAATGGCCGTCCCGAGGGCTTGAACGTTGCCCAAGAAGCGACCTAACCGGGTCATGAGGCGCCGCATATCTACATTATCGGCGTACAGAAAATCGCCGATGCGCCTCGCCTCGCCGCGTGAAACTGCCCAGCGCGCGGCGGCAATGGTGCCTTCAGGTGTAGAGCGATCAGGCCCTCGGTCGCAAGCGACGAGTAGGAGGCAGCCCAGGAGCGAAGCGAGAAGGCGTGGGGTGGAGAGTGTCTTAGTCAACGAGCCTTTGTACGCGGCGTGTGGGGGTCTTGTTTCGGGTTGCGAATAGCGTTTAGAAAAGGACCTGCCACTGGATTCGCAGAAGGGCTTCATCGCCCTGAAGGAGATTCAGGCGATTGACGGGAGCGAAGGGGGTAGTAGTTCCTGGCTGGGCACCGTTTTCGATGTAGAAAACAACATCCGCGGTGATCTTGGCGGCGTGGCTTCGGGGAGAAATGTAATAGTTGAGGCCGGTGGTGACGGACTGAAATGTTTCTGGGCCCGGGTTGTAATCGGGTACGATAGCATCGTACCGGGCAAAGAGTTCGACTTGGTCGGTGAGGAAAAAACCGCCCTGTAAAATGTAACCCAAATCGCTTGCATCTTCGGATGCGCCGCTCGCCGGGTCGGCGGCGCGAAAGACGATGGCACCAAAGGCATTCCAACCGTTGCCTTCGAGTGAGCCGTCGGCCGTTAGGCGGACTTCGCTTAGGTCGGGCGCGCCGCCAGCAGAACCGGGGCCGGTGTCGCCGTATGTTTCGTAGTCGACGGCGGCGCCAAGCAGGGCGGCGAAGGGGCTGTCCTTGAATGAGGTAAAGTCATCAAAACGCTTAAAGTCGGTGCCCGACGCTAAATATTCAATACGTGTGGCGAGGGCGAAGTCGGCTTCGGAGCGGCTGTCGAATGGAGTGTTACGATTCAACGCACCGTCGTGAATATCCGCGGCTAGGCGGAGACGTTCACCTGTCCAGCCCAAGCCGGTGGCGGACGAGCGGCTAAGAGTAAACACCGAGTTTTCGAGGGAGCGATCGACAGTTAACTGCATAGCGGGAGAGACGAGCTCTTCGCGCGTGAACTGCAACTTATACTGACCCGCACGGACGTAGAGCTTATTATCGAAGGTGTAACGAATCTCAGAGTCACGGAGCGAGCCTGAGCCGGTGCCGCCCCCGAACTCGGCGGAAACGACAAACGTAAGGCGTTTGTCCCACACGTGACCGCCGACTCGTACACGCGCGCGGCCGGTTTGAAATCCGTGGGTGAAGGAGTCCTCGGCTTCGTCATCTTCGCTATCCCGGAAGTTTGCAAGATAACGAGTTTGGAGAAATCCACCAACGGTGAGCAGGTTGGGTCCGCCGTCGCTGAGCGTAAAGCGACCTTTGATGAAGCCGCTGGGGGATTCTCCCTCGGCCGTGTTAAGCAAAAGGCTTGACCTATCTGCCGCGTCGGCGAGGAGTTCCGCGCGGTGACTCGGGTGTACTAACGACACTGCTGCGGGGTCAATATTGAGAGGAACGCCCCCCTGTGCCGCGGCGAGGGTGACGGTGGTCGCGGCGAGGCCAAATATAATTAATGACTGCGGCATGAAGGAAGATGCTCCTAAGTAGTATGAGAACCGGCGTGAAAATTTTTGCTGGCACATTGCTTTGCAGAAATAGGTGGGTCAGAAACCGCTCTCACCCAGCTCTCGGCGTGCTTGTCCGTCGCTAACGTGGGAGGGTACCGCGATGCAAGAGACTCGTGCCAAGGAAATCTTGGGGATTTGGAGGTAGTCGTGGCCGAGACGGAGGCGTTGACGAACTTGTTGTATCGACCAAAGCGAGCTGGAGAGTGAGCAAAAATAGTGTTCATAATTTGATCGGATAGCGATTCTGAGCGCGTGGCGCTAGCCAAGGCTCGTTGTTTTAAAAGTTAACAGCGAGATCGGAAGAGGATTGGACGCAGGTTGCAACGGGGCGGTTATGGGCTAAACTTGCTATTTTATACCCAGTTTAGCAAACAATTTATTGACTGGTCGACCGCAAAATTCCGGTGTTGGTCGAGGCAGTACGCTAACCTTGATCGTCCTAACGGTCGCACTTTCGGGCGAGGGCATCTACATGCGAGAGGTAACTTAGAATGAAAGCACAACTAGGTGTAACTGCGGTACTCCGTTTAACTGGTGGACTAGTTGTACTGGCAGCGACGTGCGCTTCGGGACAGACGGGAATTCTTGATCAATCAAGTCCATTTGCCATCGACCGAGCGAGTTCGGCTTCCACCTTTCTGCGCACCACATTCACCTGGCAGCAGCAAGTGCAATGTGGGATTAGTGGCACGTTGGAGGGGGTGCGTCTGCGGATAAGCGGCTCTTCAGGGGCAAGATTTCGGCTGCGCATCAGATATGGGCCTGCGTGGTCGGCGGCAACAGTGGTTGCAACGGCGGAGGTCACCAAGGCGGCTGCGGGAAATGAGTATGTGTTCGTTAACTTATCATCGCACCAGGTGCTGTTGGCGGCGGGTCAAACGTTTGTGATTGAGACCACGGGCCTCTCAACCGCCAGCGTTGGCGTCATCGGAAGCCACGTTTCGCCGGCAGACGGTTGGCCGCTTTATTCCGGGCCGCTCTACTTTCGAGGGTTGCAGTTCTTGGATGGAGGCTGGCGACAGGGGTTTGAAACATATATTTTGCCGTCGCCTCTCGCGTGTATCGCCGATTCAAATGCCGATGGCGGGATCGATGGCGCGGATATCTCGGCTTACTTCGAGTTGTGGTCGGCGGCCGATTTGAGGGCGGATGTGAACGCCGACGGCGGTGTGGATGGGTCCGACGCGCAGTATTTCGTCGAAGCTTGGTCAGCGGCGAGCTGCCGTTAAGGCTACGGACGATTACGAGGGCCGAGCGAAGACTTGCGCTGGGAACGTTTAGTTTGGAGGCCACAATCCACGTGAACGAAAAAGATGTTGGCAGGGAATCCTGCTGCTGCCGGGGGTAGTTTGATCTGAGTAGCGGTGGGTCAGCCAGAGAGTAGTTAGCTGGCCAAGGGGTGAATGGGCTGGCCAAACCCATGATAGTATTCGGTTAGGTGTTCTGCTGATTAAGGCCGCTGCGCGGGGGCCAATAACCTCTGATAGAAGGGGCTGATTTGCGAGTTTTCAAATATTTCTGAAAGTTGAGTGGACATTCTCCAGTTTTCAGCCAATACTGAAAGCAGGTGAACCCTATGAGCAAGTCAAGTAGCCCGGTCACCCCAGCCTCGACGGTTGGGAAGTCAGCACCGATCCGCGAGGCCGAGGACCGATTTGTGTCAATGTGGGGCCAGATGGCGGGGGCGTGGGGAATTTCGCGGACAATGGCCGAGGTACACGCGCTTCTGTACATTACAGCGCAGTCGCTGTGTACTGACGATATCATGTCACGTTTAGACATTTCGCGCGGCAACGCGTCGATGTCCTTGCGAGCTCTGCTGGAGTGGGGCATCGTGGAACGGGCGCACAGGCGCGGGGATCGGAAGGAATATTTTCAATCAGAGAGCGATGTGTGGGCGATGTTCCGAGCAATTGTTCGCGAACGCATCAAGCGCGAGGTGGATCCGCTGCTCGCATCGCTTCATGAGATACGAGATTCGACGCGTCCGCATCGGCTATTGCCACCAGCGAACGAGGCGGAATCCGCCGCGATTAATCAACGCCTCGACGCAATGGTTGAGTTCTTTCAAACGGTGGAGAAGCTGGGCCACCGATTTGTAAGCCCGCCGGGGAGGGGGCTTCGGTTGGCGGCCTCGCTGCTTGGAAGCTTCGCGGGTATTGGCGGCGGCGGGGAGGATTCGACAGGGAGAGCAGCAGGGAGCGTGCGGGGAGGTGAAGGGCTATGAGCACAATCAACCGTCGTCCCGGTTCGGGAGGGAAACTTTCGACCCGCGTTAATGTAGTAGACGATTATTCTCATCCAGGCTCTGTACGAATTGCACTGAGCGTCTCTCGGCGAGCACTGCTCGCTTCGCTCGATTGCGGAAGCACAGCAACGTTGATCGCACCGAGCGCGGACGCGATGCGAACGCTGATAAGCGTATCGCCGGAGGACCCGCAAGTTACGATCGACTTAGCGCACGGTGAGCGGCCTCGGGTGTCGTTGTGCGACTGTCAGGGGCGTAACGCGGTAGAAATACTTATGTTGCCAGCGTGGCAGTGTGAGGAACGAGGCGGGTTACTGCACATCTACGTTCCCGGATTTCTCGAGGCGTGTATCAAACCTGACGATCACTCGGCGCGGCCACTGTATGTTCGATCCGAACTACCCGCGATGCTCGGGCTGGCTGGCGGCCGGTACGAGGTGTGCTGAGCTTTAGGGGTGAAGGCGGGAGGGCGGGGCGAGTGGGGGCGAGTAGGTTACTTGGA
>CAYVFW010000119.1:0-9901 GCA_964450325.1 uncultured Phycisphaeraceae bacterium | reverse complement strand
GTCTGAATCAACCTGCGCAAAGAGCGTATATTCGCCTGGAGCCAACGAGTTCGGAAGGCGGAACTTAATGTCTTTGGTTTCCGATTCGCCAGCTTCTGATCCGGAACGCCGCTTCGAACCAACAAGAGTGTCGTTTGAATCAAATGTTGCGTCGGTGGACACAAAGAGATTCACCCCGAAACGGTCTCGCACGTCGGAGGGACCTGCATTGCGGATCGTGACGAGTGCAGTCGTCTCGGCATTTCCCGAGAGGACACCACCTTGGGGCGGTGAAACGATTGACACGGTGAGATCAGCGGACAGCAGACAACGGCCTTCCAGAGGCTCGAACGATTGTAAGTTTTTTGACAAAGTGATTGAACTTTCTCCCCGACCTCGCTTCGATTATATGCGCGCTGGCGACCAAAGAGAAGAAACAGCCCCATAGTTTCCTGGGAGGCGATGATTCGCTGGGATGCAGAGTTTAAAAGGTTTTGGCGCTTCCCGCCCAGCGTGGCGGTCAACTTTTGCAATCGCCGATGCCGATGCCCGTACCTCCCCCGGGTGCCCTCGTTGGCACCACGAACTACGGCACCCTCGGCAGCCGCGATGACGGCGAGTTCGCGCTCTGCCTCCGGCTTCAGATCATCTATTAAGTTGAAGGTAGTTGTTCCGAGTTTCTCTTTGGCTCTTGCATCGCGACTAAAATAAAAAAGTTATATTTCGTTTGTTACTTTCAACGCCGCTGGCTGGCGCCGGGGTCATTTTATTACGGTGCCACCCCATGAAAGTCAGTGCAACGATCTTTTTAAACAGTACGCGCCGTGCTGTTGCTGTGCCCGCGTTAACAGCCGTTGTTGTGGACTGGTCGCGCTCGAGCCGCTGCCGCCGTTTGAAAGCTAGCTTCTCCGCCGGGGGTTTGCGCTCAATCACACCGGATCTTCGCGCTTTCTTAATAGTCTTGTTGTTTTGATCTTGTACCCTTGTAGCTAGATTAGATCTTGGGTGAGCGCTTTGCGGCCTTTGTTCGTCGCGGCGTTGGGTTAGGCCGCCAAGAAGATCTTGGGGGCGAAGATTTCTAGAGGAGAGACAAGAGATGAAGAGCACGAAGATTACAACAGTGGTTGCGCTGGTTCTCGCGGCAGGCGCGGCAGGGGCAGCGGTCGTAAGCGGCACAGGCACTATTAACCTGTACGGCACGTCCTACCCCGTCACGCAGTGGCGCACGCTGAGCGATGCGGGCACCACCGGGTTTGACCCCGAATCGTTGACGTTTTATAACGGCACGCTTTACGCCAGCGCTGATGAAGGTTCAAGCGCGGGCAACGGTCGCTTGGTTTCGTACATCCCCGGCGCAACCGGCGACCTTACGGCCTCAACCTTTGTAACCATGGGTAATAACGGCGGCAGCCGCTGGGGTGGCGAGGGCCTTACGGTCAATACCTCCGGTGCTGGCTATGGCTCATTCGGGCCCGGCGGCCTGAAGTTCGTGAGCGTTGACAGCCGCGGCAGCAACGCGACCGGCGCAGTGATTAACTTTGATGACGGTGGCTCGCCCAAGCCACTCAGCGGCATCACCGCACTCCCCGAGTCGGATGATGTGGCCTGGGTTGGCGAGCGCAACCAGTTTGGCCTCCTGCTCGATGTGGATGGCAGCATCGGCTGGTTCAATAATGCATTGGTTGCAACCGGCACCAGCACCCCAACGTTTGAAGGGGCCAAGGGCATCACCGTAGTAAGCAGCGCGTGGGTGCAGCGTGTGTTCGGCTTCAGCGCACTCACCACTCAAGCGGTGGTGGTGGTGGGTAAGGAAACCAATCGGTTGGGTATCTTTGACACCCAGGGCAACGCGCTGGGAAGCGTGCAGAGCCTTCTGCCTGCGGGTGTTTCGTTCTCCGAGATCGAAGCCGTGGCCATCGACGAGTTGAATGACAAGATTTATCTTGCGGATGAGGCCGCACTTTCGATCCATGTCGTCAGCGTGCCTTCGCCAGCATCGCTCGCATTGCTGGGGTTGGCCTTCGCGGGCCGCCGCCGCAGCCGTAAGTAATGGCACGGTATTGCAAAGTAGTTATCCTCGCCCGAGCCTTGACGGCTCGGGTGGGCTTTGAAACTTCGAGTTCAACTTTGTGTCACAGGGGTTGTTGGCGGGTGGCTGCTCGTGATGATTGGCGGGTGCGCCAAGCGGGAAGTGCCACTGGCTCCGGAGTCGGTTGGCGGCCGCAATGTGCATCGCTTGGTGGCTATCGCCGAGACTACGCCGGTGGAAACTTCTGGCGACGCTGCGGACGACCCAGCACTTTGGTACGACGCATTAGACCCGTCGCGCAGCCTAATTCTCGGCACAAACAAGCGTAAAGGGCTGCAAGTCTGCACGCTGAGCGGCACGGAGGTGCAGTTTTTAAGCGTGGGGCGACTAAACAATGTGGATGTGCGCACGCGGGTGAATATCGGCAAGTGGGCAGATGGGCGGGGCGAGTTGCTGGATCTGGTCGCCGCGTCTCATCGTGATGAAAGAGGCATCAGCCTTTTTGCGGTTGAACGTCGCCCGGAGGGTGGGCGGTTACGAGAGCTGGCTGGCTCGCCGATCCGCACCGGCCTTGCCGAGCCCTATGGGCTGTGCATGATGCAGCACAGTGACCGCAGTGTCCACGTCTTTGTGGGCGACAAATCCGGGCGGATTGAAGAGTGGCGTATCGGCGAGGCGGGGGGCATCATGACGGGTGCTCTCGTCCGCACGATTACGCTGGAGAGCCAGGTGGAGGGGATGGTCGCCGATGAGGATAATAATGTATTGTTTGTCGGGGAAGAAGCCCGCGGGGTGTGGGCGATCGACCTTTCAAGCGATCTTCTGGAACGAAAGTTAGTTCTGCCTGTGGGCGAGCACCTGAAAGCGGACGTTGAAGGATTGGCCCTCATCAACTTGTGGGGCAATGGCCATCGCACCGGTGAGCGCTGGTTGATTGCTTCGTCGCAGGGGAATCAGACCTTCGTAGTTTGCCGGGCTGAAGCTCCTTACGCCGTGCAGGGCTTGTTTGCGGTGGTTCCGGGGCTACTAGGCGGGGCGGAATATACAGATGGGATCGAAGTATTCTCGATGCCTCTCAGTGCAGAACTTCCATACGGCGTTTTTATTGCCCAGGATGGGGCCTCGCTCGAGGGCAATCAGAACTTCAAGATTGTGCCTTGGCATGAGATCGAGGAAGCCATCAATGGCAAGCCCCGCCCCGAGCCTGAGAGCGGCATCTTGTTTGGACCTTCGTACGGCGCGGGCAGTGAGCTGGACCTGGGGAGGGAGACGCCACGATGAATCTCGATTATAAGTCATGTGCCTCCTCGCCCGAAGATTCCCGCCCGTGCGAAGCTCGTACGCGGCCCATTCGCCGGGCGTTGGTGGGTCCACGAGCGTTTACGTTGATCGAGCTTTTAGTAGTGATTGCCATTATCGCCGTGCTTATTGGCGTCCTGCTGCCATCGCTGGGTGCAGCACGCGACGCGGCACGCCAGACCAAGTGCGCGAGTAATATCCGCCAACTTACAATCGCGGCCCAGGCTTACGCCAATACCGAGAAGGGGTTCTACTGCAGCGGCCCCTTTGAGAATCGCACAGGGATGAACTGGGCACCGATGCACGAACGCTCGTGGATTGCAGATTACATTCGCGCTGGCCTGGTGGTGCCCGGCAAGTTTCTGTGCCCTTCAAGCCCTGGCCGCATCAGCGAGGCCTGGCAAGACACCACAGGTATCTTCGCCTACTCAACAGCCGATGTGGCCCAGTACGTGCGTGAGGGATATAACAGTAACTACTGTCAGACGTGGTACATGGCCTACACCGACATGCGCCGCGACCGCCCCGGCGCCGGAAGCGGCAACTGGGACAATGTAAGCGATGTAGTCGGGCCGCTCAACGAGCGATTTGTTGGCAATCGGGCGACACCGAGCATGGTTGCACTCTTCGCCGATGGGAACGCCCAGGTTTCGGCCACCGTCACCATCGAGGGTGAAACGTTTACGTGCGCCAAGAACCAGACGGATGGGCCGAGCGGCATCGCTCGCGGCCAGGGCGGCACTTCGGTATGGGGGCGGCAGGATTGGGAGAATCTCGGCCCCGCGCATGGTAAGTCCAGCAAGGTGACCAATACCGGCGATTCTGGCCACGCAGCGTTATATTGTAACATTGGTTTTGCCGATGGGCACGTCTCGGCTTTCGCGGATTCCATACGCGACGGTCGCTTCTACGGAGCAGTGGGGCAGAAGGATTCTTGGCGGGCGTGGCTCACGCCGGAGCTTGACAACAAGGTCTTTGGCGGATCACTCACCCATGCCCAGGGAGTGCCCTTCTAGGGGCGGCAGTGGTGGAGGCTGTGATGGCGTTTAAAAATGCCGCGGGTGGTGGCACCACCGCGGATGCGGGGGAGGGGCTGGGGTCCAGATTGGGGAAATGGATGTAACATTATGATCTCTTATGTCATACATGGTTACATCAGGTAAACTTATAGAAAGTTCCGCGTCGGGTCTGGCTGTGTGTGTGTACAAAGCCTCACGACTGCGGGCGCAAGAGGAGATTGAAAGCGATGAGAACGATCAAAGCAAGTGGGTTGGTTCGCGCTGCGGGAGTGCTACTGGGGATTACGTTTGCGGGCATCGCCGCGGCGGAGGACGTGGGGAGCATCACACTCTTTGGCCAGGAGTACCAGGTGCAGCGGTTTGATTACGCGCAAGATGTTGGCTGGCCCGACCCATTGGACCCTAATTTCTCATTACTGCTTCTGGAGTGCGAGGGTGCGCACTGGCTAGGCAATGATCGTCTGCTCCTCTCGAGCGACGCTGGGGATTCACAGCTGTCGCTCAAAAACTGGGTGGTGGAGGTGGAGATCGTTCGCGACAGCGGCGGAGACGCCACCGGCCTGCGCTACGTTCGTACCGTCTTGGTGAATGATCCGCAGGACCCGGAGTTCGGAGGCTTTGATCTTAGCCCCTGTGGAGTTACAGTTAACTCCAGCAACGATGGCCTGGCCGCTGGCGGAAATCTGCTGATCGGCGATAGCGAAGTCAACGGAGTGAAGGGTTATACATTCCCGCCTGGTGGCCTTGCGCAGAATCTCGGTGACTTCAGCGGCGGTACTGCCAACGATAGTTTCGATGATATGGCTTTCTGCCCTACCGACAATCTGATCTACACGATCAACGAGGATGGCTTTCGTCTTGTGTCGTTCACTACGGGCGGGGCAGTCGTTGCCAGCACGCCCATCCCGGGTCTTACCGCGCTGAATCCACTCGCCGTGCCCGGCTCGCCCAAGGGGATGACTTACCTCGCCGACGTTGAGACTGTTCCCGCTTCCATTCGCCGCCCGGGTGGGGTAATGCTCGTGACGCTCGATGATAACAACCCAGGGTTGCAGGCTATCGACCTCGCGGGCAACGTGGTTTGGACGGAGCCGCTCACCAACAATGCAATCATTGGCGGCGTTTCGTTTCTCGATCAGGGTGGAGCGTGCGGTAATCAACTGCAGCTTGAAGCCGCGGCGTTTGATGCCATAACCGGCACGATATTTCTCATAAACGAAAGCAGCTTCATCGACTGCGCGGGGTTCTTCATTCTTACGCCAATAGCCCCCACGTGCGGATGCGCTGCAGATTATAATGGCGATGGCGGCGTAGACGGCAGCGATGTCGAGGCCTTTTTTACCGAATGGTCCACGAGCGAAGGGTGCGCTGATGTAGATCAGAGCGGCGGGATCGACGGCTCGGACATCGAAGCTTTCTTCGGCGTCTGGAGCGCGGGGGGTTGCTTATAAGTTGTCCTTCCGCCGCGGAAGGCGTCAGCGAGCGCGATACCGTTGCCAATAGACAAAGAGGCCTCGCATATACTCGGGCCGTGAAGCCCTGTTCCCGCGATCAACCCGAGAGTAGAAGTTAAGTACGGTGCGCGACCCAGGCGAGAGAGATTTTTTTACTGGAGCATCTTAATGTTACATCGATACATAGTTCTGGCGGGAGTCGCGCTGGCTGTTTGGGCCAGGGCTGGCCAAGTTGAAGTGATCGCTTCGCGAGATGCGACACTCTTTGAACAGATCGATGGCGACCTCGCCAACGGAGCGGGCATTCACGCATTTTCGGGGCGGACTTTACACTTTGGCGAACGCAGGGCTCTCTTTTACTTTGATGTTGCCTCGGCGGTCCCCGCCGGGTCTGAAATTATGTCGGCGATGCTCGTGCTCAGCGTATCTCGCTCCGTCGGGGGTGAATACCCGGTCTACATACACCGCGCCCTGGGTGACTGGGGAGAAGGTGCTTCAGATTCGGGCGATCCGGGAGGACAAGGCATCAACTCTTTGACAGGCGATGCTACCTGGGTCCACCGATTCTACCCGGATTCGCGCTGGAACGCGCCGGGTGGGGATTATCAGTCGGCCGCGAGCGGTGAGACCCTGGTTGATTTCGCCGGAGTTTACACCTGGCAATCAACCAGCGGTATGGTCGCCGATGCTCAGTTATGGTTGGATCAGCCCGCCATAAACTTCGGATGGATGGTGCTATCGCCGGGCGCTGGTTCACGAAGCGCGCGGCGATTCGATACGCGTGAGAGTCCATTCCTTGAGCTGCGTCCACGCCTGCTACTTACGTTTAGTCCGCGTTGTTTCGCCGACTTTAACCTCGATGGCGGAGTAGACGGGGACGATGTCGATGCGTTCTTTGCAGTCTGGCAAACGGGAAGCGAAGCAGCGGACGCCAACGGGGATGGGGGAGTTGATGGCACCGATGTTGATGCTTTCTTCGTGCAGTGGGTGGCGGGGGGATGTTAAGTTGCTGACGCTTAGTGGTCGGGCATCGCCCACGGCTTGAATATCCAAATCGTGCCTGCAAAAAAGTGCCCGGTCGTGGGAAAGAGCGATCGGGCCCATGTTGAGCAGGACTGACAGGTTGAGGCCGGTTGTGTCTAGAATAAGTAATCGGACTCTTCACGGTATAACTCAGCGTTAGAGCCCGGCGCGGGTTAGTTGATTTCCGGAAGTTAGTTAACTTCTGGCGGAGTAATTGTTTTTACTCGTTCGAGCGCCTCAACAATCGAAGCGTCGCTGGGCAAAAGTGCTGCGGCTTTTTCGTAAGCGAGGGCCGCTGACGCGTAGTTCTTCAGACGCTCGAACGATTCACCGATGAGTCGCCATCCATTGGCGTTCTCGGGGGCCTTGGCGACCATGGCTTCTCCTAAACGCAGGCCAATATCGGGATGGTCAACCGCGCTCGCGCCGAATCCAACGGCCGCGGCGTACTCCAACCAAACTTCCGATGTCTTTGCGTCCGACTCGGGGATGGTGAGCGACCACGCTTCCAGGGCGGCCGCGGCTTGTGGCCAATCTCCACCCGCTGCCAGTGAGGAGACGATGCCAACATGGGCGCCAAAATCGGCGGGTTGCAGCACCAAGGCGCGACGGAACTCGGCGGTCGCGCCGTCGTAGTCCGCGTTGGCAAACTTTTTTATTCCGGCAGTGCTGTGGTCCTGCGCGATTGCACCCGGGTTTACGATTGCTCGGCCGACACTTGCTAGTAGAATGGAGGCCGCGAGCACTGCGGATGCACCCGCTGCGGCCAAGTTAAGTTTTGGGTGTTTGGCGGTAATGCTCATCGCGACCAGCGCACCCATGAGGGCTCCCACGCCGTGCGCGATGTTCGCGATGTTCATCAGTTTAAAGTGTCCTAAAACAATGCAGATGAAGAACCAAGCAATGAAGACTTTCACCGTAAGATTATCGATTAAGCCGCGATGGCGGGGCGAACGTATCGAGAAGACCCAAATGAACGCAAAAAGCCCGTACACAGCACCCGACAGGCCGATGGGCGAGCCAGAGAACGCGAACTGAGCGGTGGACGAAGCTATGCTGCTCAGCACCACCACCAGCACCCAGAGTTGTTTGCCGAAGAGATGCTCGACGGCGACGCCCAGCGTCCACGTCCAGAATAAGTTAAATATAAGATGAGCAGGGCTGCCGTGAGGCAGAATGGTGGTGAGCATCCGCCAAGGCTGAGCCCAAAATGCCCGACTGTCCAGCACAAAAGGGTCATTACCAACTTGCATCAGGCCGCCCAGCGCGACCAGAAGCGAGGCTGCGCAGAGCGTAGCGGTGAAGGGGTAGTTGGCAGCAAGGGAAATCGGTGCAGAACGGATCATGAAGTTGCACTGCCAAATGAGGCGAACGAGAATGCGTTAGGGTGGGGGACGCGAGGACGATGTAAAGAGCGGTGGGGGGTGGGGGGTGGTGAGTGCGTGCGGAGCTTAGCGAAGCGTTCGCGGGCCAAAGTCCATGTGCATCGCCCGCTTGGCTAAATATAATGTCTCTTCGGCTATCAGGTTCGCCCGCTTGGTTCCCGCGCGGATGATAGCGATGATCGCCTGGTCGCCGCTGGGGGTTTCAAACTCCGCGCGACGTTGACGCATCGGTTCAAGAAGCATATTAATTTGTTCCGCGAGCTCCTGCTTGATGTGGCCATCCCCCATGTTGTCGCCGCGGGTGTAGCGATCTTTGAGTTCCGCAACCCGAGCGAGGTCGGGGATGAACGCTTCTACGAACTTAAACAAAACGTTGGTGGCGTCGCCCGGCTCGGTTGCGCTCTGCCGCCCGGTCGTAATCTTATTGAGCTTCTTCTGCACATCCTTCGAAGTGTCGGAGAGATAAATAGCGTTGTTCAGGCTCTTACTCATCTTCTGAGTGCCATCGCCCACGCCCGGCAACCGCGCGATCCGGCCGAGCAGAGCTTTGGGGATCGGAAACAGGCCCCCGGCCTTCTCGTACTCCTGGTCCGGGGTTCGATCGCTTACGTTGCAGTATAACTGATTAAACTTGCGGGCAACTTTGCGGCACATCTCTATGTGCGGTTCCTGATCTTCCCCGACGGGGATATAAACTGGTCGGAAGGCGAGGATGTCGGCGCATTGTCCGACGGTGTACATCGGAAAGCCAAAGGAATATTTATCTTCAAGCCCTTTGGTTCGCAACTCGTGTACGAGCGTGGGATTTCCCATCACATCGCGGAAGCTCAGCAGCATCGCGAAATACCAAGTTAACTCTGCGATGGCCGGCACCTCGGTCTGGAGCACGATGGTCGATTGTTCTGGGTCGATACCCGCCGCGAGCCAGTCTTTCACGATCTCGATAGTGTCCTGCCGGATGTCCGCGGTCTTGTCGTAGCGCGTGGTGTACGCATGCATGTTGGCAAGCAGAAAGTAGCAATCGTAATCAGCCTGCATCGAAACCCGCCGCTCCACACTACCCACCCAGTGGCCCAGGTGCAGGCGGCCTGTAGGTGTATCACCGGTGAGCACGCGCGGCTTTTCGGCTGGCATGGGGTTGGTGGAGGCGGGGTGGGGTGATGCCGGTGAAGCCATTGCTGAACAGGGTATGGTGTCAAAAACGAGTCTGAACTGGAGGCACATCAAGCTTCGAGACTAGAGACCCAGCAAGCTTCGCGCCACTTCTTGAGTGGAGGTGATTACACCCCCTTTTCCCCTAGAGCCTTGATCGGCCTGGTTGCACCGCTCTTCTCGTAAACACTCAGCCCCAGCGAAACGGCCCGGGCCGCCTCCTCCAGATCGTCGGTCACGGTCAATAAAGATAAGTCTGCCACGTCAATAGTCCCGCCCTTGGCAAGTGTTTCACGGACGAACGTAAGCAGCGGCGTCCAGTAGTCAACCCCCATGAGAACAATCGGAAACATCGCGATCTTGCGTGTCTGCACCAGCGTCAACGCCTCAAATAGTTCGTCAAGCGTGCCAAACCCGCCGGGCAGCACCACAAACGCGACGCTGTACTTTACCAGCATTACCTTGCGGATGAAAAAGTAACGAAACTCCACAAACTTATCAACATAAGGATTGGGCTGCTGCTCCATCGGCAGCACGATGTTGCATCCGATTGACTTACCC
>CAYVFW010000118.1:0-10104 GCA_964450325.1 uncultured Phycisphaeraceae bacterium | reverse complement strand
TGATACAACAACCAAAAGTCGGTATCTCGAACAGACCGCGGGCAAAAACCCGGTGCCACAGCCTACGCCTTCGTCAGCCAAAAAGAAACACCGCGCCTACAAGGCACGATGTTTCAAATCTGCCAAGCAAATCCGTGAGACGTGCGGCGACGCGTAGCCCGAATATTTCATACCAAATCAACGTGCCCAAAACGAGAAATCCCAATTGCCCGTAGAGTAAAGGGCTACCGCACCATTTGCTCCTAAACCCGCACGCTCCGCGCAATTACAGTCTACATCCACCTTCCGGCGTCCCGCTCCACCCGCTTTTTCCGCATTCAGCACGTAGCCAGTCATCGCCAACTTCAACCGCACGCGGCTTCCCTCCGACGGCAGGGATTTGTTACTGCAAGACGCCGCGCACCCGGTCAAGCACTGTTGGCTAGCCTAATTTTACCCTTCCCTGCCCCACCCCCCGGCTGGCACGCGTTCTTTCCGCGCGAGTTCTTCGACGTTCCGGCGTTCCTGCGCGGGCTGGCGGCCACGAATCGGCTACCCTCTGATATGAGCGTGATCGCGCGAAATGCGGCTTCGGATGACTTAGAGCAATCCCTCCTTGACGAATACGCCGCAGCCGGAAGTCTCGACAACATCATCCCTCGATTGGCGCGCGATGAACGCGCAATGCGCCGCATCGAGGCCGTGGTGCAGCATCGCCATACGTCACACGATCTCATCCTAGGTGACTCTCGAAGTGCCGCCGAACTCGGCCCTGGGTCGGTGCATCTTGTCGTAACTTCGCCTCCGTATTGGACTTTGAAGCGTTACAACGAGGGCGAGGATCAACTGGGGCACGTCGTTGAGTATGACGAGTTCATCGCGGGGCTCGACAAAGTCTGGAAGCATTGCTACGACGCGCTTGTCCCGGGGGGTCGATTGGTCGTGAACGTCGGAGACGTTTGTCTCTCTCGACGCAAGAACAACGGACGTCACACGGTCGTTCCCCTACACGCAACCATTCAAGAACACTGCAAGCGCATCGGATTCGACAATCTTTCCCCCATCATCTGGCACAAAATCTCGAACGCGAACTATGAAGTCGAAGGGGGCGCGGGAGGCTTCCTGGGAAAGCCGTATGAGCCAAACGCAGTGATCAAGAACGACATCGAGTTTATCCTCATGCAACGTAAGCCGGGCGGGTATCGCAGCCCTACCAGCATTGAACGTTTCCTAAGCATTGTGCCAGCCGACATGTACCAAATCTGGTTCAGACAGATCTGGTCGGACATTAGGGGGGCATCGACATCTAAGCACCCGGCCCCATTCCCGGAGGAGCTGGCCGTACGCCTGATCCGTATGTTCTCATTTGTTGGCGACACCGTGCTAGATCCCTTCATGGGCACAGCAACGACGAACTATGCCGCTGCCCGGTGGGGTCGTAACAGCATCGGAATTGAGGTTGATCCGGCGTATTACATTGCGGCAAGAAAGCGGATGGCCATGTTCAGCACCGAGCTGTATGGCAGCACCGCCGTGTCGGTCCGTTCCGGAGGAGAGGCAGCCCGTGGGTGAACTCGACAACCGAGTTTCAGAGGCCGTCAAGGTCTTCTGGGACACACGCACGAATCAGAATGCCAAGCAGGGTGCCGTCGGCCAGCGCGATGCAGGTGCGCGTTCCGCCGTGACCGGGGGCAAGCAAATGAATGGGTTCTTGAAACTGGTCCAAGACCTGCTTTTGCGGGCAGGTTGTCCGACCGACGCTCTTCACCTCGAAAAGCGCGTGGAGTTGCCCGGCTGGTTCCGTGCCGAGAAAAAGTGGGACCTCGTTGTCGTGCATGAAAAGCAACTGGTCGCGGCCGTCGAGTTCAAGTCACAAATTGGTCCTTCATTCGGTAACAACTTTAACAATCGAGCGGAGGAAGCGCTCGGCAGCGCAACCGACGTCTGGGCGGCTTACCGGGAGGGCGCGTTTAAACCATCGCCCCGACCTTGGCTGGGGTACTTCATGCTGTTGGAAGATTGCGCCGCCTCACAAGCCGTGGTCAAGGTTAGCCAGCCTCATTTTGCGGTCTTTCCTGACTTCCAGAAGGCGTCCTACATGCGCCGATATGAGATCCTAATTCAAAAACTCCAGCGCGACCGGGTGTACGACGGCGCTTGCTTCCTCGTCTCGAGCGCTTCCGGCGGTCCAAAGGGCGAGTACAGCGAACCCGCCCCCGAACTCAGGTTCGACCCATTCGTGCGCGGTATAGCCGCGCACGTCGCAGCAGCTTGCAAGGCTGATCTGTTAAAGTGACGAAGCTGTTACCACACCATTTGCCCGTAAACCCAAGATCTCCGCGCTGTTACAGTCTCCATCCACCTTCCCGCGTCCGAATCCACCCGCTTTTTCCGCATTCAGCCCGCCGCCATTCATCGCCAACTTCAACCGCGCGCAGCTCTGCTCCGCCGCCCCGCCACGATCACTGCGGAACGCCAAGAAGCCCTCCCTCCAACTTGTCGCTCACGTAGCCGCGTGCATCGCTGATCCGCGCCGTGGTCGGTGCGGTAAATCCCGCTCCCACTCTCAAACAGCCACCCGCGGCACGCGGCCCCCAGCCACGCGGCCGCGCCGCTGATCACAGCCGCATAACACCAAAACAATCCCAAGCATGGCTAGAGGGTGCGGAGCGGTGCGCGACCAAAGAGCTCAAATCACCCGATCCGCTGCACCAACCTCAACACGCAGCGTTAGGAACCTGTTTCTACGAATCCCGCTGATAGAGTCAAATATGCGGGTTAGAATGGTGCAACTCAAGGGGATCAGTTTCCGATGATAGATGGACGCGGCATAGTGGAACCGTGCCCCTTCTTGGCCGTTGAATAAGCTCTTGTGTTGATAGCACTCGCCAAAGTTGAGCCCAAAGTCGTCCGATAACGGTTTCGATTCGCCGATCAGAGCGTGAGTCTGCACCGATTTTCGCAATAGTTTGGTTTAGTGAGACATTTAGACGATTGGAAAAGGCAACGGAAGTGGCGGTGCGTACGTAGTTGTCGTTGGCAAAGGCTCTCTTTCTATGGATAGCTTGTGCGTAGGGAAGCAATGTTTTTCTCTTGTCTGGTAGTTTGAGGTGCTCAACATGAATGTACGTAAAAAATCCCGCTACGGAGCTTGGTTGCTGCTGGCCGCTGCCTCTGTTGCGCAGGCCAGCCCGACGCCCGTATTCAACCTGGGTAACAACTACCCATATCCCGACGCGGATTTTTGTTTCCAAGATGGCCGCTCGATGTACGACATCCTCGCGGGCCGCGTGCCTTCGGAGTTAGCCAACGCGGGTTATCCGGGCCAGGCCGGAAAGGAATTCTATTGCTTCTCGCCGGATCAGCCCCCAACTGCGGAGGTGATGGCACAGATTGAAAGAATGATGAGAGGTAGCGAGTATTCGCCACGATACAGAAACGGCCGCCGCTGGTCAACGGCTGGCAACGGCACGCCAATTAATTTGCGTTGGAGTTTCGTCCCCGATGGGATGGTGGTCGGCGATGAGGGCTCTCTCGGGGGTGCCGGGCCCAGCTCGCTCTTCGGCACACTTGATAGTCGCTTCGCTACCCAAGGAGGGCGTGCGCGTTGGATCACCCAGTTTCAATCCGTGTTTGACCGATGGCAGGCGATTACTGGGGTAAACTTTACCCGCGTACGCAGCGCAGCGCTGGAGTGGGACGACGCCGCGGCGTGGGGCAACGGCGGCAGCGCGACACGCGGCGACATTCGTATTGGCATGAAAGCAATCGACGGCGTGAACGGCGTGCTGGCTTACAATCAGCTCCCGGATGACAGCGACATGGTGATCGACTCTGCCGAGAATTGGGGCGCTTCGGGCAATACTTATCGATTTCTTCGCAACGTGGTCTCTCACGAGCTGGGCCATGCCCTTGGCTTTCTGCACTCGTGCCCGAACACTTCTACGAAGCTGATGGAACCCTCCGTCTCCGTAGCTTATGATGGCCCCCAGCAGGACGATATCCGCGCTGCGCATGAATATTACGGCGATATCTACGAACCAAATAACTCCAACGCCCAGTTCACCGCGCTTGGGGCACTCGTAGCTGGCACCCCCCTCAATCTCGGCACAGTGCCCAGCCCCACACCTGCGGGCGCGGCGACGATGAGCATCTCGATCACCAGCGATCAGGATTGGTTCCAGATCACCCTTGATGCCCCCCGCTTGCTCAACGCGACGCTCACACCCATCGGAACAAGTTATCTTACGTTGTCCCAGAATCAAAACGGGAGCTGCCCCGCCACGGGCACAAATGAAAATGCCCTTGCTGTCGCTAACTTGACGATGGATTTTCGTAACAGCGCCAACACGCTTACTTTCCGCAGCGTGAACGCGACCGCGGCGGGCGTGGCCGAATCCACCACGGGCCTGCTCTTGGGCCCCGCCGGGAACTTCTTCGTCCGCGTGGCCCAGAACGGTGGCGTTGATAGCACCCAGCTTTACAAGCTTTCACTTACGGTACAGAACGTGAACCTTAACTCTTCCGCCAGCGACGGCACATTCAACGATTTTGTTCGTGTCACATGGCCCGCGTTGATCACCGACGCGACCGGTTACCAAGTCTATAGGAGCACCGCCAATAGCACCCTCGCCGGGACGACAATCGCGACGCTCGCCGGGAATGTGTTTACATTCGACGATACCACCGCGGTGCCCGGAACTACTTATTATTACTTTGTGCGTGCTCAGCAGCCCGGTTCGACAGGCTATCGTTTCATGACCACCTTGGGCGACGCAGGCTTCCGCAACGTCACCGATTCGGCCCCCAACGCCGATGCGGGACCCG
This sequence comes from uncultured Phycisphaeraceae bacterium, assembly GCA_964450325.1. Lineage (GTDB taxonomy): Bacteria > Planctomycetota > Phycisphaerae > Phycisphaerales > UBA1924 > UBA2402. The sequence continues at coordinate 5,298 of CAYVFW010000118.1, read as the reverse complement.
ATCAGGTCGTTACCGACTCCGATCGAACCGGCGAAGAGACCGTAACCCTCGTCGGCTCGGCAAGCAGCGACGCCGAAGGCCCCATCACGAACTACCTCTGGAAGCAAGATGCCGTTACGCTGGCGAACGGCGCGTCTTCGACCGCGGCGGTATCGTTGCCCGTCGGCGTTCACACTATCATCCTCACGGTTACAGATAGCGGCCTACAGACAGATACGGATTCTGTACGGATTCAAGTCGATCCGTTCTGCTTCGCTGATTACAACTTGGATGGCGGGGTCGACGGGGGCGACGTGAGCGAATTCTTCACCGATTGGGCTGCCGGCAGCGATTTGGCCGACGCAAATGCCGATGGCGGGACGGACGGGACAGATATTGAAGCATTCTTCACCGTGTGGTCGGCGGGTGGGTGCTAAGATAATTTAAGGAATTAGCCGAGGTGTCCGCCGACGCCAAAGGGGTGGATGCGAAAAGTCTGATGACTTTCGTGGGCTTTGATCCTTGATAAATGTAGATTTGTTGGCTCGTCCGGTTGTGACTCGCGGTATCAATTTGTCGTTTTGCCGGGGGTGTTTCCCCGGCTGTCTCCTCGACGCCGGTGGTTCAAAGGTGTGTGTGCCCACCTTTGAACCACCGGCGTCGTGCTTTTTTGCCCAAAACAAGGTGCTGGGCGTTACGGCCTGAAAATGGCGTGCGTGGTGCGTGATTTCTCCTGACTATCGAGGATTTCCGCTGCGTGACCACCGTAAACTTTAAGCAGTGCCCGGGTAGCTCAGTTGGATAGAGCAGTGCTTTCCTAAAGCACAGGTCGCACGTTCAAATCGTGTCCCGGGTGTTTGATCGCCCGCTGCGGGTTTTCCGTTTGCGGCTCCCTGCTGGTCAAGGCTCATCCTTGCCGCCGTGGTAGCCGAAAACGAACTATCCTTGTCCCCCCGGTGAGCGTGGGCAGAGCACCCACCTCGCGATTAGTTATTACTCCCTCCCTGTTGGTCCAGCGAAACCTCCCATGACTTCCAACCGCCGCGCCCTTATTACCGGTATCACTGGCCAAGACGGCTCTTATCTCGCAGAGTTTTTAGTGGAGAAGGGGTACGAAGTACACGGCATCATTCGCCGGTCTTCATCCTTCAACACTGGCCGCATCGATCACATCTACCTTGATCCGCACGTCAAGGCGGGTAAGCTTAAGTTACATTACGGTGATCTGAGCGACGCGAACAGCCTCGCCAAGTTGATGCGCGAGGTAGAGCCCCACGAGGTATATAACCTTGGGGCGCAAAGCCACGTGCGGGTGTCGTTTGACATGCCGATTTATACCGCCGACACCGTGGCGATGGGCGCGCTGCGATTGCTCGAAGCCGTGCGCGACTATCAGCAGCAGTCAGGACGCCAGGTGCGGTATTACCAGGCGTCATCCTCCGAACAGTACGGAAAAGTAATTGAAACGCCTCAGACCGAGACCACGCCGTTCTACCCGCGCTCGCCATACGCCTGCGCCAAGCTTATGGCGCACTGGGCAACAATTAACTATCGCGAGTCCTACGGCATGCACGCCTCGTGCGGGATTCTGTTCAATCACGAATCGCCGCGGCGGGGCGAAACGTTCGTCACCCGCAAGATCACGCGGGCCGTGGGCCGCATCAAAGTGGGCCTTCAGGAAAAGGTCTTTCTGGGCAACCTGGATAGCAAGCGCGACTGGGGATTCGCGGGTGATTATGTTAAGATGATGTGGATGATGCTCCAGCAGGATAAACCGGAAGATTATGTTATCGCGACCGGCCGAACGATCACCGTCAGCGAGTTCGCGGAACTGGCCTTCCGGCACGCGGGCCTTGATTTCAAGAATCATGTTTCGTTCGATCAACGTTATCTTCGCCCCGCAGAAGTGGATCTGCTTCTGGGCGACCCCAGCAAGGCGCGCGAGAAGCTCGGCTGGGTCCCGCACACCACCGTCGAACAGCTTGCTGGAATGATGGTGGATAACGACCTTGAACTGGCTCGGCGCGAGAAGACGCTGCGCGATGCAGGCCACAACGTTGTCAATACATTCGGCCACGACCAGTAACCGCGCACCAGCGCGAGGCCGGTTGTAATATTAACTTTCTCTTGACCCACATGCCCCCAGATCCGCGCATACCCGATCGCCCCGCGACCTCGTCCAGCGCTTACTCCGACCAAGCGTTGCCTGCGGCCGTCCCATTAAATCTGGAAGGGGCAACGGTCGTGTCTGCCACCGACCAAGGAGTTGCTGGGGAATGGGGCGGCGAGGTCGGGATGGTCCGCGCGCTGAATGCCTCCGGCTTGGCGGCAGCGGGCTTGGGCGCCGCTTTGGTTGTCTTTGGGATCGGTGTGGGGATATACACTTTTGGCACTCCCCCTGTCACCCTCGCCCTAGCCGTCGCGAACGCCGCGATCGTGGTCGTCGGCGTCGGTTTGGTGGTTTTGGGGTTTGTGAAGTTCCGGCCTACCACCACGCTTTATGAGCACGCCGCGATACGCCGGGGCGAGGGCGGCGATCGGATAGTCCGCTACGAAGATGTCCGCAGCGTTGTCTATTATCGGCACCAGAACCGGCACAAGGGTGCTTATATTAACACGTCTGTTGTGCTCTCGCTTTCTCTGGAAGACGACCACACGCATCCGCTTAAGATTACGTTCGCCGTGAAAGATAAGTCGATCAAGACCGGGCTGTTCTCATCACGGCTTGAGCCGACCCCCGCGCCCCCCGACGAGGTGGCGGAGTTAATTGCCACCTACGCGGCTTCGGCGATGATGGCGAGGATCGAGGCACGGTTGCAGTGCAGTGTGGGCAAGGTTTACTTTGATACCTCCACGCTCACGGTCAAGTCGATGCTTTCCACCAGTGTTACCCCTTGGGAGAAGATCTCCGTCGCCACTCTCTCTCCTGCGGGGGCTCTGGTCGTCTCATTGGTTGATGGCTCTGAGTTGAAGCTGACAGTACCGCACACCACACCGAATCAGACGGCGATGCTTATGATTATCGAGGCATTCACCCGCAGACCAGCGCAGGGCGATATCGAGGGTCAATCAGCCGGGGATGCCGCGCCAGTGTGAGGAGGGCGAGCAGGAGGGGCGCTGCGCCCGCATCAGCGGCTCTTCCCCTCCTCACATCATCCACCCGCATCCCAACCGCCGGCCCTGAAACTGCTAATATTATGTTTGGTTCTGGCCCGGTAACAGAACGCATAACTTATTTTTATCGCCTTTGACTCGGTGGCTCTGTACGGAGCTGCGCATGAATAAGGCTGCCCAAAATCTCCTCCACCGCGCTTGGCTCACTCAGGACCCACGAGGGCCAGCGAGTATTCTCGATGATCGGACAGTTACAAAGAGCGGCTCGAACCAGTGGCGAAAGCGGCTTGCAAGTTAGCTTTGCAACCGCCATCTTATCCAGAGGTATGCACATTCGCGGCTTGATCGGATCAGGGATAAGGAACGCGGCAGCGCACCAAGGGCCAACGGCTCGGGTGTAGACGAAGCTCCACTTCCAAACGCCCTGCCATATAAACTCTTCATCGAGCGCGGCCAACATTTGGCGAGCGCGGGCGAATGCAAGGCGCGGCAGCGGGTGAATTCCATCTATAACATCTTCAGGCGTGGGCGCGCAGAAACGGTTTGTCCAGGCCGAGCGTGCAATCGAGGTTGAGAAAGTCTGCATGTACCCTGTCAACAACCTTTCGAAACCGCCGAACCACGCAGGCCCGCCGAAGGGAAAACCAGATAAAGAGCCCGACCACAATCACAGAGGCGTTAGGGGCGCGGGAAGCCCCCCACTCATTGCCATTTTATTGCAATCTTTGTGTTTACCGGCTAACTTCTTACGAGGTTGCAGCTGGAGCGTTACCGCCCCGGGGAAAAATACTCATTAGTAAGATGTCGAAACGTCACACGGCGGCGCGAGGCTGCTCGGAGCGGACGCGGAGATCATCGCGGTCGCGGGTTTCGGGTTGGCTGCGGAGCCAAGTAGTCCAGCCTAGGCGAGCACCTTGGGGCGCGCTTTGAGCGTTCTGCTTTGAAGTGCTGCCTGCCTTGGCCCGAGAAACGAGTTGAAGCTTGGGCACTTCACTCGCTTTGATTACAATCTTGACGCTCCAGGCAAACTCTTCGCCGAGGTAGATGCGAATCCAGGAGCGGAGGCGTCGTTCGCTGCCGGAGCCAGGGATGAACTTGGCGAAGGTTTCAAAGGTCATCGGGCCGAGGCTTACTTCGAAGGCCCCCTGAGCGTCCCAGATATGTGTGCCACACACCATCGCGCCTCCGCTGAGCTGGCCCAGGGTCGCGGCGGAGAGCGCATCGGGGTCGCTCATTACGCGCGGGCCCCCGCCTAGCTGGGTGCGGTACTGCGGCGGCAAGTTAACATAGCGGCCTACAAACTCGCGGACGCTGACGGGCACTTTGAAGTAAGAGCCCAGGATGGCGCAAAGCCCCTCGGGGCCGGTCTGTTGACCGACGAGGCGGCCAGCGAAATGAAGTTTGGCAAGGTCGGGGACGGCTTCGCGGTGGCGGAGCGTGGGCATGCCTTGGCCAAAGAGCGCGCCCACATAGACCGGGTAGCGATCCTTCTCGCTGGTAAGGATCTTCTCTCGCTCGGCAAACTTAACATCTCCCCGCAGGGCTCTTGGGGGGGTGCGGTCAAAGCTGGCGGGCATGCTGCATGAGGCCCACGCGCGGTAGAATAAACTTACCATCCGATGATTGAAGACATCGAGGAAGCGAACGAAAGTGTGATCCTTATTGTGCAGCTCGCGGTGGTAGGCGTACTCGGTTAAGTGCAGCGGGAGCGGACCGTGCGGGCCGAGCATGCCGAGAAAGTTAACGAATAGACGCGTGGGTGCCGTTGCGGTGGCGGGGCGACACTCGGGCATTGTGCAGGGCGCGAATGTCAGGAAAGGGTGCTGGCTGAAACGGACGGGGTCTTCACTGGCGCGGTGCGAGGCCCCGAACCCCGGCAGTTCCGGGTATAAGGCTTCCAGACGCCGGACGGCGGCGAAGAAATCAAACTTCCACGGCGCATCTGCCAACATTACCCAGAATGCCTCTCGCTCCTGGGGGTCGACGCGGCGAGCATCGGTGGGATCGATAGCTTCTTCCTCATCGCGGTCAAAGGGGTGGACAAACGCGGGAGGCTCGTCGTTACGCTCATCGGTGCGGGAACCAGCGGTGCTTACGCCATCGCCCTTGAGGAGAGAATCGAGCGTCTCTTCGGCGGACCAACTGCTTGAGAGCGTGCGGTCGCGCTTTGGGTCGGTGGGGGTTGGTTGGTCGCGGCGTGTGGGG
>CAYVFW010000117.1:0-10132 GCA_964450325.1 uncultured Phycisphaeraceae bacterium | reverse complement strand
AGCTTCCCCGATCGATGCGCCTCCGGCACTACCAGCACCGGTCGTTCCACCTCCGCTGCGCCCGCCCCCCGTCACGCCGCCGCTGGCGCGTGTGCCGCGTGTCGCCCCGACCGCGCGAGTTGGAATCGCTGCCATACCCAAAACCGCTACGGGAAGAGCCGCGGCGAGCAAAGTTCGACGGATTGCGAAGCCCGCGACCAGGGCAGGCGCGAAGCCGACTGCGTTACGGTCAACCAACCGCAATCTTCCGCCGCGCGTCTTGCCCCCTGCACCGCCCGTGAGGCCCGCGCCAGTGCCACAATCCAGCGGCGCTCGATAAATGGATGAGCGACCGTGATGCTTCGGCAAGGTGCAAGTGCTCGTGCAAAAATATTCGTGATTTTGAAACTGGTGGGAACCCAGCGGAAGTCTTTACGGATAGGTTAGAGTCTTAAGCCTCCCACTCGCTTGTGAAGAGTTTAGACGGACGCGTTCATCATCTACAAGTGATGTTGAAAGCGTCAGTAAGTTTGGCTGATTATGACGTAAGTTCAGCGGGCGGCAGCCGGAGTGTAACGTCGATAATTTTGACCCCCACGAGACCCGGCACTTGGGTTTGTTACTGAGTGCCGGGTTCTTTTATGTTCATATATTTTTGAAGGCGACAAGACCCGCACCAGGGTTGGGCATCATGCAGCTCCTCCGCATGAAGAACGCCCATGAGCGTGCAAGAGGGCATTGCCTTGGAGTTCCCACTCTTGCCCGGCTAGCGGCCCGCAGCAAACGCAAGATAACATTCCTGGAGCGTCAAGCTTTGTTCGGGGGCAATCGCCGAATCTCGCGGCGTCCCCGCTCTGCCCCGCACAGTCGCGGCGGTCAACGAATCGGCCGGATCGGCGGGAACAATCGGAACGTCTGAACCAAACCAAAGCAGTTCGCCCGGCGCGCAGCCGTTATCAATTAACTCTCGGAGCGGAAGGACGCGGTGGAGCCGGTGGGGCAGTTGGCGGCGAAGCACCTCAATATCTGTGAGCAGGTGGCAGGGTTGTACGCTGGCTACGGCGTTCATCGCTGCGAAGCGGGGCGTGTCGAGGGTGTCGATCAGTTCGCAGTGCTCGATGCGAAGGAAGGGCCCGGCATGCGTGACAAAATTAAATCTTACTGCCGAATGTAACTGGGCTCGGGCATCCAGAGTCGCGCGAACCGCGCCGTCGCCAATAGCATGAACGGCCAAGCCCAATCGCAGCGCGTAGCACCGCTGCATGGCATCGGCAAGTTGTTGGCGAGAGAGCAGCGCCGTGCCCGTGGGGTAACTCGGGAGCGGGTTCTGATAAGGCTCGAGCATCCAAGCCGTGCCAGAGTTAAGTGTACCGTCGGCAAATACTTTTCCCCCCGCGAATAGAAGCTGCTGCCCTCTCTCCCACGCGCTGGAAGCCGCGGCATGAACCTCTAGTTCGGCCAAAGGAGCATACAGGCGAACCGTCATCGTAAGCTCGGATTGATCTATAAGCCTCGCCAAAATCGGTCCGAGCCACTGTGGGCTGAGCAGGTCGTGAACTTCGGTGTAACCTAACTCCGAAAGGTGGCGTAGGGCCGCGATAATCTGGGCGGGCCGTGCCGATTCAGGAGGCTGCGGTGCCGCGGACCACACCGCGTACGCGGCCGACTCAAACAAAACTCCACTCGCCAAACCGGTGCGAGCATCGCGGGCCATGATTCCGCCCGGCGGGTCGGGGTCGGAAAGACCGATCCCCGCCGCGGCAAACGCAGGCGTGTTAGCCACCACGCTATGGTGATCAAAGGACATGATGCAGCACGGGCGAGAAGTAACTGCATCTAGTTGCACGCGGGTGGGCCAGCGATGAAGTGGATCATCGCTGAAGCCTTCCACCCGCAGACCAACGGCCAAAAGCCAATCCGAATCGGCGGAGGAATCGAGCCTCGATGCTTCCTGTGACAGTGCATCAAGCAAGCTGGCGACAGAAGTGTGATGACCGACGTGCAGCATGGCCAACGAACGGCCGAGCATGGGGAGGTGGGCATGAGCTTCGCGCATGGTTGGTCTAAAGCCGTCGTGGCTAATATAAGTTAATCGGGAGATAAGTTAATAAACAGTCTGAGCAAAGGAGCGGGGAAGCGAATGCAGAAAACGATTATCCTTCCCTCAGGCGGCGCAACGAATCTTCGATACTGGCAGTGGGGCTACCGCTCCAATCAACCCGGACAATCCCCAGCGGGGCGCGGATGTCAGCACCCCAGGGGTCTAGGCCCACGAGCCGGGGGTCAGGAAGCTGCGCAGGGGTGAACCCTGCACGATCGCACGCTGGCCGGAGTGCCAAGGGAGTTTTGTTCGTCGCGGAGCACGCCCTGCCTTCGGTAGCGGCGAACGGGTTGGGGATGAAGAGCTCCGCAGTCTCGACCATCTGGCCGCGAAACTTGGCGGTGGGGGAGGTGAGTGTCATCCATGCGCTCGCGCCACGCTGTCGCGGCGGTCCCAAGCAGATTAAGTAACGATCGGGCGCGGGGTGAGTGCCCGCATCCACTGTTAGCGGCCTGGCGAGGATGTGCAGAGCATCGGAATGTTCGAGGCCATCGTCGGGGATATGTAATGTAACGGTTTCCGCTTCGAGCACGTCCTGCAGCACCGGCAGCACGGGGGAGCCTGAACGCGGATCCACAACGTAACGAACGCGCTCAAGCCGATCGTCAACTCGCAACAGCGCATCGCAATACGTGCGCAAAAAGATCGCGGCCGGGTGTGGAGCGGGATGGTCGGGCGGCTTGGTCACAGTGAAGGAAAGAGTAACCGCTCCTAACTCCGTCGGCGATCGCAACGGACTCAGTTACGGCATGGCCCAGAGCCGGAGGAGTTCAGAGCGGGGGCTACGTGAGTAAGGATCACAAAAACCTGAAGAAAAGGCGCGGCAGGATTTCATCAGAGGTCACTTCGGCGCGTCCACTGGCACGGTCGGGGCGGTGCAAGACATAAGCGAATAGATACGGATGCTCCCATCCGGCCGCGTGACCATCTGCGAGCGGTCGGTGAGTAGCAACTTAGGTTCCTGGCCCAGTATGCTCGCCAGCCGTTCGCGCCCCGCAGCCAGGGCGGCCAGCGCGGCGTCGCGGCGGTTAGTACCCTCAGCCCGGATGCCCACAACGGTGCGATTGTTCTTAGTCGCGGCGTCGGCCGTCCACCAACTCGGCGCGCCCGAGTCTACAGGGAGCGTCACGCCCGCCCCACTTGAAGTTAAGGATGAGGTCGAACTGAGCGTGGGGGCTGGTGCGAGAGGCGTTGTATCCTTCTTCTGCTCGGAAGCGGCCCCAGTCCTTGAAGCAGGGGATCCCGCTTGCATGCTCTGCTGGGCAGTGGTCGCGGCGGAGAGCGAGGGGAGGTCGTCGCTGTCGGTAATGTTATTTTTCGAAGCGGATTGTGAACCCGATGCCCCGCCCGCCGTAACTGGCGTTGCACCTCCACCGCGCGACACAGCTTCGCCGGTTGCTACCGCTATCGTGGGTTGGGAAAGAGTCGGAAGGCCTGAATAAACCTCTGTCGCCGGGACCGGAGCGGTCGTCGCACCCGAATCGTAAGCGTCGGGCGCGGCGTAAGTCACTGCGCTCGCGGGGAGCGGAGCGAGGTCAGAACCATTGCCAATCGCGGCCCAAGCAACGTACTGACCTGTAGGTAACCGTTTCCACGCTGCGCGCTCAACGCGGAGCATGGCGGCGTTCACTCCCATGGACTCGGCACGCCGCCCTGCCTGAGTCGCCGCGGCATTGATCGCTTTAGTTATGTCTTCACCGAGCGCGGTGCCCGCGGCACGGCCGGGGGCGGTCGCCGCCGCCGCGAACCAGTCGGGAGCCGATAATTCTGCTGGCTGTTCCTCAATCCGCACCCCGATGGACTGCGCGAACGCCGACGCGGATGTAGCGTCGTTCGCGGCTGCTTGATCGGCGAGCGAAGGTAACGCAGCGGCATCGTCAAATGCGGAATCATGAGAGTCGGTCGTTCGCGCCTGTGCCGAGGTTTCGCCACTTTGCGCAGTGCGAGCGCGAGGAGCGGAGCACGCGGCCAGCAGAAGTAACGTTGCAGGAACGGCGAACAAGCGAGGGGTCGAAGCGGTCATAAGTGAACTGTAGATAGGTCCGGAGGTCTGTCGCGTCAAGGCCCAGTTAATGGTCGGGCGTCGGGCTTGATGCAGAGCTTGGTGCGGAGGACCAGGCATGATCCTAACACTGGATATGCGGCACAACTCACCTGTGAAGACCGTAATCGTCGCGTTACGAGCCGACCGGCATCACCCGCCGAAGTCTTGCGACTACCTTCGCGATGATGGGGACCGCCGCATCAACTTCTTCCGGCGTGGTAGATCGGGAGAGGCTGAAGCGGATCGAGCCGTGAGCGCTCGCTGTGGTAACTCCCATCGCCAAGAGAACCGGCGAGGGGTCAAGACTCCCCGAACTGCACGCGGCACCCGCAGATGCGCAAACACCCGCTTCGCTCAAGCCTAGCAGCACGGCTTCTGCTTCCAGCGAGGGGAAAGCGATGTTGGTGGTGTTCCAGAGGCGACGTTCATCGGTCGGGCCGTTAATGTGGCTCGCAGGGCACGCAGCGAGAACTGCGTTCTCAAATCGCGTGCGAAGCGCCGCCTGTCGCGAGATCGCCGACGCATCAGCGATCCACGCCGCGGCCTCCATCGCCGCGACCCCCGCCCCGATGATGCCCGGCACATTCTCGGTGCCCGCTCGCCGACCGAGTTCTTGCGTGCCAAGCAGCGTGGGGCGAAGCCGAACTCCAGCACGGGCCCATAACAGGCCTACACCCTTGGGACCATGAAACTTATGTGCCGAACAAGTTAGTAGATCACAAGGAAGAACAGCGGTGGGGGAGTGGTCCTCACGATGACGGTGTGTAACCGTAAGTGGCATCAATAACGCTGGCGTGTGGGCCGGGCACTTGCCAATCCATTGAACGGCGTCGCAGTGCAGCAGCGCCCCCTGGTCGCGGCAGATCTGGTGAAACGCTTCGATGGGCTGCACCGCCCCGGTTTCGTTATTCGCCCACTGAAGACTTACGATAGCCGCGCGTGCGGGCGCTTGCGCCCGATTCGTTTGAAGCAGCGCGGCCAGCGAATCGGGATCCACAGTCCCATCCAGGTTCACTTCAACATAAGCAACAGTCGCCTCGCCACGCCGTTCAAGCTCTGCCGCGAGGTCGCGCACCGCCGAATGCTCAATCGCAGATGTAATAAGCAACGGCGCAGGACCGGGCTTGCTTCGTTGCGGGCTCCCCAAGAACGCTCCGATGAGGCCGCGAATCGCGAGATCGATCGACTCAGTCCCGCCCGATGTAAATGAAAGCTCGCGCGGGCGCACGCCCAGCAGCTGCGCGAACTTTCCCCTTGATAGTTCCACCTGAGCCCGCGCGGCTTGGCCCGGCCGGTGAATGCTGGAGGGGTTATGCCAGTGATCGTTCAGCGCACCCGTCACCGCCTCGACGACCGCTGGGGTCGGCTGCGTCGTGGCGTTATTGTCTAAGTAGATCACGCCAAATTATAGGATCAGCAAGGCTGGCAGCCCTCTATGTTTGTACGGCGGACGGGATAACAATGGCATCATCACCGGGCATATACTTAACCATGGCAGCTCCCGCAACGCTCGACGCCCCCGCTGGCTCTCAAAACGAAACGCCCTCGCCCTCTGAACCGCAAGGCCAGACCGCAACGCAAGAACGCCCCCAGACTCATCAGCAGGTCGAGCAGTTGCCTCCTTACAATGTCGTGCTCTTAAACGATGATGACCACACATACGAGTACGTGATTGAAATGTTACTCCGCCTCTTTGGCATCGAGCCCGGCCGAGGCTTCCTGATGGCCAAAATGGTCGACGCCCAAGGCCGCGTTAACATCGTAACTACGCACAAAGAGTTAGCCGAACTGCGCCGCGATCAGATTCACGCCTTCGGGCGAGATCAGCGAATTATGGCGTGCAAGGGTTCGATGTCCGCCATCATCGAACCTGCCTTCGGCGGCGACGATGTGCCCGACGGAAAAGACGGCAACGCGGGTCAGGGCGGCGGCGAGCGTGATCGGTGAGCGAGCAGACCTCGCTTCCAAGTAACGCCGCGGCCACGAGCCTGGTGATTGCGCGTCCGCTCGTGGTCGTAGCCGAAGAACTTTCTTCCGATGCGGCGCAGTGGCTGGCGCGAACATGCACCGTCGAGTCCGCGAGCTTTGAGACACCCCGCTTCTCCGAACTTATCACCACTGCCGACGCACTCATCGTGCGCACCTACGCACGTGTCGATCAAGCACTCCTCGCCCGCGCTCCGCGATTGAAAGTAGTTGCCCGCGCAGGGGTAGGTCTTGACAGAATAGATGTCGCGGCCTGCCGCGCGCGGGGCGTGGAGGTAGTTCACACGCCCGATGCCAACTCCCAGGCGGTCGCAGAGTTTGTCTTTGCCCTGCTTCACGATGCGATGCGACCCCGCTTACTTCTGGAGTCCGCCGTCGATGCCCCGCGATGGAACGTGCTCCGCAAAGAGTTAGTCGCGCCCCGCCAACTCAGCGAGTTGACGTTTGGCATATTAGGATTGGGCCGTATCGGCACCCGCGTCGCTCGCATCGCCGGCGCCTACGGAGCCAAAGTCCTCTACCACGACATTCTGGAGATCCCCGCGGCCCGCCGCGAAGGTGCCGTAAGCGTATCAAGGGATGTATTATTACGTTCGAGCGACGTGCTGAGCATCCACGTTGATCCGCGCCCACAGAACCACGAGATCGTCGGCACCGACTTTGTCTCACAGCTCAAGCCCACCGCAATTATTATCAACACCGCACGCGGCCTGCTAATGGATGCCGCAGCCGTTGCGGCCTTCCTTTGGGCCAACCCCAGAGCCGCGGCATTAATCGACGTGCATGACCCCGAACCATTTGGGCCATCCTACTCACTCCTTGGCCTGCAAAACGCCCACCTCACCCCGCATCTCGCCGCAGCCACCCAAACCGCTCATGAAAACATGAGCTGGGTAGTTCGGGATGTTTTGAGAGTACTGCAAGGGCAGCCGCCAGAGTTCCCCGCCCCGCAGTAACCCTGGTTTCCGCTTAGCCAGAGGTGCGCGGCGTGCAACGCAGCCGTGAAGAGAGCAAGAGTCAAACCTACGCCAAGTAAAAATCGCTCGATGTTCGGCGGCGAGGCGTCAGCCCCGCAGACGCTCCTAGCCTTTTTGCTTATAATAATCCAAGTTAACTTGGATGAACTTGTTCCACTCCTGGGGCACATCTTCCTGCTGATAGATGGCCTTCACAGGGCATTCATCAACGCATAAAGCGCAGTCGATGCATGTATCTGGGTCAATATAAAGCTGGTCGGTGGTTCCGAAATCTGGCTCGTTTTTCGTGGGATGGATGCAGTCGACAGGGCAGACCTGGACACAGGCAGTATCTTTGGTTCCAATGCAGGGCTCGGCAATCACATGAGGCATAGGCAGAGGAAGTTTATGCGCCATTACCAACGTACGCTTGTCTTATGGCCGTGCGAATGGAACTTTCCCGCATTTTGATCCGCGAACTCGCGGAAATCCAGATGATCGAGCTTCGGGAAGTAGCCCCAGGCTCGCTCAATAGCGAAGTTGGTGCTCCCCCGGGCGTCCAAAACACCGAAATCGACGAAGCCTCTCTTCGGACCTTCCCCATCGTGATCGGCCTCACCGAGGCTCAGGCGATCCAGCGGCGGCTCAAGGGCGAAGTCATCAAACGCCCTCAAACCCACGATCTCCTTGCCAACGTAATTGAATCTCTAGGCGCCCGGCTAGACTCTATCGCGGTCAACGATCTTAACGAGCACACGTTCTTCGCGGTCCTGCAGATCATCGCCGCCGATGGCAGACGCATCAACGTTGACTGCCGCCCCAGCGATGCCATCGCGCTGGGCGTCGCTGGTAATGTACCTATTTATGTTGCCGAGCACGTGCTTGATGCCGCATCGAAAGACGAAGAATGAGTAGCTCCCCATCGCACCCAACCGGTGCCCCCGACAATGATGTAACTCAAAACCAGCTTACGCTGAGCAGCGGTGCCTACCCCGGCGTCTACCTTACTTCCGCGATCGCGGGGCTGGGCGGGCGGATCAAAGAGCGGCCCACCGATTTCCTCGTGGATGAAGTTCCGCTTTATCAGCCCTCGGGCGAGGGCGAGCATCTCTACATGCTGGTGCAGAAGACTTCGCTTACAACCCCGCAAGCAGCAGAGATATTGGCCCGCCATTTCCGAGTTAGCATTGAAGCCATCGGTTTTGCTGGCCTCAAAGACACCCACGCCGTTACGCGGCAGGTCTTCTCCGTCCACATCCCCGGAAAAGCGGTCGGAGACTTCCCCAGCCTGCAAGATCCCGCACTCGCGATTCTCTGGCTTGATCAGCACCAAGCCAAACTTCGCCGCGGACATTTGGAAGGTAACCGATTTTCCATCCGAATCCGCGGCGTCGAGCCAAGCGGCGTCATCCGAGCCTCCGCGGTCCTCAATGCGCTTGCGACCAAGGGCGTGCCCAACCGATTCGGCCCCCAGCGTTTCGGTATCTTGGATAATAACCACCGGGTAGGTGCCTGCCTCATCCGCGGCGATTATCACGGCGCCTGCGATGTATTGCTCGGTCCTGATGCGCGCTGGCCCAACGTAAACACCAGGGGCCGTGCATTCTACGCTGCCAGCGAATATCAGGCGGCACGCGATGCCTTTCCCCACGCCGCCCGCAACGAGCAGCGCGTCCTAAATAAGCTCGCAAACGGAGCGATGCACAAGAACGCTATCTTAAGCCTTGACGACCAGATTCTGGGCCTCTACCTCAGCGCGTTCCAGAGCGCAGTATTTAACGCAACTCTCGAGCGGCGGCTCGCAGATGAGTCCTTTGATCGCTGCATCGAAGGAGATATCGCGATGAAACGCGAGAGCGGTGCCACTTTCGTCGTGACCGCCGAAGTCGCACAGGACCCCGCCACCATGCAGCGCGCCGAGCGCTTTGAAATAACACCCACCGGCCCGATGTGGGGTCTTAAGATGCGCTCCGCCTCGGGTAGTGTTGACATCATGGAAAAAGAAGTGCTCGCGGCCACGGGTATTACGATGCAGGACATCACCCAGATGCCCCGGCCCTTGGCAAGATTAATGAATGGCGAACGCCGCGCTCTGCGCCTTGCCCTGCGCGATCCTCAATGCGAGGGGGGGGTAGACGAGTTTGGCCCCTACGTTCGCTGCGCCTTTGAGCTTGCCGCAGGCGGCTACGCCACCGTCGCCATCGACGAAGTCATGAAATCTCCCGCGCCAGTCCTCCGCACCGACGACCGACGCATGAGCGAACAGCCCCAACAGCCCGAACAGCCCGAAGAGTCAGCGCCGGGTACCCAATCCACAAGCGATGCGGACCTCAGCCTCGATGATGAACAGGTGCGGTAGTACGTAACTACCCCCTACGAGCCTCCCCAACAAGCTTAACACCGTTATCCATCCCCCAGCCCGGCTTCCCCCAAAGAGTACCGTTAGCCGGCTCCCCCGGCCGATACCTCCAAGAGTGAAGGCCCTCTTCTTTCTGCAACCCGGCACCAACTCGCGTCGCATCTTCATGGATCTCATCTCCGGCTGCGCGCAGGCGGGCATCGATGCATGCGTCTATGACCTCCGCGAAGACTGGGATATATTACACTCAGCCCGCTGCGCGGGTGGGCTTGCCGGGGCGCAGGCTTCTCGAGAATTCACCAGTAAAATACGGGCTTTATTGCAATCCCACCGCCCCGACTGGACGATGGCGATGTGGGGCAACATGCTCAGCATGTTAACTCATACCTTAATTGAGCTGTCGCCGCAAAGCGAGCATTCACAGCAATTAACCCCGCCCACAGCGACGCTGTCCGCGCACCCCGCACCCTTCAACTCCCCTTCACCCTCTGCGGTCGTACGAACGATCTTTGACGAACTCTCCATCCCCCATGTGTGTTACTGGCTTGATGCCCCCCACTGGGCTCAGGGCGGTGGCATAGCCCGCACGCTTCACCTCCCCCTCTACGCATCGCCATCACTCGTACACATAACTAATAACGAATCCACCGCCGCCGAGATGAAGCAGGTGCTTGGGTTCCCCCGTACCACCGCCCTCCCCTATGGCG
>CAYVFW010000116.1:0-10178 GCA_964450325.1 uncultured Phycisphaeraceae bacterium | reverse complement strand
ACAGCACCGAAGTGATCGTCCGCAAGTTCCGGGAGGCTGCGCAGATGACTGCTGCGGGGCAGACTGCGGCCCGGGTTTGCCAGCAACTGGCCGGTAGCGAGGCCAGGCTGGCCACACTGGCGAACTGGCTCCGCTGGCGGGCTGATCACGCTGGTCCGCTGGGGCACTGGCCCGCTGACCCACTGACCACGCTGACCCACTGGCCCGCTGTGGCGGGGGCAGTTCCGAGGGCTGAATGACGACGAGGAGCGGGTCGAGATAACCGCGACGGCGTTTACGAACCTTGGTGAATAATTTACATCAAAGCTACCACGACAAAGAACAACGCCGCATTGCTGCGGCGTTGTTCTTTATTATTATGTTATGTTATGATGCCGAGTTGGTGCCACCAGCCGAGGGGGCCAGCGGGAACTCTTAACCCTTGGCGGCGGGGGTGACGTGCTTCATGCCGCGACGGCGGTCGCGGAGGCGACGGCTCTTGCCGGTACGCTCGCGAAGGAAGTAGAGCTTGGCGCGGCGGGCATCGCCGCGGCGGACGAGCTCGATGTCGGCGACCATGGGGCTGTGGAGCGGGAACTTACGTTCCACGCCGATTTCTTCCACGATCTTGCGGACGGTGACCATCTCGCCGATGCCCCGACCCTTGCGGACGATCACTACGCCCTGGAAGACCTGCTGGCGTTCCTTATCGCCTTCGACGATTCGGAACGAAACACTAATGGTGTCGCCCACGTCAAACTTGGTGACATTGGTCTTGAGGGTTGCGGTGTTAAATGATTCGAGGAGTTGCTGTGACATGGGTAAGCCCGATTGCATCCGTACCGTCCAAACTACTTCAGTTCCCACCGGGCCAAATCCCATGGGCCTAGATGATAGACAATCGCCCGCCGTTTGTCACTACACCGGGCCGGATTGGGTTGGCTTCCTGACTCAAGCTTACCCGTATACCCCCTCCAGAAACGCTGTTGCCGGCACTATTTAGGGGACAGAACCTAACATTTTACTACCCTAACTTGGGTTCTGAGCTAGGAAGGCCGGCTTCGACTTGGTCCGTCAAGAGGTCTGGGCGTCGGTAGGTCGTCCTTTCTAGCCGCTGAGCCAGCCGCCATTTCGCGATCAATCCGTGGTCGCCGCCGAGGAGCACGTCGGGGACTGCACGACCCTGCCACTCGCGCGGGCGGGTGTAGTGAGGGCAGTCCAGCAGTCGGTGCCCCGCGACCTGCGCCGAAAAACTATCCTGTTGATTCGATTCGTGATCGCCTAGGACTCCGGGTAGAAGGCGGACCACGGCGTCGATAAGCACCATTGCGGCAAGCTCGCCGCCCGACAAAACATAATCACCGATGCTTATTTCCAAGGGTGAAAGTGCCTGAATGACGCGCTCGTCCACGCCCTCGTAGTGCCCCGCGATCAGCAGCAGGCGGGGCTCACGACTTAACTCTTCAACAAGCCGCTGGGTGAGGGGGGTTCCCTGCGGCGTGAGGTAAACCCGCCGAGCTACGCGTGTGTCCATCGCTTCAACCGCAGTCACCGCGTCCCAAAGCGGTTGGCACATCATCACCATGCCCGGACCGCCACCGAATGGCCGATCATCGGTTTTATTATGTTTATTGTCGCTGTAATCTCTTACGTCAGTGGCCACTACTTCCACCCGCCCCGACGCGGCGGCGCGTCCGGGGATGCTTACTCCTAACGCCGCGGGGGGCGTACTGGCGAACATCTCGGGGAAGGTTGTGAGCACATCGATACGCATTTGACGGGGCCTGCTACGGGAGGAAGATATCGATCACGCCGGCGCACCCAAGCACGCAACTTACGATGCCGTTGATCGTGAAGAAAGCCATGTTCAGCCCCGCTTTGCCGCCACGAGAGGCGGCAATGTGCTCCACGATAAGCAGGACCGCGATCATGATGACCGCCGACCCGAAGAGCGGCCCCAGGCGAGGATCAGACCGATAGGCCATCGCCAGGAACGCCGCGGCGAGCAGGTGCAGAACCCGCGCCACCCACATCGCTCCGCGTATGCCCAACTTGGCGGGGATGCTGAACAGGCCGCGCTGGCGGTCAAAGGCTTCATCGGCCAGTGCGTAAATTATATCAAAGCCAGCGACCCAACATAACACAAACCCCGCGATCCAGAAGATCGCGGGTGTCGTTGCTAAGGCGGAGGGCTCCACGGCGATCGCCGCGGCGATGGGGCTTGCGGCCAGCGCTCCGCCTAGAAAGAGGTGGCAGAGCGCGGTGAAGCGTTTCGTAAGCGAATAGAAGGCGATCCACGCCAGCACAGGAACACATAAGTAAAGTGGCCATGGGTTGGCGAATAAAAGTAAGAAGCCAGCGCACAGGCTGGCAAAGACCAGAGCGCATGCCCCGGCGACGAGCCAACCGACGCGCGCGGAGAGCAGCCCCGCCGCGAAGACCCTCTTCTTGGTCCGAGCGTTATCGGCATCAAATCGGCGATCAACGAGCCGGTTGAAGAGCATCGCCCACGTGCGGGCGGCCACCATGCAAGCTACGACCAGGGCAAGTTTGGCGGACAACACAGGCCAATGGACGGACGCAGCGCCGTTGGGCGCGCCAACTAAAAAGACTGCCATCACCGCGAACGGCAACGCGAATATAGAGTGGGCAAGCTTGATGTCGCTGGCCAGAAGCAGCGCCGCCCGCGGCCAAGGAGTTGCGGTAGTTGTTAGCACGGACTACATTATAGTTCGACCTTGAGAGCAGTCCTCGTGCCAATAATCCTGCATGGTTTACCGCTCGGCCGCGATCGCCGCCTCGTTTTTAGCTATTACGGTTGCATTATGTCCGTCGCCAAGGCAATCGGCCAGTGCTTTGACGGTCGCGACCGTCTTAAGGCAGGGCATGGCGGGGGGCTGCAACATCGCGGTTTCCGCGGCGGCCTCCCTAGGAGTTGACCCAGCGGTTGACCCAAGGCTTGTTCCAGATCGCGGGGCTGAAGTACGTGGCGTGGTGCAACCGGAAGTTGCTGCTTCGCCACCTCCGGCACCCGATGTAAAACCTGCGGCGACGACGTCGGTAATACCGACAACTGCTCCCGCGATTGCCGAACCAAACCTGGCGCTTGGGATTAATTTATCACATTGGTACTGGCTACCCCATGACAAAAGTATTGAGGGGATTGCAAAGTATTTTACCGGGGCGGACGCGGACCAGTTAAAGGCAGCAGGGTTCACTCACGCTCGTGTTCCCTTTGAGCCGCAAAATCTTTGGGACGAGCAAACACAAACACTCAAATCTGACGCGGTGAAGCGGTATCGCGATGGAATCACTTTGCTTACATCGCGAGGCCTTGCCGCGATTGTTGATCCTCACCCTAACACAACCGCCTGGGCCGACCCAGCGGGGGAGCTAGCGATTACGGAGTACCCCGCGTTCTGGCGGGCACTCGCGGGCTCGCTCAGCAACACCGACCCAGCATTAGTTATCTTTGAAGTGATGAACGAGCCTCACGGCCTTAAGGATCGCCCCGAACGCTGGCCGCTGTTGCAGGCCACAACGATTAAAGCCATCCGCGCGGCGGCTCCTTCGCACATCATCCTCGCTACCGGCGATGAGTGGGGATCTATCGGGGGCTTGCTCCGTCTGACCCCCACCGCCTCCATGCTTGCTGATTCACGAATTATTTACTCGTTTCACTTTTACGATCCCGCGACGTTCACGCATCAGGGAGCTGCGTGGGGCGCGGCCAACTGGCGGCACCTTAAGAAAATTCCGTACCCCCCCACGCCCGAGTCAATCGCCGCGGCAACCGAGGCGACCACCGATCCCGCGGCGAAGGGGGAGGTGAATTGGTACGCGAAACAACACTGGGATGCCGCGAAGGTCCGCGGCGAGCTTGAACGTGCGCGGAGTTGGGGTGCTCGACACGGGGTCAAGGTATACTGCGGTGAGTTTGGAGCTTATGTTTCCGGTGGATCAGAGGCCCAGCGGCTGGCGTGGCTTGCCGACGTAACTCTCCCGCTTCGCGAGTGGAACATCGGCTACGCGGCGTGGGATTATTCGGGCGGTTTTGCGTTCTTTACCGGTCGGGCCGGGGCGCGGACCCTCAACGTGGCACGAGCCGAGGCCATCGGCGTGGGGGCCTCAAAGTAATCAATACAGCGGCATGGCTTTCACTATCGTTTCATGCAGTTCGAGCGGTTCCGCCGCCCGTAATATGAGTGAAATACAGAGCCGATGCCCCGCGCAACCGCTCATCACCACCCTACGCTGTTATCACGAATGATCTCGCCCACCGCAAGTCCCCGCAAGGCCGTAATAGCTGCACCCCCCGACCGAACTGAACGGCCCGCGCCACCCGTGGCGCCCGAGGGTCTGCCAATTATCGCAATCTTTGTCGCGTCCAGCGCAGCTCTTACCGCCCTGGCGTGGTGGCTCGGCGCGGCCCCGGCGGCAATAGTTGTGGGCGTGGCCTGCGGTGTACTTACTTTGTGGTGCATTTGGTTCTTCCGAGATCCCCAACGCGTGGTACCGACCGACGCCGATGCTGTGGTCTGCCCGGCGGATGGACGAGTAGTGATCATTGACTCAGCTGCGCCACCCGCTGAAGTTAAGCTGGGAGGAGCGCCGCTGACGCGCATCTGCATCTTCATGAACGTGTTTAACGTTCACGTGAACCGGTCGCCGGTTGATGGTACGGTGGAGAAAATTGCTTACACCCCGGGTAAGTTCTTTAACGCGTCGTTCGACAAAGCCAGCACGGATAACGAACGCTGCTCGCTTGTTGTTGCGCTGGCCGATGGTCGCAAGGTCGTGTGTGTTCAGATCGCGGGGCTGATCGCGCGGCGGATCGTCTGCCGCGTTGGCCAAGGAACCGTGCTCGCGGCGGGCGAACGGTTCGGGCTTATCAGGTTCGGATCACGGGTTGATGTTTATCTCCCTGCGGGCACGGTGCCGTCGGTGAAGGTGGGCGATATGACTCAAGCGGGCGCGACGGTCATAGCCCGGCTTGGGAGCGCGGACCCGCTGCTTACATAGTCTTTTCTACTTATATTTGTAATGAATCCGCGGGCGAGGGGAATGACGCTCATCGCACGCGATGGGCATCTAAAAGAGTAACTTATGTTTTTCAAGATAGGCGCGAAAAAAAGCGATGTGCAGCTTGCGGTGCTGGTACCCAACTTTATTACCACGCTATCGCTCTGCTGCGGGCTGGCGTCGATTCACTTTTCGCTTGTGGGTACGCGGTGGGACTTGGCCATCGCCGCGATCGCGCTCTCGATGGTATTCGATGCGTTGGATGGAAGGGCCGCCCGGCTGTTGCGGGTCTCATCGAAGTTCGGCGCGGTGCTCGACTCGCTCTCTGATTTTGTTTCGTTCGGCGTGGCCCCCGCGATCATTCTGCACGAGTGGCTGCTCACACCGGCCGTCACCCCCATCGAGCTGGGCGCGGTGATGATCTACGCGCTGTGCGCTGGGATGCGCCTGGCTCGCTTCACCGCGGCCGTTCCCTCTACCAAACCCGCCGGCCCTTCCTCAAACTATTTTACCGGCATGCCCACCCCTGGTGCCGCTGCGGCGGTCATGATCCCTGCGATGTATGAGCTTTCAAACGTATCGGGGCGAAAGATTCCCCAGTTGGTCATCGCTGCGCTCGCGCTCACAATCGGGCTGCTGATGGTGAGCCGCGTGCCAACATTTGCGTTCAAGAAAATCTCGGTGAATCGCCGGCTGGTGGTTCCGATGATGATCCTGCTCGGTCTGATCGTGGTGAATGCGATTCTTCACTTCTGGCTTACGTTAACGATTCTGTCGACCATTAACGTACTTCTGATACCGTTCGCGGTGCTGGTGAAGAACCGAAGGCGATCGGCAGAGCAGGGCTCTGAGCTAACGCCCGCCGCGGCGATCGGGGAGGGAACTGGCTCTGTGACAGTTGTATCTGACGGGCTTCGGACGGATGAGCATTCAGCCAAGGGCGATCGGCCGGAACAGTCTTATTAAGTTGCGAACTGACTTTGAACGATCGCCGACACGGGTCATAATGAATCACAGATACTTATGACACAGGGCTGTTCATTAAGGATCATGAGTCATGGAACGCCCGATAGCAGCAGATTCTTCCAAGTTAAACTAGAGAGTTATGAGCAAAGAAGCTGAGCCTAAGCCTGAACCTGACCCGTAGCGAAAGAAGCCCAATCGTTTCAACGACACTAATCTCAGTTTAATATAGTTTTCCCAGTCGAAGAAGCCCAAAGCCACTGAGCTGCCTTTGGATAATAACGTTCCGGGTGTGAAGAGCGATTGCTAGGTGCCACCAGAGTTACTATGGCAGCGCCGCACTCACTGCGAGTCTGGGTAGTATTGTCCCCGACGTCTGAGTTATGATTGCAGAGAATCGTCCCGTACAAATCGCGAGTCCGACGGCTTGACGGTTGCCGCCCGTGGATCGTCGCTGCGTTCCAGTGTTAATGTAGTGCTTCGCCCCGGCATCATGGGAACCCGGGCGATAACGCCGCCATAGCTTTTGATGAACGCGGCACCGGGGATCTGATCCTCGGTATACTCGTTGCCTTTCACCAACACATCCGGCCGAATTTCTTCGATGAGTTGGAGGGGCGTGTCTTCCTCGAAGATACACACCGCATCTACACTCGCCAGCCCCGCGAGCACACGGACTCGGTCCTCCTGGGTGTTTACCGGCCGATTGTTACCTTTGAACTCACGCACCTTGGCATCGGTGTTGGTGGCGACAATCAGAAAATCTCCTTGGGACTTCGCGCAGTCGAGCAGCCACACGTGACCCGCGTGGAGTACATCAAAGCAGCCGTTGGTAAGAACTATTCGCTTACCATCCCGGCGCCTGGCGGCCACCTCCAAACGTAACTGCTGCCGGGTGCGGAACTTGCCGCCCTGGCCGCTGTGCTGAACCAGAACTTGGTGGTGTAACTTCTCAATCGCGATCGGCTGCACACCGAAGACCTCAACTTCAAGCCCCGCGGCGACGTTGGCCAGCGACACCGAATCTACCCACGAAAAGCTGTTGGCGCGGGCCGCAGCGAGTGCGGCGAGGAACATATCGCCCGCGCCGGTTACGTCGTAGACATCGCGTGCCACGGTGGGAACCGCCACCGGTTCGCGGTCGCGCTCCAGTAGCAGTGCGCCATGCGCATCGAGCGTGAGTACGCAGCAATCAAGCTGGAGTTGCGCCATGAGTTTGGCGGCCAAAGCGGCATTGTGCAAAGCGTCGTTGTGGGTGCTGGTGGCCATCCCCGCTGCGGTTTCGGCCTCGGTGCGGTTGGGCGTAATTACATTTGCTCGTGCGTAGCGACTGTAATCGGCCATCCGCGCGGGGTCCACGAAGACCTCCTTACCGGCGCGGCGCGCAAGATCAATTACACGGGAGCAGACCTCCGGCGAGCAGACTCCTTTTGCGTAGTCTTCGATGCACACCACGTCGCACCCCGCCAACGCCGCCTCGAACCGCTCCAGCAGTACCCCGGCGGCTGCTTCGCTGAGCGGTTCGCATGATTCATAATCAAGCCGGAACATCTTCTGCGGGTGCCTGCCCTGCGCGAGACCGATTAAGTTTTGTTTGACGGTAGTCGAACGGCCGTCATCAACAAATAGTCCGCTTGCATCGATTGCCGCCATCGTAAGCTCGCGGTGTAGCGTTGAACCGTGCTCATCACGCCCCACAACGCCGAACGCGACGACCCGACCCCCGAGCGCCGCCAGATTCAGGCAGACGTTAGCGGCTCCCCCCGGGCGATTCTCGGTTCGGCGGACATGCAACACGGGCACCGGGGCATCGGCGCTGAGGCGCTGGGCATCGCCGTAAACTAACTGGTCGAGCATGAAGTCGCCGACGACCAGCGCGTTAAACGGACGCCAGGAAGAAAGACCATCGAGCAAGGCTTGCATGTTGGGCATGGTGAGCGGGAGCACGGGCACGGTGGCCTGAACGCCTTAAAACGAGGTGATGAGGCAAGACCCCAAGCGAGGTCGGGAGATGTGTTGAGGTGACGATCCGAACGAGAAAGCAGCAGGAGCAGGAGTTAGCACGCCGCGGCGACCCAGTTTGAGAAGAAAGCAAAAACATCTCCGCCATCTACGCCGCCATCGTAGTTGACATCCGAGCGAATTTCACCAGCGCTCCAAGCCTCGAAAAACTCGGCGACGTCTTCGCCGTCCACGCCGCCGTCGTCGTTGTAATCGGCGATGCAGGCGGGGCGTTCGCACGGGTCCAGCACGCCATTGGCGTTGCGGTCTCGCTGGGGTTGGCCTGCCAGGTCGCAGGAATCGGGAATTCCGTTGCCGTCGCAGTCCAGGGCATCTGCGGAGTAACTGCGCAGCCAGCCCGCCCCGGCGACAGAGCCGACGACACCGGCGTACGCCCCAGATATAATATTACGTTCACTGATGGAGAGAGCGTAGCCAAAGTAGCCCGTGGGCTGCCCAGCCCCCGCGCTGGGCGGCGGAGGTGTAAGGTTTAGCTCGCCGGAGCGAACCCAGGTGTTCTGCGGGGTTCGGATGAATACTTCCGCTCCACCGGTTAGCGGGCGGCCTAGCTCGTCACTCTTCCAAGGAGAGCCAACGGCGATGAGGCGGCCTCCGTCGCCCACGGCACTATAAAAACCAAAGCCAAAGTTGCCTGCGGGCGGGCCTTGAACCAGTTTGGTGGCAAGAGACCACTGGCTGGCCGGGAAAACGCCGGATCGCTCGAAAACCAGCGCAGCGCCGGCATCGGTGGTGGATTGGTTGTCGTCGCCGCGTGCGGCGATGACGGCAATGTCGGAGTCGAGGGCCACCACTTCGCCCATGAAGTAGAAAGCTTGAGAAACGTCTGGTATCAACTTTTGTTCGAGCATCCAGCCCGCAGTCGTGCGGGCGTAGATATAAGCGGCGCCTGCAAAGTGGCCGCGCTGGGTATCACCAAGGGCCCCCACCACTGCCCGCGCGAAGGCACCCGCTGCGGGAGAATCCTGGATTGAAACTGATAGCCCAAAGGCCGCATCGGCCACACCGTCGCTCGCGGAGAGTTTTTGTTCGAGCGCCCAAGTGTTGGAGAGGGTGTTGAGGCGATAAATATAAGCAGAGCCGCTGTTGCGGCCCCGGTCGTCGTCGTTGAGGGAGCCGACGATGGCCAGGCCCCCATCAAGCGAGAGGCCGTGGCCAAACTCGTCCGCAGCGGCGGGGTCGGCGGCGCGGAGAATCTGGGTTTGTGTCCAGGTTCCGCCAGTTGCGGCCAAGCCCCCGGCCTGGCGGCGGAAGACGTAAACGCTGCCAGCATCTGAAAGTGAAGTATGGTCGTCGTAGCGTGCCGCGACCATGGCCCATTCGCCGTCGATAGTTACGATGTTGCCTAGCTGGTCGCCAATGGCCGCATCAGAGGCGACAAGCCGTTGGCGGTAGACCCAGGCACCATCGACGCGTTGGTACATATGGGCCGCGCCCGAATCTCCGGGCGGGGCAAAGAACCCATCATCGTAACGTTCGCCAACCACCATCCAATCACGGTCTACATCGACGCTGAAGGCGAAGGCCTCGCCCGCGAGGGGGTCAGGGTTGTTGATCTGGGCCATGCCGCCGGGTTCGCAGCCATCGGGAATGCCGTTAACATTACAATCAACATCGTTGCCCGCCAGCAGTTCCGCGCTATCGCACAGGCCGTCGCCATCGCAGTCGGCGATGCACTGGGCGTTCTCGAAAGCGCCCCGATCAACGTAAGGAGCCAGCCCCGTGCCGGTGTTGGCGACGCCCAGGTTCTCCAGAAAGCGCGGTGTGCCCAAGAGGTCGGCGCTCTGAGCCAGGGCGGCGACGTCGGTGTTTCGACCGCTATCAATGAGGGGAGAGAGCCCTCTAAGGTTAAGATTGTCGTCGGCGTTGCCTTGAATGTTGTCCAGCCCATCAAGATCGACGAACTGTGGGTCTGACCCGTTGTTAAGTGTTCCGCCCAGCGAGCCAGTCCACCCCTGGATTGTGTTATGTCGGAGTGCGCCCGCGCTTGGGTTCTCAATCTGGCCTGCCTGCGCCGCGGCGGGGCCGTTGTTGTTCCAGAAGATGCTATTGGTCGTAACACCCCGCCATGCGCCAGCCAAACCAGCGGGGGTCGCGGTGGTTGCGTTGAAGTTCGAGGCGATGGTGCAGTTCACAAGCTGCATAGCATGGCTGGTGCTCGAACCAGAGTTAAAGATGCCCGCGCCCTTGCCATC
>CAYVFW010000115.1:0-10255 GCA_964450325.1 uncultured Phycisphaeraceae bacterium | reverse complement strand
TATATCCGCTCACTTAAATTCGCTGGCTTACAACTTCGCTTTCCCCACAACCCAGCACCCCCGCCACACCGTGCCCGAACCTCAGCCACCGCCAACCGCCTCTTCGCCCTCCCCTGCGTCGCTTACATTACCTCTCAACCCCGCCAACCCCGCCAACCTCCTCACTCCTCTCTCATCGCAGGTCTGCTGGCGTATCGCTTCCCCTATCACCGCCAGCGGTGCGATTGCCATAATTGATGTCATCGGCGACTTTGCCACCTTCGCCGCGGCGGTCGGCCTCGATCAGCTACCGCTTGGCCGCCCCTACCTGCGCACGCTCTGCAACCTCGACCAAGCGCTCATCGTCCGCTGGTCGCCAACCCACGCTCAGTTAATGCCCCACGGCGGGTGTGCACTGCTCGCAGAGTTACAAACCCGCCTCCTCGCCGCGGGCCTGCATCAATCCTTGCCTGCTCCCCTGCTCTCAACCGATGCCACGCTTGATCAACTTATAACAGAAGCCCTCGCCCAAGCGATAAGTCCTGCGGCCATTGACCTTCTGCTTGCACAACCAGCTCGATTTGACGCCGCGGGACTTACACCCGCAACCACTCCACCCCCAACACCTCGCGACCGAACACTCTCAAGGCTCATCTATCCCCCGCTGGTACTGGCGCTGGGTAGGCCCAATATCGGCAAGTCTACCCTTCTCAATCGCCTCGCGGGTGACACTGTAAGCATCGTCGCCGATGCGCCGGGAACCACCCGAGATTATGTTGGTGTTCATCTCACCCTCGATGGGCTTACGTTACGTTACATAGACTGCCCCGGACTGCGCGTGAGCGATGATCCTATTGAGCAGGCCGCGATCGCCCTTGCACTCTCACTCGCGCCCCACGCCGACCTTATCCTGGATGTAAGCGACCCCACCTCACCCTCACCACTCGCACACCCCGCCGAGTTGCTCGCACACCCCGCCTTCGCCCGCTGCTATCCCGAACTTGCCAGCCTGCCGCGGCTGAATATTCATCTCCGCGCCGACCTCACCCCAGCATTCCACCACCCGTCCGATAAACTGCTGGCAAATGCGCCAAACGTTGCCCTGGCATCGCTGCACTTGGGCGAAGATGTCCTCGGGGCTCAAGCAGGTGCCACTCCTGCGGGCGATCTTTCCCAACACCCTTCAGGCCAAGGAGTTTCGCAGCTCGCCCGTGCCATTCGCAAGATGCTTGTGCCTGAAGAAGTTATGTCATCCTCCCAGCCGTGGCGATTCTGGCCCTGACGTTTTTAGGGACGCGCAGCCGCTGCACACACGAGCATGCGCCGTTGCAACTCCCGCTCAGCATCCTACTCGGCGCGGCTCTCGCAGTTCTGTCCCCCGCCGCCGCCTTATTCCAACCATCCGCAACATCCCAGCTCCCAACATCACCACCGCAGCGACACCCGGCGAAGGTATCACCACAATCTCCGCTGGCACCACAACAACATTCGCCAGGATCGCGCCCGAACGATCCTCCAAGTCACGAACCCACCGACCAATACGTGCCCCGTTCTCTGAGTTCCGTGTCAACCCATCAATCGGCGCCCCCACACCAATCACACGCCGCTCCATCACAACGCTCGACAGATATTCGAGGCCGATTTGAAAGATCACAGGCTCAAGCTCAAAATTAATAGCCGGGTCCAGCGAAGTGCGACCAGCAAGCTTCTGCGCTGTCGCGACACCGCCAGCACCATTAAAGTTGTTTACCGCCGCGGTTCCTGCCGGATGTACCCGCAGCGGTTCACGCACGCATCAGAAGTGAGCTACATCGAAGGTTAAGGCGTTCGCTTCTTCGCCAAGGCTTCCTCGATGGCGGACCCCAACTTCGCGCCCCGCAACCCAATCCCCAAAATCAACCCACTATCGCCATCAACCAAGTAGGTTGCGGGTATTGACTGAACGGCGTAAAGCTCGGCGATTCGTGCCTTCCAAAATCCCCCATCGTAAACCTGCGGCCATCGCATGCCCTTTGAGGTCTCCATTTGCTTGATCTTATCTTCGGCCTTTTCGCGGTCGAGGCTGATGCCCAGCACCTCAAAGCCGCGATCGTGATACTTGGTGTGTGCCGCAACAACCACGGGCATCTCCACGATGCACGGGCCGCACCAAGTGGCCCAGAAATCAAGCAGCACCACTTTACCCTTGTAATCCTCGGGGAACTTCAAGGTCTTGCCATCCATTGTCTTGGCTTCGAAAGGTGTGATGCGTTTGCCAACGGCGTGATCGGGCGGGGGAACGATCTCCACTGCATCCTTGTCGCTTTTGATTACTTTCAGCGAGCTTCCATCGGGACTTACGTCGGAAAACTCGTACACCGCTCCACCGACTTTAAAGGGCATCCGGATATCGAAAGATTCGCCTTTGCGCTCAAAGCTCCCGTTGGCATTGATATCCAGCAGAACGTTTACTCCGGAGAATGGGGGTGGAGCACCCAGCCGCTTGGTGCGTTCCGCGGCAGCCTCGGGCGAATCGGGCTTACCCCGCAGATCTCCCACCATTCCGTCATCGACGACCAGCGCTTTGTAAGCCTTGTCGCCCAATGAAATTTCCCCTTCGAGAGCATAGTCACGGTGTGCGAATATGAACCCCTTGACCGCAGCGCGGGCGGGGTCGTTGGGATCGAAGCGGTAGATAATAACATAACCTTTAAACGGCTTCTCAGCGGTGCCAAGCGCCAGCATGGCTCCCCCGGCTCGCATGGTCATCGTCTGCCCCTGCTGGCTCTGAGTCTTCTCCGCCCAATCTGCGGGTTCATCGTTGCTCAGGTCGCCGTCTCTATTGGCATCCACCCACAGCTTTGATTCGCCCGTCGCGCCCTCCAATAGCGCCATCCATACGCTCTTGCCAGCGGTTGATAGCTCGGCGAACTTAAGATTTGCCACTTTCAACTCTGCAACCTCGGCGGGAAGTTTTGTTACAAATGCCGGCCGCTCGGCTGTCAATGCGATGCGCTGGGGAAGATAGTAACCAATCTTCGCTGAGGCCCCGCGATCAATCAACGTCAGCGGATTCAACTTATCATCAGCCCCTTGGGCGGCGCAAACACACGCACCGCCCGCGCCGATAAGTGCGCAACAAAGCATCCGGCGAAGACTTCTGGCAGATCGAGGAGTCGGTCGGTTCATGCCGAATCATTGGCGCAGTCCCCACCCGTCATCGGCCTGGCACTTGAGCACAAACTGCGGTCCCCGGCTTGGCCGCTCCCCATGTCGGATTCAAAGGCGGATAAGGATCAGGGAGTGCACCGTGCGGCTGAGCTTGGGTCACCAATCCGACGTCTAACTGGGTCGCTCTCGATTTTACCGCCGCGGCAGGCCCGTTGCCAGGCACCGCCGCGACGAGATCCGAGGTAGTTTTGCGTGTCTCGTGTAAGACCCTAAGAGAACGTGCGAAAGCTAAGTAGCAACCCGCGATAAAAAGTCGCGACCATCGCGGTTGAGTGGGCAAAGCAGAATGCAGCTTGCGTTGAGCTGAGTGGCGTCACTTGTGCTTGGTATCCAATGGCCATTTTTAAGGAGCCTCTCATGAAGAGTTCAATTTCACCGTTCACTGTTGCCTCGCTGCTTGTTGCGGCGGGCTCATTGTCCGCACCGGCGTCCGGGCAGATTGGGGGATGTCCGACCGGCGATTGCTCTGGAAACCGGCCCCCTTACACCGCCCCGGGGTTCGCGCCCTTAAGCGGGAAACTCGCGGTGATGACGGCGGTGGATGCGCAGAATCTCTCCAAGCCTGCGTTAACTATTTTCAACCTTCGCGGCGATGCGAACGCGTCGCTGGGCGTGGGCTGGGAGCCGACAACCGGGACATCATCGCCCTTTCGTTACACTGGTCCCAACGCGACGGCCTGGAGCCAAACCAATTCAGGAAGCTCCGCTCAACCGCGGCCTTGGCTTGGGTAATATTAGTTTCGACGTTATTAACAATCAGCTCTTTGCCGCCAATCTTGAAGATGGGCGCATCTACTGCCTGGAAGGAACATCGGGTGCGTTCAGAAGCGCGTTCGACCACTTCACCAGTACGCCCGCGCAGTTTGGGAGTGGAGAGCTCCAGCTCGGAGGCCCCGAGACCGGACTGCATGCGCCGTTTGGTGAAAGGGTCTTCGCGGTTCAAGGTCACAAATCCAAGCTTTTCTACAGCGTCTGGAATCGCGATTACTCGGGCGGCACTCTCAACAACCAGCCACAGGCCGAAACCAGTTCGGATGTAAATCTCGACGGCGGCGTCGATGGCTCGGACGTCGATGCATTCTTCGGCCATTGGTCCGCTGGCGGCTGCTAAAAGTATCCGCACGCGTAGAGGTAGCAACGGACACAAACTTCGCCGCGTTGACGATCCCGACGATCGTTGACGCGGCGGTTGTCATTTCCAGACCCTCGCGAAAACGGAAGAGGATTGCGGCGATGGGGCCGGTAGACAACCTCGGGGCGTCGCCGCCGCGGCTTGCCCGGTATAGTTGCGCGGTAACGAGACGCGGTGATTTTCGCGCTCATCCATTCAACCCTGAAGGGCCTAATCCATGTCCGAAGCTACCAAGAACATCGAATCTGCGCTGCGCGAGAACCGCTTGTTCCAGCCGCCCAAGGCTTGCGAGGTCGGGCTTGATCACTGGCTGATTGATACTTTATATGACTACAAGCAACTCCATGCGTACAGCATAGCCGAGCCGGAAAAATTCTGGGCTAAGGAGGCCAAGTCGCTCGCGTGGTTCAAGCCTTTCACGAAAGTTCTAGAGTGGAAGGCACCCGATGCTAAGTGGTTTCCCGATGGTGAGATCAACGCGTGTTATAACTGCGTTGATAAGCATGTACAATCCGGGCACGGGGACGAAGTTGCAATTGTTTGGGAAGGCGAACCCGTTACACCACGGACGGGCCACCCGAGCCATCATTCGAACTACGGGAGCGCCCCCGAGATAAGAGAGCTTACGTATGCGCAGTTACAAGTGCAAACGTCTAAGCTGGCCAACACGCTCCTAGGTATGGGGGTTGTCAAGGGGGACGTGGTAACGATTTACATGCCGATGGTGCCGGAGTTGGCGATCGCGATGCTGGCCTGCGCGAGGATCGGTGCGGCGCACAGCGTTATCTTCGGCGGGTTCGCACACACCGCAATCGCGGAGCGCGTGGCCGATGCTGGAAGCAAGGTAATTATAACGGCGGATGCGGGCTATCGGCGGGGAGAGCCGGTTACGCTGCAGGCCAACGTAGATAAAGCCGTCAAGGACCTCGCGGGCAACGGCGTTCGCGTCGAGCACGTGCTGGTGCTGCGGCACACCGGTGTCGATTCCCCATCATTGCGTTTTCGCAGCGGGGAAGTGCACTTCGGTGGCACACGGTTTCACTGGTGGCACGAAGTGGTGGACACCGCCTCGGATGCGTGCCCGTGCGCTCGGACGAGCAGTGAGGATATGTTGTTTCTGCTTTATACCAGCGGCAGCACCGGCAAGCCCAAGGGCATCGTTCACACCACCGGCGGCTACTTATGCTTTGTGGCGATGACCGCGCGACTTACATTTAACCTCGTGCCGGGTGCGGGGCTCATGTACTGGTGCACCGCAGACATCGGGTGGGTGACTGGTCATAGTTATGTCGTGTACGGGCCGCTGATGAACCGGGTGCCCACGCTTATGTACGAGGGCGCCCCGAACTTTCCCGGCAACGACCGTTTCTGGGAGATCATCGCCCGGCACAAAGTGACCCATTTTTACACCGCCCCCACCGCGATCCGCACGTTCATGAAATGGGGGGGGGAGCACCCGGCCAAGCACAACCTAAGCAGCTTAAAAGTGCTAGGCTCGGTGGGTGAACCCATCAACCCCGAGGCGTGGATGTGGTATCAGGAGCACATTGGACATAATCACTGCCCTATCGTGGACACCTACTGGCAAACCGAGACCGGCGGTCACATCGTAACACCACTGCCCGGCGCGATACCCACCAAGCCCGGCTCGTGCACACTCCCCATGCTGGGCATAGATGCCGCCGTGGTCAACGAGCAGGGGGTGGAACTTAACCCCGACGAGGGCGGCCTCTTCGTCATCCGCAAACCGTGGCCGGGCATGCTCCGCGGAGTGCACGGTAACCGAGAGCGATTTATTAGTAACTATTGGACCAGAGTAAAAGACCCCGTCACCGGCGAGCCTTATTACTTTTCAGCCGACGGGTGCCGACGCGACCGCGATGGCTACTTCTGGATTCAGGGTCGCATCGATGATGTAATTAAAGTTTCCGGGCACCTGCTGGGCACGATGGAGGTGGAAAGCGCGCTGGTGAGTCACCCCGCCGTCGCCGAGGCTGCGGTGGTGGGTATTCCTCACGAAATTAAAGGGAGCGCCATCTGCGCCTTTGTTACACTCAAAGGCAAGTGGTTCACAGACAACCCGGGCCAGACGCCCGGCGATGCGCTGAAAGCCGAACTGGCCGCCCATGTCGCCCGCGAAGTGGGCGCACTCGCCCGCCCGGAAGTAATCCGGTTCGCGGAAGCGCTTCCCAAAACCCGCTCGGGCAAAATCATGCGCAGGCTGCTGCGCGATGTAGCGTGCGGCGTGACCAAGATCACCCAAGATACCTCAACTTTAGAAGATCTCTCGGTAGTCGCGAAGCTCCGCAGCGACGAGGAGTAGTCGACCGTAACTATTACAACTGAATGCAGCCCCGTGAAACCGCGCGGTCGCCACAGCTAGCTACACAAGGGCCAGCTGCAACAATTCGCGGGCGGCATCTCGCACACCACGGCGCTACAACGTAACTCTCAATGAGCCCCGGCTGCTAGGGGCCGACGGCGAGGATCGGTCCTGGCGATAATGTCGCTAACGCCCTGCTGGTTGAAACCTTTGAATCCATCGTTACGTTCCAAGTTCTCCATGTGCGAGCCGAGCGCCCCGTCTTTTATAAACCGCTCGCACTGCTCGGCGGTAATCAGGCCCGCCGTGAGCAGCTTATTAGCCCGCTCGGGCTTGATGGCCCACTGTTCGCCGTGCGTAAACGCCTGCCGCAAGTAAGGAAATGTCGTGAACGGAGCCATCGTCTTGATCGCCGCTTCGCGGTCAAGCTGCTCTACCAGAGCGTGATGGTCAAACTGACACTCAAGGTGGTGCATTCCCGCCTGCAACAGTGCCTGCCCGTGGAGCTCGCACCAGATACCCACGGTCCCCAACTTACCGGAATCTTGGCTGAACCCCTCGTGGGAAAAATCACCGAGCAGTTCCTCGGGGCTCATGTCCACATCATTAAATGTAGTGAATCCGCCGACCGGCGCCTCCATCACTTGGGCACCCCACCCGGCCTCAGCCCCGGCATAAAAGCTCTCGCGACAGTGGAAACCCATCTTCTCAAAGAGCGCAACGTGCTCCTTGAAAGTCGCGCGCGAACACCGATACGTGTGATGATCGTGATTGGCCCAACCGAGTCCTAGCTTATCTTGCCGGGCTTTTTGTACCTGGGCCGCACGATTGCGACGCTGCCAAAACTCACGCTCAGACCAGAAGAAGAGATCCGCGGCCCAATCTCGCCCAACCTCCGCCGCCGCGGCGTCAAAGAGTTTCATCGCGTGCGCATATCCCGCGTGATCGTCCGGCAGATCACGGTTGCGAGTTCGGAACGCCTCCAGATGCCGTAGTGATGCGATGCCCTTGTTAGCATCGATTGGTGCGGGCACAAATCCACGATAACCGTGGCGCTCGACCACTGCCAACTCCGCGCCGGGGCTGCTGAACACGGTTGCCAATCGGAACTGCGAGAGTGGTTCACCGACAATCTTCACATCGTGCAATCCCCAGCATGCCACGAAGTCGGCCACGCAATCCACCTTGATCGCTACGACCAACGGCCCCCCAGCAACAAAGAGCACATGCGGAAACATGGCGCCGTGATGAAAATAACATTGTGCCGCACCGGCCTGAGGATCAAGCGAGTAGCCCACTTCCCTCATCTTCGCTTCAAGCCCGCTTGACTTGGGCAGTTGAATAAAGTCGATCCAATCCTTAAAACGTGTTCCGGTTTCCTCTTTCATCCGCTTGGCCAGCACCGCAGCTTGCGGGCACGCGGCGAGGAAATCCAAGATGATGGAGTCGAGAACGGCTTGTGCCGCAGGCTGAGGCTGCCAATTAAACTTTGTGAGCGAGTCGGTCATTGTGGACATAGTTGTGTTCCAGTTGGGTGCTCTCGTCGTGAAGCTGGCGGGCCAAAATCCGCTATGTGCTTGATCCTCAGATTGTAGTGCTGTTAGGGTCTCCCAGTCCGGCGGTCATCGGGCTCTACCAAGCGGCAGCGGCAGCGGCATGCGCCCACCCTTTTTCCACTCCCGCCACCGGGCCGTTCAAAATTGGGGTCTCAAACGGCTACAGATCAGTCCAGCACGCGTGCTCCGCAGCCAATAACTCATCGGTCTTTGACGGTCCCCACGATCCCGCTGGATAAAAACTGAGCGGGGGCAGATGGTCTAGCAGCGGTGCGAAGAGTTTCCACGAACCTTCAACTTCATCGTTGCGCACGAACAGGGTGTGGTCGCCGCGGATCACATCGAGCATCAGCGTGTGGTAGGCTTCAGGGAGCGGGCCGAAGGCGTCGGCGTAGCGGAAGCGCATCTCCTGAGTGGCAAGGTGCATCCCTTCGCCGGGAACCTTTGTTACAAATGCCAGATTGAAACCCTCATTAGGCTGCAACGTAATTTCAAGGCGGTTGCACGCCAAGCCGCATACAACATAAGGGTTAAACAGTGCGGCGGGGGGTTGATGAAATGTTACGACGATGCGAGAGGCCTTGCTCGGAAGCCGCTTGCCGGTGCGCAGAAAGAAAGGCACACCGTGCCATCGCCAGTTGTTGATAGAGACCACGGTGGCGGCGTACGTCTCGGTGATGCTCTCGGGCGAGACGCCCGCTTCCTGACGATAACCTTTTAACGATTTGCTGTGAAGCTCCCCCGTGCTGTACTGGCCCAGCACCGTCCGGGCCGGATCAATAGGCGACATCGCCTCGAGCACTTTGACTTTTTCGTTCGCGACCGAGTTACCGTCAAGCAGGGATGGCGGTTCCATCGCCGTCAAACATAACAATTGCATCATGTGGTTCTGCATGATGTCACGCACCGCCCCCACCTTCTCGTAGAACGAGCCGCGCGCTTCGACGCCCAGCTCCTCGGCCACTGTAATTTCAACCTGCTTCACGCGGTCGCGGTTCCAGATGGGTTCAAAGAGCGCATTGCCGAACCGGAACGCGAGCAAATTCTGCACCATCTCCTTGCCCAGATAATGATCTAATCGATACACCTGCTCCTCGGTGAATGATGTGTGTATCACCGCGTTGAGCGATTGGGCGGATGCGAGATCATTACCGAACGGTTTTTCGATAACTAGTCGAGTCCAGCCCTTGCTGGAATGAAGCCCCGCGCCCGCCAAGCCTTCGATGGTGGTGGGGAAAGCCGCGACCGGAAGCGCCAGATAATAAATTCGATGCTGGCCCAGATTATTAGCTTGCTCTAAAGTTTCGATCCGTTCGCGCAGTCGAGCATACGCCGGAGCGTCGGCCGCGCCCAGCGATTGAAAGTAAACATACTTATTCAACCACTCGTCCGCGACCGCCGGGTCTGCCTTATTCTTAAGCAGTGACTCACGAAGTAAGGCGCGGAACTGGTTATCATCCAGCCCGGCCCGCGCCACGCCTAGTACAACGGTCTTGCCCTTCGCCGAGCCGTGACTCGCAAGATCAAAGAGAGATGGCAGCACCTTGCGGTGAGCGAGATCGCCGGTGGCGCCGAACACCACAAGCACATGACGTTCCAGTTTAGTAGACATGTTTTTAACTCAAGGGCGGGGTGGGAAGTTTACCGCGTTGCGATCGGCAGCGTAACTTAATGGCCGGGCCCGGCTTTGCTCTGCATGCTGTGACCCCCGAAGGCGTTTCGCATCACCGCCAACATCCGATCCGAGTAGCTCTCGCTATCGCGTGAACGTAAGCGGGCTTGCAAGCTGAGCGTGATGACAGGTGCCGCGACGTCCAGGTCCATGGCTTCCAGCACCGTCCAACGCCCCTCACCGCTGTCACTTACGTAGGGCTTGATGGACTCCAATGTCTGATCGGCCTTCAACGCCTCGGCCGTAAGATCGAGCAGCCAGGAGCGCACAACCGAGCCCACCTGCCAGACTTGCGCCACCTGCGCCAAGTCTAGATTTAACTCGGTCTTCTTATGCATAATCGCGAATCCCTCCGCGAAGGCCTGCATCATGCCGTACTCAAT